>DAINSQ010000002.1:73879-116475 GCA_036741235.1 Saprospiraceae bacterium | reverse complement strand
GGTCGCACGGTCGCCGTTTCGACTCCGCTCAACGACCGGCAAAGATTGAAAAGGTCGCACGGTCGCACGGTCGCAAAGTCGCCTCTCCTGCGCGCAGAACGCAATTACCTACTGCGACAAAACACGGAACCGGCTGACCATGCCGTCGTGGCTGCCGATGAAAATGGTGCGGCCGTCGGGTGAAAAAGCGATGCCGGCTATACCGGCGTTATTGAATTCATCGATGCGTTGGAAATCGGCGCCGCTGAGATTCATCATGCGTACTATCCCGCCTTCGGCGGCGGCGGCTACCAGGCGGCTGTCGGGCGAAAAAGCGATGCAATTGACGGCGCGGCCGCCGGTTTTGTTTTCGGCAGAGAAGCTGATTTCAAATACCCGTTTACCCGTTGCCTCAAATACCGTTAGTTTGGCTTTTAGCCCGCTTTCGCCCATCGCCACATAGCGCCCGTCGGGCGACCAGGCGACCGACTCGATGCGGCCTTCTTTGCCGTTTATGGTATGGGTTATTCGCGGGGTTTTACCCGATATATCCCAAATGCGTAGTTTATCATCGTAACAGCCGGTGAGCAGGCGTTTGCCATCGGGTGAGAAGCACAGATCGGATACCAATACAGGGTGAGCAAGGTTGAATATTTTGCCGTCTTGCCGTCTGCATATCACTTCCCCATCGCGGTGAGAAAATGCAATATGCCGTTTGTCATGGGATATGGCCAATGCGACAACGGTTTTTTTGACTCCGTGGAGCATTTCTTTTTTGTTGCCGTTTTTATCCCACAGCATCACTTGATTGCCGCTGCCAGTGACGATCAGGCTGCCGTCATTTGAAATTGCTGCGTCTTCAATATAATCCTGATGATCAGGAAGCGTATTCAAGAGATTACCTTTGATATCCCAAATATATGCGAATTGCTGTTGTGGGCTTTGAGGCATGTTCAGTATGATATTCCATAAATCTTCTTCAGAATCATAGGTTTTATTTGCCGCGCCTTCTATCGGGTTGCCCGCTGCAGTAACAATATATTTTCCATCAGGGGAAAGTTGCATCACAGATAAAGGTTCGTCAATATAGCAGGTAAAACGCCCGGCTAATTTGGAGCGGGTTTTCCAGCGTTTGATCGTATGATCTTCGCCGGCACTGTAATAACTCACGCCATCAGGCGCAAAAACGGCATTACAGACAAAACCCTCATGCCCGCGATAAATTTTGATTTGCCGGCCCGTGCAATCCCAAAGCTTGATCTTGCTGTCGTCGCCGGCGGTAAGGATATAATTGCCGTCGGGAGAAAAATATGCGCTATTGATCCGGCGGTCGTGTGCTACCCAGGCGGCCAGCAGTTCGCCATTTTTTCGCCAGAGCCTCACCATGCCGTCTCTGTCGGCAATGGCGATGGTGTCGCCGCTGGGACTAAAATCGGCGGCTAAGATCCAGTCGTCGAGGGTAAAGGTTTGTAGCCGTTTTGAATTGCTAAGTTGCCATAAATGAGCCGTTTTGTCTTTCGAAGCTGTCAGGATTTCGCCGCCTTGAGGTGAAAAAACGATATCCATAATATTTGCCGAATGGGCTTGCCATCTTTTCAGCAATGCTCCTTTTGAATTATAAAGGCCTAAAAAGCCATTGCTTCCGCCCAGCGCAATAAGCGCCCCATCGGCAGAACAGGCGATATTGACCAATTGATCGAGGGGGGTAAAATCAAATTGCGCTTCTTGTTGTCCTTCAATATTCCACAAATACGCGGTATCATTAAGGCAGGCCGTTAAAAATTGGCGGGACCCTGCGTAGAATTTGGCGTCGACTACATATTCCGGGTGGTCGAATTGCTTAATTTTTTGGCCTGCGGTATCGTAGAGTATTGCCTGTTTGCCGGTCAAAGCAATTAAAGCGGCGCCGTCGGCCGAGAGGATGATCTTGTGAACATTTTGGCAATTGATCACCTGATCGTAAAATTCATTTTCGGAATAAATATCGTGGCGCGCTTGAAGCGCTGTGCCATGACCCGGCGACAAGGCCAGGGCTTGCCCGATGATATCTAAAGCTTCCGTAGCGTCGGTCTTGGCTTTCTGTAGTGCATGCGCAACGAGCTGGCTCGTATGGGCCAGTCGCTGCGCTTTTTTGTTGGCTTGCCAGGCAAAAATTGATGCGCCGGTAGCCAGCAGCGCCAGCAACATGCCGGCGGCGGCTATCATATTGGCCCGGCGGCGGCGGCGGCGTTCTTGAGCCAGCTCGAGCTCGCGGGCTTCGAGGGCGGCGGCGGCCGCCCGGCGGCGTTCCTCAGCCAGGCGCAACTCACGGGCCTTCAGGACGGGGGCGACAAGGGTATCGTGGCTGATTTCGTAATTAAAGCCGCCGGTTGTATTGGGTTCGGCGCGCAGCAGGAAATTGTCGGTCAGTTTTTTGAGCAGGGCTTCGGTAACGCCGTGTTGGGCCATTAATTTACGGCCATCGGCATTGAGGCGGAAAACGACGCCGGTATTTTCGTTGAGGCTGACCAGTTCATCTTCGAGCAGGCGGCGGGCGGCGCCCTGTTCGGCGGGCGGCAGTTCGGCGATTTTGTTGTTGTAGTATTCTTCGTAAATGCGGTCGAAGCGGGGCAGGTCTTCAGTGCCTACTTCTGTATCGCGGTCGCCGTGGCCGGCGCGCTCAATGAGCTGCCGCTCGATGCTTTCACAGCATATTTGCAATAAAAAAGCCTCTATACGCCCCTGGTTGCGTACGGCGTCGTGTTGGCCGGCGCCGCCTTTTTTGAGTTCAGAGAGCAGGATACTTAGCGCTTCGTCGTTGTACTTGAAGGTATGGCATAAAAAACCCATCTCCTGGGGCAGCGCTGCGGGCTGAATGATAGCTTCGCGGGCCTGTTCTTCGGTAAAACCCTTGAGCTCGAATCGCTTGTGGAGGATAGCCGGCAATTCGGCTTTAAGGTTGTTGAGCCAGCTCAGGCGATCTTCGCGAATGGCAAAAACAACCCTGACATGCAGCTCCTCGGAAAGGAAGGCTTTGTCGTCGTCGCTGAACTCATCCCAGCGGTCGCGGATGGACTGCGGGATTTCGGTATATAAAAGTTCGGCCAGCTGGTTGCGAAAAGCCGCCTGTTGCCCCTGCGGGTAGGTGAAAAATTCTTCAAATTGGTCAAAAACAAGTACAAACCGGTTGGGGATGCCGCGATAACTTTGCTGACACTTAAAAGCTTCCCACAGTGTCGGCGATTTGGAGCGCAGCATGGCATATGCCGGGTTGGCATACTTCAGGGATTCCCGCAGCTTGTCCAAGACGATTTGTACAGGCCCCTCCTCATTACCCGGCACATAGGGGCGCATGCGAATTGGCAGCGGCACAAACTGGCGGTGGAGCGGCGCCCGGGTGTCTATCATCAGCGGGATAATACCTGCATTGAGTAACGAGCTTTTGCCATAACCCGATTTTCCGAAGAGAACAACCAGTTTTTCGAGCAAAATGAGTTCATAAAGATCCCTGATATCACGGGTGCGTCCGAAAAATTGCCCCGCCTGGGAGGTTTCAAAAGGCTTTACGCCCGGATATCTATAGCGTGATGGGCTCATCGTGCGGCGGCTTGTCGGGCGGTGGTCAAAATAGCGTCAATAAGCCGGTTATACTCCACAAAATAATCGCGGCTGTCCATGATGCCCTTGTTTTTTTCTTCCATCAGGTTGTTGTAGCGGCCCATAAGCAGGGTGGCTTCGTGGGCTTCGGGGGTATTATCGGTTTGACGCCGCAGGACTTCGAGGGCCGCCGACAGGTCTTTGCCTGTTTGTATCAATCTGATGATATCAATCTCAGCGGCAGAGGCCGGATCGGCCAGCGGGCGAAGCAAGTTGCGCGTGCGGCATTGGTCGTAGAGCATATCGAGGAACGACAATTCCTTATCGAGAAATTCGATTTGAAATTGGTGCAATAAAAAATCGCGGGTATCGTCTTCCAGGTGTTGCCGGTTGGCAGCGTATTTTTCGGTTTGCTCGTGGCCGCAGAGCAGGCGCAGCAATAATTGCGTATGCCAATTTTCAAATTGAAAACCGACAAATAAAAACAGGCGCACTTTTTCGAGCGCCATTTGCAATTTGGGCGGCAACCCCGGAGCGCCTACTGACGACGCTATTAGCCGGAACAGGTCTTCGTATTCCAGAATGATCGATTCATCATCTTTAACTACGCCGCAAAGGTTGTAGAATAACGGCAGTTCTTTTTGAGGCGCTTCCACGTCGTCGGTGGCCTTATTGCGACTTTTAAAATAACTGAACCTGTGTCGCACGCCGTATTTATACGCCGTATCGGATAAATAAGTGTCAGGGTTAATAGATACGACCAATGGGAATTTAATCTGGATAATTTTTTGATAAATGGCTTCTTCAGGCTCGCGTTCATTGATGAATTTTCTGACAAACCGCGCAGCGTCGTTTTTGGCTATTTTATTTGAAAATAAAAACAATCCTTCCTGCTCGTAATTATAAGCTATTTTATTTCGAAATTTTTCCCAAACCTGTTCCCGCAGGGCCATATTCATGGGTTGGCCGTCAAAATACATCACCTCCGGGCCTATTAATAAAGCTGCCTGCTCAGTCTCGATGTAATCCAGTATGGTTTCCCAATCCAGGTCGTGGAGGTCTTTCATAAACGATGTGGTAATGCACGTTAATGAACAAATATACACAGATTTTGGAGATGTTCAGGGTAATAGGATTGTGGGATTTTAGGGTAGCGCTTATTGATACTATATGATTTAGGGTATAATGAAAAAAAAGTGGAGCGCTATATGACATAACGCTCCACTTTCTGTTAAAAAGGAAATGCCGAATAATCGGCCTATTCCGGATTAATACTTGATCGACATTTTGTAGTTGTCGCTATTATCGGCGGCTACGTCGTTGATTTCGTCAACGCGGATCAGGTAGATCTTGTTATTGGCTGAGATCGCAAACATATCACCGACAACCAACGGCAGGGTAACGTTCGTTACGGTAACGTTATCATCGGGATTGCAGTACAACGTCGGGAGGTTCGATGAAATAGTCGAGCCAGTTTCGTAGGCAGCGGCAAGAATTTCTTTCGTATTGGCGTTGTCAAACGTAAAGTTTTCAACCATATCGGCGCGTACCCTGCGCATAACGGCGCCATTAACAGTGCCGATCTGCATACGCCATGCCGGAGGATTAACGCCGCAGTTGATACCCATATCGCGGATTTCGGCGCCGGCAGCTTGCGAACCCGTGCCTGTACCTGTGTCGAGATCAAGGCCGCCGGTGCCTACCGGGCCCGAAGCGTTAAACAACACGCCGTTAAGGCTCATTTCGATAGGCGTAGTTGCCGGCGCTTTGGTCGTCACAACCAGTGAAACCTCATCCTGGAGGTTATTTTCGTCGGTTACTTCAAACGTATAGGTCGTAGAGGCCAATGCATCGAGCGACTCGATTTTGAATTCATAAGTAGCGCCATCCTGGTCTACGCCGGTAATCAAAAACGGGTTGTTGCTGGTAATAGTACCGTTGTTGATTTCGAAGCGTGCGGTAGCCAGTTTGTCGCTGCCTTCATAAACGGTAAACGACTTGAGTTTGCCGTCGCCTTTGGCAGCCGTTACTTTAACCAGGAAGAAATCGCCGCGGGTAACATCAGCGTCGGCGCTCAGATAACCGGTTTCAGAGACAAAACGTACGTCGGGGCCCAGCGAGGGTTCTACGATGGGATCATCGGTACAACCGGAAGCCAGGATAATGGTAAGTGCAAGCGATAAACCTGCGAGTTGAAAAAACCACTTTTGCATAATGAAATGATTTTATGGTGATTCACATTAATTCCGGGAATTTAGACGCAACACGACTTGCGAAGTAACTTTTCCACTAACGATCTAAATCTGAAAATCGCTGCGATATTATAGCTTTTTTCAGTTCATCACGCCGATTTAACACAAATATAACGCAAAGACCCTGCCGGATCATGTATCCAATGGGCAATAAATACCCGGATAATGCTGCGGCAGGGTCTTGTCTTCGATATTGAATCGGGCCCTGTTATTTAGGCGTTTCTGCTATCTTTTTCGGGCGGCCTTTGCCTGCGGCTTTTACCGGTTGGGGCATAGGATCGGGCAAGGCAGCTGGCGTAGTAGTCGTTGCGGCCGGCGTTTCTGCTATCTTCTTCGGACGGCCTTTTTTGCCGGCGGAGGATGTTTTAGCGGCGGGCGCTTTTACGGCAGCGGTAGTTTTAGGACGGCCTTTTTTGCCTGCAGTAGCAGGTTTGGCGGTTGCAGCAGGCGCAGAAGCCTTTTCTTGTTGAGTAGACTCCCACTCTTTCATGGCTGATTTATAGGCAATTTTTGCCTCCATGTTCTTCTGCTTCGCTTTTTTAAAAGCTTTTTTTAGCGCCTGCGCTTCGTCTTTCGCTTTTTTATAAGCCTTCTTAAGCTTAATAAGCTTTTTTTCGAGGCTGGATTGGTTTTCTCTCATGTCTTTTTCCATGTTAATTACAATGTTTTACTCCGTAAGTTAGGTGAAAAGTGGTGGTATAATGGTGATTGAAATGCCTGTACATTGTATCAAAAAACCTTGAAAGTGAAAGGGTTTTAGAACAGGTAGTATTTAGAAGAATAAGTCGAAGGGGCAAGTCGCAATTCAAATTGTCTGTGTTTAACTGTTCAAGTTTTTCCAAAGTCGTGATTTTCAACACAAAGGTATAAATATTTTTTTATTTTGTTTACACTGAACGTATTAACACATTTTTTTTATTAAAAAAATAAATAAAAAAGGTATCTATTTAGGTTGACCGTGTTATTCGCGAATTGCGAACCCACACCCCTAACCCCTAAAGGGGAACCCCACCCACAACCTGGTTTTTCCCCATTGCGGGAAGACTCCCATTCAGGGGCCGGGGGTGTGAGTAAGGGGATCCTGTCTTCCTGTAATGCACTAAATTCCGGATACAACTACCCGTAAATATCAGCCTTGAGTTTAACTTCATTGCTTCCGCGTTAATTGATACCTGCTAAATAGTTACTAAAAAAGAATAAAATGAATATCAGGGCGGTCCTTCCTATACCAATACTTTCAGCATAAGTTCATGAAAATCTTTTGCTTGTAAAAAAAGATGATCATTATAGCTATTCACTCTGAATTTCAAGTGATAAGGTTGGTCGTTTCGAAAAATAATTTCGATGGTAATATTTCCGAAACGCTGGTTGATGCGAGAATCGCTGGAGGAAAAGTCGGGTTTTGGTTTTAAATAATGGCGCTCTACGGTTTCTACCCAGTTGGGGCGATTATAAGTACGGGTATCGGAAATTTGCGGCCAATAATCCAACTGCAGTACCTGATCTTTTAAATAATCAAAAAAGTGAACGACTTCCCGTTTTGAATAATTGGTTTTATAAAAGTGTACTACAAACCCTTTAGAAGAGGGGGTATCCAGAAAATCCAGGCCTTCATCAATATCGTCGGGTAATACGCGATAAATGGCGTATTGTTGATCCAGCCAGTCAACCAGTCGTCGTTTTACAAGCGTTTTTTTCCATTGTTCATAATCGCTTTTTTCCGTTTCGCTGCGTTGAATAATTTCATGTATAACAGGATTAGAAGGAGAACTTTGATCTGCTTCTTTGAAAAGGGCTTGTATCTTTTTCCAAAAACTCGGCATTATCTTTTTTGATAATAAACGAAAAAAGGGGGGATTGGTTCTCGGTTGTGGGTAGTGGGTTCTCCGTTGTCCGTTCCAGGTTGTAGGTTTTCTTTGTTATTAAACCCATAAACAAACCGTCAACTCACAACCGACAACCGACAGCAGAAAAACAACCGGCAACCGGGCACTAAACCATTAAGTAAATAATTACCATCCCATAGCGGTGCGCATTCGGTGATAAATAGAATAATTTTCATAAATACCGGCAAAAAGGGAAGCGCCGGGGCCGTAGGCAAAAACGGGAATAAGCGCGCCGGTGTGATAATCGGTAGTATAGCCTGCAATGATAGAATCGCGGGTAGAGCCCTGGTTAATAGAGAAACCGCCGGTTTCGTGATCGCCGGTTACAATAACAAGCGTATTGCCGTCTTCTTTTGCAAATTGCAAAACTTCACCGATGGCCTCGTCAAAGTCGATCATTTCCGCCACCAGATAACCTGTATTATTGGCATGCCCTGCCCAGTCAATTTGGGCGGCTTCGATCATTAGAAAAAAACCTTTTTCGCTGCGGCGGCTCAAAAAATTGCAGGCCAGCCTGCTTGCCGGCGCCAGAAAATTGCGGCCTTGTTGCACGGTAGGCGGATCGCTTTCGTCGGTGAAATACACCAGATTTTTTGAAAAATCAAGCGCAATATCGGTGAGTGGTTCTATTGAAAAATTAGATACGTAATAGCCTTTTTCTTGCAATTGTGCATAAATATTGCGCATATCCTTGCGACGGGTAAAATATTTCATACCGCCGCCGATAGCAAGGTCTATTTCCGTTTGCAAATACCCCAGAGCAATATCCTCGTACAAGCTACGGTCCTTGGCATGGGCGATAAATGCGGCGGGGGTAGCGTGTACAATGGTAGAGGTAACCACCATGCCGGTAGCCATACCGAGTTCTTCGGCCTGTTCCAAAATAGTAGGCACAGGTTTTTGATCATTCGACATGCCGATGGCGCCGTTATAGGTTTTCACGCCGCTGGCAAACGCAGTAGCGCCTGCGGCTGAATCGGTGATGAGATTATCGGAGGAGTATGCCTTATGAAGGCCGATGACGGGGAATTGTTCGAGGTTTAGCTGGTTGTTGTTGCGATATAATCCGGCGCTGACCTGCGACAGGCCCATGCCGTCGCCAATCATCAATACGATATTTTTTGCAAGCCTGGCGGGCGGAGTCAGAGAAAGCGGCTGCATCACTGGTGGGGAAGACGTAGTCTGGCTGGGTTTATTACATGCTGCTCCCAGAAAAAGTAGCCCGATAAAAAAGGGCCTAAATGAAAAATGCCCATAGGCGGGCCGGAAAATACTCATACTGCCGGGTAGTTTTTATATTTAAGTCGCCTTTGAAACCAACATATAGCGTTTACCTGGCAGGGTACGCAGCACGCCTTTGCACTCCAGAGAAAGCAAGTGGGCGGCCAGTTGGCTGCCGGTTTTATCTGTAGCTACCATGAGTTGATCAATACTCAACATATCATAGCTGTTGAGCAAATCTACAATTATTTTTTCTTCTGGCGACAGTTCTACAAAAAGCGTTGTCTGGCGTGGCTGGAGCGGAGTTGCCGATTCCCATCGCATGAGGTAGGCGAGGTCGGCTGCATTTTCGATCAAGGCGGCTTTATTGCTTTTGATAAGATGGTTACAGCCTTCGGCGTTGCGGTCGCCGGGGCGGCCAGGTACGGAGAACACGTCTTTGTTGTATGAGTCGGCAAACTGTGCCGTGATCATAGAACCGCCCTTTTTGCCGGTTTCAACTACAATCAGTGCATCACACATGCCGGCAATAATGCGGTTGCGCATGGGAAAATGCTCCTTGTCGGGTTGTGCGGTGCTGATGTGTTCGGTAAGTAGTCCGCCACAGGCCAGCATGCGCTCAGCCAGGGCATGGTGCTGCTGGGGGTAGATATGGCGTAGGCCGTGGCCCAATACGCCTATTGTGGGCAGGTCTATTTCCACACATTTTCGGTGTGCCGCCGCATCGATTCCCAAGGCAAGCCCGCTCACCACGATGGCGCCGTAGTCGTTGAGTCCGTTCACCAGTTCTTCACAAATCGCCACGCCGTGGGCTGTAGGCCTTCGGGTGCCCACAATAGCTGCAATGCGGGGGGCATTGAGGTCGGCGTTGCCTTTGTAATAAAGCATCAGCGGACAGTCGGCGTACACGCTAAGCCGGCTGGGATACGCTTTGTCGAGGTAAAAGAGCGGCTGGATTTGGTAGCGTTCCAGGAAGGCTATTTCCTCTTCGGCAACCGATAAAATGCGCTGCTTGACGATGCTCTCTGCCGTGCGTTCGCCAATGCCAGGTATGCGCACGAGTTCCCGCTTGCGCGCTTCAAATACGCCGCGGGCGCTGCCGCAATAGCTGATGAGTGTTTTGGCCGTCACCGCCCCTACCATCGGTATCTGTGTGATGGCGATTTTGTAGAGTAAATCTTTCATTGTGGCTGGGTTGTGGGTTGTAGGTTGCGGGTTGTAGGTTGGGTACAGCCTACAAAGATAGACAACCGACAACGGATAACAGAGGACAGACTTAGGCAGGTCTTCAGATTGGAGACAGCAATATCCTAATTTTTCTCCAACAGTTCAATAAAGCCTTTGATTTTTTCATTAGGCACCGTTACGCTAAGGTGATAGTGTGCAATTTTCCAGCCTTCCGAAGTTTTTTCTGCTACGCCTGAGCCGCGGCAGATGCCCATCCAGGTGCGGAGGTTTTCCTCCCACCAGGCGTATTGTTCATCGTGGGAGAAATAGGCGTGGCGGTCGAATGGAGTAAAAGCCCAGGCCACATCGCGGTCGAAAGCCTTGGCAGCCCAGGCGCGCAGTTCGTCGCGGAGCCAGCGTTCGGTAGCGTCGGTACCGAGATAAATGGCATTGGGAGTCATAGCGCCGAAAAAGGCGGCTTCATCAGCGGTAGCGGCGGCACGGTGCCAGCCGTCTATCATAGTATTCAAGGCGGCGAGGGGTTCGCCGGGTTCTGCCTGGCAGGGCGTTTTGCGGCGCGTATCGGTGAGCAGGGAAATTTTCCACTGGCCATTTTGTTTCATCAGCAAAAAATGGTCGATTCCGCAATGGCTCAGCTCGCTACCCAGAAAAAAAGTATAGTCGGCCCATGCGCTGGCCAGGGGGCCGTCAATGTGAACATCTACAGCGAAGATCCGCTCATCCCATACCTTGTCATGCGGCATACCCACGGCCTTTACAAAATCGGCCACTGAGCCGGTTTTGATCTGCGTATCGCCGTTGGGGCTTTCAAGAGCCGTTTGTAGCAAGGCTCCAGGGATAAACACAGACTTGACGGCACTGGTGTCGCCGGCGCGCATGCCGTCGAATAATACCTGAATGACTTGCCTTACGGCGGTCTGGTCATCAACATCTTGAGCCGCAGTGATTATCGGCAGGCAAAGGCAGAAAAAAACAGAAATTCGAAGCATTGTGGTCTTTTTTTTGGAAAAATACGCTTTTTCTTTACCTTTCCAGCAAACAAGCACCTATGTTAAAAACCCTTTTTCGCAAAAAGCATATTGCAGCGATCCTCGCCGACGCTGAAAAACAACAGGAAGACGGCCACAGCCTGAACCGTGTATTGAGTGTGCGAGACCTCACTTTTTTTGGTATTGCTGCAATTATTGGGGCGGGCAGCTTCAGTTCTATCGGCCAGGCCTGCTTTGAAGGCGGCCCGGGAGTGATTTTCCTATTTATCCTCTGCGGCATTGCCTGCGGTTTTACAGCGCTGTGTTATGCCGAGTTCGCCTCGCGTATTCCGGTGGCGGGCAGCGCTTATACTTATGCTTATGCGTCTTTCGGCGAATTGCTCGCCTGGATTATCGGGTGGGCGCTGCTCATGGAATATTCTATCGGCAACATATACGTGGCATTTGCCTGGTCGGGTTATTTTACCAACTTGTTGGAAGCCTTTCACATCCATCTGCCCGATTACCTGACCATCAACTACCTGGCGGCGCGCGATGCATTTAACGCCAGTATCGCCGGCGAAAAAATTTTTGACGAAGAAGGGCTTGCCGCCTGGAATTCCGCCCCCATGTTGGGCAACCTGCGGATCATTTTCGATCTGCCGGCGGTGGTCATCAACCTGCTCATCACCTGGCTCGTATTCGTTGGCGTGCGCGAGTCGCGCAATGTGAGCAACCTCATGGTGTGGATCAAACTCATCATCATATTGCTGGTTATCGTGGTGGGGGCTTTTTATGTGGATATCGACAACTGGACGCCCTTTATGCCCAATGGTTTTCGCGGGGTAATGGCCGGCGTGGCAGCCGTATTTTTTGCCTACATCGGCTTCGACGCGGTGTCGACGCTGGCGGAAGAGAGCAAAAATCCCCAGCGCGACCTGCCCAGGGGCATGATCTATTCGCTGGTAATATGTACTACTGTATACATCATCCTGTCGCTGGTGCTCACCGGCATGGTGCCCTACACACAGCTAGGCATCTCCGACCCCCTGGCCGAGGTATTTAAATTGCGCGGGGTTAAATGGATTGAATTTATCGTGTCAATTTCAGCGGTGGTGGCCATGACCAGCGTATTATTGGTTTTCCAGATGGGGCAACCCCGTATATGGATGAGTATGAGCCGCGACGGGCTCATGCCCAAGGCTTTTCAGAAAATTCACCCCAAGTACAAAACGCCGTCATTCTCCACAATTGTTACCGGTTTGGTAGTGGGAGTGCCGCTATTGTTTACCAACGAAGAATTTGTGCTCGATTTCACCAGCATAGGCACTCTGTTTGCTTTTGTGCTGGTGTGTGGCGGCGTCTTATTGCTGCCCCGCAAACAGCGCGAAAAAGGGCGTTTTCACCTGCCCTATTTTAATGCCAAATACATCTACACCATATTACTATTATCAGGCGCTTTGGCGGTGAGCATTTTACAACCTGGTTTCTTTACTTCGTTGCTTCAGGTCACGGGGCCTGATGCCGCTCACAATATTCCCATGCTGATATTTTGCGCGATTTGTATTATACTGGCGGTATTTGCGTATAAAAATAATTTTTCGCTCATTCCGCTATTGGGGCTCACAAGCTGTTTATATCTGCTTACCGGTATGGAGCCGTCTAACTGGGCCTGGTTTTTTGTTTGGTTTTTGATTGGACTCGTTATCTATTTATTTTATGGATATAAAAAGAGTAAACTGGCCCGGTAAATGGATTTGGCAGCCGGTAGTCGTCGCCTGGATAACAGGTTTGGCGATCTTGTCATCGCTCAGCAGTTGCGCAGTGCATCCCAAGGGGGGCTACGGTACACTGCCTGCGCCTTCTGCGCCCGACTATAGCAAGGCGGAAAACTGGGCGGCCCTGCCCGACCGGGTCGACAATGCCGACCGGCGGCCCAGCGAGGCTTTGCCTGACAATCAGCTGGGGTCTGCTGTCGACGTCTTTTTCCTGCACCCGACCACGTATACCGGTCAGAAAGGCCACAACAACTGGAACGGCCCAATCGACGACCCCAAGCTCAATAAAAAAACCGACGACGGCACCATACTATACCAAGCCTCCATATTTAACGGCTCGGGCCGGGTTTTTGCTCCGCGATATCGCCAGGCGCATTTGTCGGCGTATTTTGCAAAAGATACGGCAAGCGCCCACCAAGCCTTTGATATGGCATACGCCGATGTCAAAGCCGCCTTTCAATATTATCTCAATAACTACAACGACGGCCGGCCCGTCATCATCGCTGCGCACAGCCAGGGCACCACGCACGGCATGCGGCTTATCAAAGATTTTTTTGACGGCAAACCCCTTCAGAAAAAACTCATCGCCGCCTACCTGGCAGGCATCGGCGTGCCCAAAGACTACTTCAAGTACATCAAGCCCTGTGAAACAGCCGATGAAATCGGTTGCTTTTGCTCCTGGCGCACTTACCGGCGAAACAGAATGCCCCGCTGGGATACAGAAGGGGAGCGCATGCTGGTGACCAACCCCCTCACCTGGACCATTGACACCCAATACGCGCCCCGTGAAAAAAATGTGGGCGGCATCGCGTTCAAATTTGACGACATCCGCCCGGGTATATGCGATGCGCAAGTGCACGATGGGCTGTTGTGGGTACGACGCCCCCGGTTCCCCTGGAGTTTTTTATTGCTGCGCAGCAATTACCATGCGGGCGACTACAACCTTTTTTACCTCAATGTGCGGGAAAATGCCATGCGGCGTATGATAAATTATATACAAATACGAGGACGATAGGCTATTGCCATACTTAAGCGGCTACTTGACGCGTTATCGGGCGGGATGTGCCCAACAAGATGAAACAAGCGCCATTATGAGCATTTACGAGCGCAAATCGAGATGGAAGCTATACCTCGGCATCGCAGGGGCGGTAATTGTTTTGGCTTCCATGATCTACACCAACCACCTGGCAGGCAAACTAGGGGATGAAGAACGCAAGCGCGCCGAAATTTGGGCCATGACCATGGCCGATTTTGCCGACTTCGACGAAGAAGACGTGGGCGTATGCGACAATACCCTGCACCTGGCCATTATCAAATCAAACACCAATATTCCGGTTATCATCGTTGACGACCGTGGCGATATTTACGACGCCGCCAACTTCGGCAACGGCCTCGACTCCAACCATGTTTACCTCAAAGATCAAATTGCCAAACTCGATGCCAAGGGTTTTGAGCCTATTCCTATTTGGGACGGCACCCTTTTGATATATTACAAAGAATCAAAGCTGCTTACTCAACTGCGCTATTTTCCCATAGTGCAATTGTGCCTCATCGCCGCCTTCGTATTATTCGGCTACCTGGGCTTCAACTCTGCACGCCGGGCCGAGCAAAACCGCGTATGGGTAGGTATGGCCAAAGAAACCGCCCACCAGCTCGGCACGCCCATTTCGGCCATTGTAGCCTGGATAGAACACCTGCGGATGATCAGAGAAGACGACGAAGAAGTCAACGAAGTGCTACACGAACTCAGCAACGATGTGAGCCGTCTGGAACTCATCGCCGAGCGCTTCTCCAAGATTGGCTCAATGCCAAAACTCGACCGCGTCAATATTTACGAGGAACTCGACAAATGCCGGGTGTACATGCAGCGCCGGGCCTCGAAAAGAGTGGCTTTTGTATTCCCCTCTCCCAAAGAAGGCAACCTCCAAGTGGCGCTCAATCCGCCTTTGTTCGACTGGGTGATCGAAAACCTGTTGCGCAACGCCCTCGACGCCATGGGCAGCAAAGGAGAAATCAGCGCCCAGGTGACGGAAGACAACGACTACGTCTATATCGATATTAGCGATACCGGCAAGGGCATCCCCGCCGGCAAGTTCAAAACCGTTTTTCAGCCCGGCTATACTACCAAAAAACGCGGATGGGGCCTCGGCCTCTCACTGGCCAAGCGCATCATTGAACAATACCACAACGGAAAGATTTTTGTGAAAAAATCGCAGGAAAATGTGGGCACCACCTTTACCATCCGCCTGCCTAAAGCCGGATCGCCGGTAACGGTAAAAAACCAGGAAGAGGCGGCAGTGTGAAGCGGCAATTGTGAGCCCCTCGTACGGGAAGGGGCGACTTGGCGAGCGGGAGAGAGGGCGATCTCTGGGACTTAGCGACCGTGCGATCTTTGCCGGTCGTTGAGCGGAGTCGAAACGGGACTCTTGGACTATTGGGCTTTGCGACACTGCAAGCGATGGCATTCCCTATATGCATAAACCTATATACCTACAACCTGCAACAAAAAACGGCCGTTCCACCGAAGTGAAACAGCCGTAGCGTAAGTGTTGTTGCGCCTCAGCTAGGACTTGAACCTAGGACCTACGGATTAACAGTCCGCCGCTCTAACCGGCTGAGCTACTGAGGCAAAAACGTCCTTTTCTCAAAAGGCGACTGCAAATTTATAGGATATCCCATAAAAGTGCAATATTTGCCGAAAATATTTTTTCATGAGTTTGTTAACCGTTGGCACTGTTGCCTTTGACGATATCGAAACGCCATTTGGAAGAGCCGAGCGAGTGGTGGGTGGCGCCGCCACTTACATTTCATTGGCTGCTTCGTATTTTACGCCCGAGGTGCAAGTCGTGTCCGTAATCGGCGACGACTTTCCCACCGAAACCCTCGACGATTTGCGCCGCCGGGGCATCAACCTGGAGGGTATTCAGGTGAAACACGGCGAAAAGTCGTTTTTCTGGGCGGGCCGCTACCACAACAACCTCAACGATCGCGATACGCTAGACACCCAGCTCAACGTGTTGGCTGACTTTGACCCTGTGTTGCCGGAGGTTTATACCAAAGCTGACTTCGTAATGCTGGGCAACCTGACGCCCGACGTGCAGCACCGGGTGCTCGACCAGTTGCAGCACAAGCCGCGACTGGTTGCACTGGATACCATGAATTTCTGGATGAACGTGGCGCTCGATAGTCTGATGGAGGTACTCAAACGCATTGATATCCTCACCATCAATGACGAAGAAGCCCGCCAGCTCACCGGTCAGCACTCGCTGGTAAATGCAGCCGAGGCCATCTTTACGATGGGCCCGCGCTTCCTCGTAATCAAAAAAGGCGAGCATGGCGCTTTATTGTTTAGCCCCGACAATGTGTTTTTCGCCCCCGCATTGCCTCTCGCCGAGGTATTCGACCCCACGGGCGCGGGCGATACGTTTGCTGGAGGGTTTATGGGCTATCTGGCCTCTACCGGCGATCTCTCCTTCGATAATATGAAACGGGCCGTGATTTTCGGCTCGGCCATGGCTTCGTTTTGCGTAGAGCGTTTCAGCATCGAGCGCCTCACCAACCTCAGCCGCCCCGAAATTGACCAGCGCGTGCAGCGCTTTGCGGATTTGGTGCATTTTACCAGGTGACCTGATAATTTGGGTGATCTGGCTATTTGAGGATTTGGGAGATTCGAGCTATTTTTGAAAAAAATATTCAGGGTTTCGAACTTCGAATCAACCAGATTTTCGCCCCCCTGTCACCTCACAAGAGATGGAAGCCTGCCTCCAATACATCCAGCATCGCAACAAACGCATCGTCGATGGGGTAAAAAAACTCGGTCGGCGTTGCGGGGAGGCTGGTTTACACAA
Organism: Saprospiraceae bacterium; assembly: GCA_036741235.1. Taxonomy (GTDB): domain Bacteria; phylum Bacteroidota; class Bacteroidia; order Chitinophagales; family Saprospiraceae; genus JABWBR01. Next base: position 99,779 of record DAINSQ010000002.1, on the reverse strand, counting down.
CCTGCGGGTAGACATCAAAAAACAGCGGGCATTTTACCGCCTGCTCCGCCTGGTCGATCCGGATTTTCCCTATCGCGACTTTTATTATACCCTTAAAAAAGTTTTTGCTCACGGCGGAGTGGTGCGCGAAATACACCGTCAACTGCATCTGTTAAAAGACGCCGGCGATATCGCCCACCATTTCAGTCGCAAATACCGGAGATACCTTTCAAACGCCTACCGCCTGGCGCGCAACGACTTCCGGGATTATGCGCATAAAATGCAGCCGCCGGGGTGGGAAGAAATTGAACATCCCATAATACAAGCTTTAGGAAACTGTATACAGCCCACACTTGAGGAATATTTCCAGCAGCTTCGTTCGCAGGCAGAAGAAATAATCGATCGTTTGGACGTATGTTCCAATGAAGAGCTGCATCAGTTGCGCAAAATCATCAAAGACTACGAGGCCAACCGCAAAATGTCAAGCCTGTATTTCAGATTTGAAACGGGGCCTTGTGTTGGGCTATCCATCGATACCGGTGCATTACTCGAACAATTGGGCCTTTGGCATGACTACGATACGGCCTGGCGGCGCCTGAAAACAGACCTCTCCGCCACCTACTGGTCGGCTGCCGATCAACTGGCAGGCAGGCAACTTCTGCTGCGCTGGCAGCGCAGAAGCAATCGCATGAAGCAAAAGCTCAAAAAGCTGTTGCACACAACAACCGATAATGCCTAACTTACCAGCACTAAAACGCAAAGACATGGCACTCCTCTCCAACATCGCCTTGCTGCTATTGCTATTCTCGGTCGCCGCCGGATTAACCGCCCAAACCGACATCTACGACAGCGGCGGCCCCTTAATGCCCGAGCAGGCTGCGTACGACGTCATCCACTACGATTTGTCGCTGCAAATATGGCCTGACGAACAGCGCATTGACGGCAAAGTACGTATTGACGCGATCGTAGTGCAGCCCATGTATTGGCTGGTACTTGATCTTGATACCCTGCTTACCGTGTATGCCGTGCGGGCTCCCAGTGGGCAGGAAGCCGCGTTTTACCGCAAGGGCGGCAAATTGTGGATTGACCTTCACCACACCCGTCAGCCCGGTCAACTGCTACAACTAACCGTACACTACGGCGGCAAGCCCCGCCCCGCCCCCATGGCGCCCTGGAGCGGCGGTTTCTCCTGGGCAAAAACTACATCGGGCGCGCACTGGCTCGCCACCACCTGCCAGGGCGAAGGCGCCGACATTTGGTGGCCCTGCAAAGACCACGTCTCCGATGAACCTCGCACCATGGGCCTGCACTTCCGCGTGCCCGACCCGCTGGTAGTGGCCACAAACGGGCAATTACTAAAAACCGAACCCCATGGCGATGGCACGACTACCTACCATTGGTATATCTCCAATCCCATCAACATTTACAACGTCTCGCTTAACGCGGCGCCCTACCGCCTCATCGAAGACAAAATAGCAAGCGTAGCAGGCGATACATTTCCTGTTGTTTTTTACGTATTGCCCGAAGACTATGACAAGGGCGTAAAGCTATTTTCAGAAATAAAAGACCATCTCCGTTTTTACGAAGAACTGTTGGGACCTTACCCTTTCCGGACTGACAAATACGGCGTAGTGCAAACCCCGCACCTGGGCATGGAGCACCAGAGCATAATAGCCTACGGCGCCAAATTCAACAACGGCTCCATGACCGGCGGCATTGACTGGGGGTTTGACGCCCTGCACCACCACGAGCTGGCCCACGAATGGTGGGGCAATCTGGTTACCAACTCCGACTGGCGCGATATGTGGCTGCACGAGGGTTTTGGCTCTTACATGCAACCGTTATACGCCGAGCGCCTCAAAGGGCGGGAAGTCTACAAATCTTACATGCGCAACATGCGGCGTTTCAGCAATACATTGGCTATTGCCCCCCGCGAATCGATGACCAGCAAAGCTATATACCGCGCGCCAATATACGTAAAAGGCGCCTGGACCCTGCATACTTTGCGCTACCTCATGGGCGACGAGGCGTTTTTCAAGGCGCTGCGCCGCATGGCCTACCCCGACCCGAGTCTGGAAGCATTGACCGACGGCAGTCAGACCAGATTTGTCGCCACTGACGATTTTCTAAGCATTTGCGAGGAAGAATATGGTCAGCCGTTGGATTGGTTTTTTGAAGTTTACCTGCGGCAGCCGTCCCTGCCGGTATTACATTCGCGTATTGCCGATAACAAGATCCACTTGCACTGGCAGGCGCCCGGGGGGCTTCCTTTTCCCATGCCCGTAGAAATCGAATTAGGGAAGACGACCAAGCGGTATGACATTCCTCCCGACGGGCTTACCATCCCATTTGACAAAGGCATCAAACCCGTTGTTGACCCGGAAGGATGGTTACTGTTTGAAATAGGAATCGCCAAATAATGCGCATTGCCGTCAACACCCGGTTTTTATTGCCTGGCAAGTTGGAGGGCATCGGCTGGTTTACCTGGGAGGTAACCCGGCGGCTGGTGGCGTTACATCCCGAGTGGGAATTCATTTTTTTATTTGACAGGCCTTACGATCCCGCTTTTATTTGCGGGCCCAATATAACGCCGGTGGTAGTGCCGCCGCCCGCACGGCATCCAATACTGTGGTGGGCCTGGTTTGAAATCGCTGTGCCTATCGCTTTGCGGCGATATCGCGCCGACGTATTTTTTTCACCCGACGGTTATTGCTCGCTTTGCTCCAAAACGCCTACGCTTATGGTAGTTCACGATATAGCCCACGTGCATTACCCCGACCAGGTACCGCCTTTGGTGCGGCGTTATTACGATTATTTCGTGCCGCGATATTTACGGAGGGCAGAACGGGTAGTTACCGTGTCGCAATTCAGCAAAAGCGACATAGTGCGGCACTACGAGGTCGATCCTGATAAAATTGACGTTGCCTGCAACGGCTGCAGGGAAACATTCAGGCCGCTAGCGGATGCTGAAAAACAAGCCGTCAGGGATGTATACGCCGGCGGGCAGTCCTATTTCTTCTACCTTGGCGCCGTACATCCCCGCAAGAATGTATGCCGGCTGATAGAAGCGTTTGGATTATTTAAAAAACAAACCGGCTCGCCGGTAAAATTACTCATCGGCGGCCGATTGAGTTGGCAGACCGGAACAGTCAAAGAGGCGCTGGAAAAATCGGACTACAGGGCTGACATTCATTTATTAGGGTATATTTCTGACGATATGCTGCCAAAGCTTACCGGGGCTGCCCTGGCGCTAACCTATGTATCGCTTTTCGAAGGCTTTGGCGTGCCCCTTTTAGAAGCCATGCGTGCCCAAACGCCCATTATCACCTCCAATACCTCCTCAATGCTTGAAGTAGCAGGCGATGCCGCGCTGCTGGTCGATCCTCTGGATACAGAAGCTATTGCAAAAGCTATGAAACGACTCCACTCAGATCCCGATTTGCGTTTTGAATTAGTCGAAAGAGGCCTCCATCGAGCCGACAGTTATAGTTGGGAAATTGCAATGAAGATCATAGAAAAGCATATCGTATTTTAAGATAAAAAATTGATATTCAAATTTTTATTAAATCAAAACAACTCTTTTCTTTATTGAATTAAAAATATTTCTAATCTTTAATTAGCTATTTAAAAGCATGTAACACTTGCATGAAATAATATTTTTCGCATATATTGCAGGAAATTTCAGGTGTAGCCACGCACCTCTATTCGTCGTTCTGGCAATATAAATGGTGGCAAAGACAAACATCAACTTGAGAAAATTACGCTACATACATGCGAACTTGTATGGAGTAGAGGCTTATTCACCGTTTCCAAAAATTGCGCTTATTGAGCTCTAAGATATAACTCGTACTCACTGAGAGTTGAGTTAATGCGGAGCTAAAGTTGTATTTCGGTTCAGGAATCGGATTGTTAGCATGTTACAAATTTACAAACCCAACGAATATGATACAAATTCGCCAGTATTTGATGATCGTTTTTTGTCTGGTAACAACTATAACCAGGGCACAATCGCAGCCTGTCGACATTGAGCTTATCAATGGCGTGGCAGCTCCCGAGGAGCGCTATACAGCGGCTGAATTCAAATCAATTTCTCCTTTTCTTGAAAGTCACAAATTGCGACATCATTTGATATTGCAATTTGATGAAATTCCCGACCAATCAGCCAGAGATATACTGGATAGAATGGGAGTAATATTACACGTTTACATTCCCAATTATGCCTACCTGGCCTCCGTGCCGATCGAAGCCAACTTTGGGTTATTACCTGTAAAATCAATTGTACCGATTCGGCCTGCATATAAAATAGCTCCAGCTTTGGGGCAACCTCCATTTATTGGCGACAAGCAGGTTATATTGGCAGTATCTCCTTTTCCGGGTATTAGTCCAGCCGAATTTCAATCGGCATTAGCGTCTTCGGGTTGGTCGGTGACAGGCCGGGATATGGGGGTACTTCAACTGGTCATAGCCCAACGGGATATTGAAAAATTGGCCAGGCATCCTGCTGTAATGTTTGTGGAGCCCTGGTCTGCACCCGAACCGGAAGGTATACCGGCGCGCACACTACACCGGGCAAGCGTCTCTTCGCACTATGCGCCATTGGCGACGTATGACGGTTCAGGGGTTGGCATTGGCATTGGCGATGACGGCAATATACAGCACATTGATTTCAATAACCGGGTTACCAACCTAACCCCGTCTGACGGCAACAATCACGGAGACATGACTGCGGGCATTGCCGGCGGGGCCGGCAACCGCGACCCGCTTGGTATCGGCGTAGCGCCCGGAGCTGACATCTACATGTTCAGCATCACCAATTACTCACACATCACAAACGCTATTAACAACTTCCTGCAATCGAACATTATTGTAACCAATACCTCGTATGGAGAAGCTTGCGGGGGCGCTTACAGCGCTTCTGCTCAGGCGCTCGACCAGCAGGTCATTGACAGGCCTGAACTCATGCATTGTTTTTCCGCCGGCAATAGCGCTATTGAGGTTTGCAATAACCCTTATGGCGGGCTCATTAGCGCGCAGGGCAACAGGTACGGCAATCTTACCGGAGGCCGAAAGGTCGCCAAACATACTTTGGTAGCTGCTAATATATATTACAACGACAGCCTGCGCTTTTCGAGCAGCAGGGGACCCACTTACGATGGTCGGTTGAAGCCAGACTTAAGTGGGCAAGGTCAGGAAAACTACACTACCGCTTCGGGAGACATCTACCAGTTGGGCGGAGGCACATCGGCAGCCTCCCCCATTTTGGCAGGCGGGGCGGCGGTACTATACCAGGCTTTTGCCGAAAACAACAACGGTGTTACGGCGCCTTCGGGTCTTATCAAGGCATTTATGCTCAATACTGCTGAAGACATCGGCCGGCCAGGCCCCGATTACGATCACGGCTGGGGGCGCCTGCACCTCGGGCGCGCCATTGAATCTATTGAATCGCACTGGTACTTGAGCGCTTCGGTGAGTAACGGAGCACAGCAATTCCACACGATAGTGGTTCCGCCTGGTACGGGTCGTTTGCGCATCATGGCCTACTGGCCTGATCCGGCGTCATCTCCGCTGGCGGCCAAAGCGCTTATTAACGATCTTGATCTCAGCGTATTCACGCCTAGCGGTATAGAGCAACTGCCGCTGGTATTGAGCCGTTATCCGCATATTGACAGTATCACCAAACCGGCATATCTGGGGCGCGACCGGGTCAACAATGTGGAGCAGGTGGTCATCAACCAACCTGGCTCAGGTCTTTATACCGTAAAGATCAACGGTTATCTCGTTCCGCAAGGTCCACAGGTTTATTACCTGGCGTATTATTTTGAGCCTGATCAAATAACTGTAACCTATCCAGCAGGTGGAGAGCGTATGGTTCCTGGTGAAACGGAGACTATCCGCTGGGATGCGATTGGCAGCGACGGCACATTTACGCTATCTTATTCGCTGGACAACATGGCCAGCTGGCATACTTTGGCAGGCAATGTGCCGGGAAGCCGCCGCCACTACAATTGGATAGTACCCAATACCGCGACAGGTAAGGCATTTATTCGAGTAAGCAGAAACAGCCAGGTTGGTCAATCGGCTTCCGGATTCAATATCATAGGTGTGCCGGTTTTTCAAATACAAAGTATTGGGATGCAGCAAGCGCGAATATACTGGCCCCCTGTGTCGGGCGCCGATCGCTACACAGTATATGCACTGGGAGAAAAATACATGGAGCCGCTGGGACAAACAACAGATACCAGTTTCGTATTCAGCAGCGATGCCTGGGAAACGCACTGGCTCAGTGTAGCAGCAGAAAAAATGGATGGAACGGCGGGGCGCAGGGCGATTGCGCAAAAATATGTGCATCAGCCTTGTGAAGCCAATGTCAGCATCCATTTGCAATTTGACAACCACCCTGGAGAAACCTACTGGAAAATATTCAACGGTTTGGGCAACATAGTAGCCTCAGGAGGTCCATACGGCAATAATGCGCCGGCATCCACATTGACCGAAGCGGTATGCCTGCCCTTGGGTTGTTATCAGTTTGCCGTATTCGACAGCTACGGCGACGGGATGTGTTGCCTGCGCGGCAACGGGTCTTTTCAGGTTAAAAACTCAAATGGCGAAGTGTTCGGATCGGGCGGCAGCTTTACCAATTCTGCAACTGTCAGTTTTTGTTTGCAGAATAGCGGACAGCCGCTTAGCATACAACAAATCCAATCAGGAGGTACCAGTTGCAACACTAGCAATGACGGTTGGGCCGGGGTTACCGTAACAGGAGGTAGCGGCAACTATAGCTATTTGTGGAACAACGGCGCCACAACAGCTACCATCAATAACCTCGCACCCGGCGCATACAGCGTAACTGTCAGCGACGGCAATAGCCAGGTTGTCAGCACAGTGCAGATCAATGCGGCCCCGCCATATCAAATTACACTTGCCAAAACCGCTCCAACTTGCTTTGGTTACAGTAACGGGCTAATTGCAGCTAACATTGCGGGCGGAACGCCGCCTTACACTTATGTGTGGAACAACGGGGGAACAACGCCAACCATTGGCAATCTCCCTGCCGGCATTTATTCGCTCACCATTACGGATAGCGAAGGTTGCAGCACGGTCAGAAGCACTACATTGGTCCATCCGGTGCAATTGACCCTGCAAACCAGCGTCACGCCTTCCGTATCGGGTTCCAGTGGCGCCATCGACCTCAGCGTATCAGGTGGAACGATACCCTATTCCTACGCCTGGTCAAATGGAGCAACTCAAGCAGATCTGGCCAATCTTGCACCGGGGCTTTATACTGTAACAGTGACGGATGCAAACGGATGTCAGTCCATTACAACAACTATTGTGAGTAATCAGTCGGATAATGTTTGCATAGCACGTGGCGCGAATACCAATTTTGAATGGATAGAACGCATTCAATTGGGCAATTTCAGCTATCAAAGCGGCAACAACGGGGGGCATGGCCCCTTTTACGATCAGGTCATCACGCTGTCGCCGGGAGTCAGTTATTTTGGAGTTTTTACCCCGGGTTATCAGAGCGGCGCCTTTTCGGAAACCTGGCGGGTATGGATCGACTTTAACCGCGACGATGACTATCTGGATCCGGGCGAGCAGGTATTTTCGTCTTATCCGACGGCAGGGCAAATAACGGGTATGATCGTCATACCATACAATGTAGCTTTGGGCGCCACCAAGATGCGGGTGGCCATGCGTTATGGTTCGGCTGCGCAGCCTTGCGGTATATTTCCGTATGGGGAAGTGGAAGACTACAGCATCAACCTGGTTAATTTTGGCAGCGGCGGATTAGCGGAGGAAGCTGATCGGGATGAGAAAGCGATGTCCTGGCAGCATACTATTAGCAAGGGCGACTGGCAGCTATTTCCCAACCCCAGTTCCGGCGAGGTCCAGTTGAACCTATTTAGTGATAAGTCACAAATGCTTGTTATCTCGTTGGTCAACAAATTAGGGCAAAAGGCATATAACCTTCAGCAACAAGTAGAAGCAGGCCAGAATACTATCATCCTCGAATTACAATCGCTGGCGGCGGGGCCGTATTCTATAATTGTGGAGGGAGATTCGCTGCGTTTTTCGGACAGGATTGTATTGGTATCCGAGTAGCGGTTGGGGCTGGCAGAAAAAAAACAAGGCCGCCGGCTCCGGATGCTGGCGGCCCACCATATCTGTAATGAAGGAAAACCGGGTTGTCTTTATAATTGCCGCCGTGCTTTCACGGCGCTGAGATAACCCTTATAATAGCTTTGACCCAACTTGTCGTCAAAATGCTGCCTGTGAAAAAAAATTTTTTCCGGCCCCAAAAAGAACCATAGTAGGCGGTGTGTGTTATCTTTGTAGAATAAATCTAAATAAGCTGCAAGATGGACGGTACGATAGCCAAGAGCCCGGTGATGTTGTATACGGAGCAAACACCCAATCCGGAATCGCTCAAGTTTGTGTCTAACAGGATGTTGCACAAAGGCACCGCAGATTTCAAGGATGCCGAGCTGGCGCGCGAATGGTCGCCGATTGCTACGGCGTTGTTTGAGTTACCTTATGTGAAGGGTGTTTATGTATGCAATAATTTTGTAACCATCACCAAAGAATTCAACTATGAGTGGGAAGATATCATGCTCAAGTTGAAAGATTTCATCAAGCAGTATATAGAGCAGGGCGGCGAGATTGTAAAAGCCGGTTTTGCAGAGGCCATGATGGAGCTGGAAGTGCAGCGTGGCGCAGCACAGCACGGCGAAGGAGAAGGTGAACTGGCCGCCCGCGTTAAAGACCTGATCGACACCTATGTCAAACCCGCCGTTGAAATGGATGGCGGCAATATCGAATTCAAATCTATTTATGACGGCGTTGTGACAGTGGTGCTACAAGGCTCCTGCAGCGGCTGCCCTTCGTCTACCATTACGCTTAAGGCCGGGATCGAAGGCATGCTTAAGCGCATGGTGCCCGAGGTAAAGGAGGTGGTGTCGGAGATGGGGTAGTAGTTTTCAGGTGACACGGCGCAGTAGAAACGGCAATCGCCTTGTCACCTGAAAAATCATCCCGTCATCCTTTGGGGCAAAGATGCCACTGCAGGGGTTATAAACGCATCTGCCTCGTTGTTATCGCTAGCAATTTCTATCTGTAGTTCTTCGGCAAACCGCTTTGCGAGGTCGCCCATGGTGCGAGCGTACTTATCACTTTTGCCTAGCGCCATAAACAAGTCAATCACTCCTGTTCGGATCACTTCGTATTTATCAAATTGCATAAGTAGTTGTCGTTGCGACTTGCCTTTCGATTGGAGTCCAATAGCCTGCACCTTTTCGCGAAGGGTATCGGCGGAATAGCCGAGCACCTCAGCGCGGTATTGCCACCAGTTGGCGCCATGGCCGCCGTTGCGTGATTCGTAAACCTTGTGATGGTTGCGTTCGCAAGTTTCCTGGCAGGACACAGCGCTCATCGCCTTCACCAAATCGAGTACGACCAGTATTTGTTCTTTGCTTAGCATGGACTCATTGGTGGGAACCTCCTCCTGCAATTGCAGCCATTTTGCGTATTTGAGTTTGAGTTTACTTTTGGAGTGCAGCGCTATCAGCTTGGCCAGTTCCACGCTGAGGTAATAATCCTCGATGATGGCGCTGTCGGCCATTTTCCTGGGCGCGTAGTCCTGCATTTTGACGGGTTTTCGGATGCCGTCCCTGAATTCAAAGACATCTTCCAACCACTTGCGGATATTCTGGGCGTAATTCTGGCTACCTAATTCCAGTGCTTGGTGCAGGTTGGTGGCCGTTACTACCTTGGTTCCTTTCTTACTGACTAACAACTGGAGATCCATCATCAATAAGTTGTTGATTTACAAACAAAGATATACAAAAAGTTTTATTTTGTCAATAGATAAAACATTTTATTTTTATAAAAAATAAACACCCCACCGTTTTTAGAGAAAAAAATTAAATAAAAAATTGATAATCAACAACTTGAGCTTCATGCAAAAAAAACAATAAATATCGCATTGCGATGTATTTCAATTCAAAACACATCACCAAAAAAGTGAAACGAGGCTTATTGAGTTGAAAAATTACACGTCAAATAATTCCATGGCTATACGATCGGCGATCAATTTGCCTTGCCGGCTCAGTCGAAACACCCCGTTTTCCTGCACTACTTCGCCTTGACTGATAAAATGCCGGATACCATCGAGAAAAATTCGTTCAAACCGAGGATCGATCGTTTTGATATGATCAACATGGCAACCCCAACTGGTGCGTAGGGAGGTCATCACATATTCATTGTAGCGTTGGGAGGCCGAGAGCGTTTCCTGTTCGAACAAGGTTCCCTCCAGGTCTGAAAGGTTGGCGCCAGTGCTAATAGAATTCAGCGACTGGATATATTTTGCATTATTGGCCACATTCCATTTGCGGCGCAATCCGTCGTAGGAGTGGGCGGAAGGGCCGATACCCAGGTAGAGCGCGCCTTGCCAATAACTGGCGTTATGCCGGCTATAATAGCCTGGTTTAGCGAAATTGGAGATTTCGTAATGCTCATAACCTTCATCTTCCATCCTATTCATAAGCATTTCGAATTGCCTGCCTGCTTGATCTTCGTCTACGGGTGGTGTTTTGCCTTTTTGCACAAAATAATCGAGCGCGGTTTTGGGTTCTACCGTCAGGCAATAACAGGATAGATGAGGAATCCCCAGCTCAATCAGCAGGCGCACATTGGATTCCCATTGGGCATCGCTTGTAGTTGGCGACCCGTAGATCAAGTCGACAGTAAGATTGTCAAAGCCGGCCTCCAGTGCAAACAGGATGCAAGCCTGGGCTTCTTGGGCATTGTGAGCTCGGTTCATAAAGCGCAGATCGGCTTCGGCAAACGATTGCACGCCTATGCTCAGCCGGTTGACGGGAGTTTGGCGCAGTTGGCGCAACTTCTCGCGGGATAGGTCATCGGGATTGGCCTCCAGGGTAACCTCCGGTTCGGCTGCTACGGGATACCACTTATATATAGCCTCAAACAGCCGGGATAATTCGTTCTCATTCAGCAATGACGGGGTGCCGCCGCCCAGATATATTGTATGAACCGGCGTTTGTGACAACTCATTGCTCCGCCATTCCAACTCCCTGAGCATCGCATGGAGCAGTTCGTCTTTCTGCTTGAGCGAAGTTGAAAAGTGGAAATTGCAATAATGGCAAGCTTGTTTGCAAAACGGAATATGGAGATATAACCCGGCCATGGCCTAATCGTAGCTCAGCTTAAATTTGGACAGATCGGGTTTGGCCTTGCGTGGGCGCTGCAACTCGTAATCATAGATCAGCTTTCCCAATTGGCTGAAAAAAGGCAATCCAATTTCATCGTACTCGTATATGCCGTCATTATAGACCTGGTCGGCATTGACATGGATAGTTCCCGACAGGAAAAACTCGACGCCGCGTTCCAGATCGACGATATAGGCGATATCGGACAAGAAGCCATAGGCCCAACCTACTTTATTAAAAATGCGAACGCCTGGTATCGGCGCAAGAGTGCTATCGCCGTACAGCCAGAATTTCACATAATTATCGGCATAATGGTATTGAGGGAAGCGGCTTTCGCGGGGCCACTCCGACAAACACTGGTAGAGAAAGCGGTAATCGTCGTCGGTGAGATGAAAGCGTTGCGCCGGCGGCGTAGCTTCGGGAAAAATCACAGCCTTAAGCATATCGTGCAGGTTTTGCAGCGAAACATAGTTTTTGCCGCTGAAGTCAAAGGCGCCCTCCACGCGTTTGTCCTGGCTATCGAGGTAAGCGATGCCGCGTTGCTCGCTGTTGAGGCCCAGATTGGGCGGGGTGATGGCGCTAAAAACCTCTCCCTGGTAATAAAAAAGCGTATCGAACCTGTAAAGCGTGACGGGGTTGGTATATCGGTTATTATCGGCATTAAAGGCGGGATTAGAAAGGCGGTGCAGGATGCGCGTATCGCGGAAGCCTTTTTGCCACAATTTTTCATTAAAAAAGGCTTGACCTAGCCATTCATAGAGGCGGTTATAGGCGTCGTTGTCGCTAACGATAAAAATCTTTTTGGCGTAATGGGCTAGCGAGGGTAAGTCGTTGGCCGATGAGGTATCAGTTACTACTGGTGTTTGAGGCGGCGTAACGGCGCCGATGCGCATAGGGGTAAATTTGTCGAGGCCTTTAATGCGTAGTTCGTTGAGTTTTTCAAGCGCCAGGAAGGCTGCCGGCATTTTGACGGTGCTGGCAGGGTAGAAATAGCGTTTGGGATCTACGCCCCAGCGATAAGAGGTAAAAGTCGGGGAGTTATTCGCATCGCGGTCAATTTGGGTATAAATGACTTGTATATCGTATTTGGCGGGGTCGGCGGCCCAGTCGCCGAGGGTAGTTTTGTGTTGATTGATGAGATGGCTTAAAACGTCGGCTTTCTGGCCGGTTGCGGACAGAGAAAGCATCAGGAGCAGGTGGATACAGGGGAATTTCATGGCGGGACTGTTGGACTGTTGGACTATTGGACGATACAGCCTTCGATAATAACCAACGCGCTATTTACCATTAGACTATTGGACTGTGGGACTATTGGACCTTTGCGGCTAACAGTCTCAAAGTCCAATAGTCTGACAGTCTTATCAAACAATCACTTACCGTGCGAATGACACGGCGCGTTTTTCGCGGATCACCGTCACCTTGATTTGGCCGGGATACTGCATTTCCTCCTGGATCTTTTGCGAGATCATAAAGGCCAGATCGTCGGCGAATTGGTCGGTAACCTTTTCGGATTCCACGATAACGCGTAGTTCGCGGCCGGCCTGCATAGCGTAAGCTTTCTGCACGCCGTCGTATGACATGGCGAGTTCTTCGAGTTCGCCGATGCGTTTGAGGTAACTTTCCAGGATTTCGCGGCGAGCGCCGGGGCGAGCGCCGGAGATAGCGTCGCAAGCCTGGATAATAGGCGAAATGATATTATTCATCTCGATTTCGTCGTGGTGGGCGCCCACTGCGTTGCACACCACGGGGTGTTCCTTATATTTTTCGCACAACTTCATACCGAGGATAGCGTGCGACAATTCGCTTTCTTCTTCTGCCACCTTGCCGATATCGTGGAGCAGGCCTGCGCGTTTGGCCTGTTTGATTTGCTTGGGATTAAGGCCGAGTTCGGCGGCCATAATAGCGCACAGGTTGGCAGTTTCTATAGAGTGTTTGAGCAGGTTTTGGCCGTAAGAAGAGCGGAAACGCATGCGGCCCACCATCTTCACCAGGTAGGGGTCGAGGCCGTGGAGGTCGAGGTCGATCACCGTACGTTCGCCGATTTCCACTATTTGCTCTTCGAGTTGTTTGCGGGTTTTGGCCACCACTTCTTCGATGCGAGCGGGGTGGATACGTCCGTCGGCCACCAGTTTTTTGAGCGCCAGGCGGGCAATTTCGCGGCGGATGGGGTCGAAGCTCGAAATCACGATAGCTTCGGGCGTATCGTCAACGATTATTTCGGCGCCGGTAGCGGCTTCGAGGGCGCGGATATTGCGGCCTTCGCGTCCGATGATTTGGCCTTTCAGGTCGTCGGAATCGAGATTAAAAACCGACACTGTATTTTCGATCGTATATTCGGCGCACATGCGCTGGATCGTTTGGATAACGATCTTTTTGGCCTCCTTGTTGGCGGTCACCTTGGCTTGTTCCACTGATTCTTTCACTATCGCCATAGCGTCGGTTTCTGCTTTGGCGCGCACGGCCTCGATCAGTAGGTCTTTGGCTTCGCTTTCGCTGAGTTTGGCGATATTCTCGAGTTCTTTGATACGCATTTCGTTGGCGGCTTCGAGTTCCTCGCGTTTTTTGGCTACCACTTTGAGCTGGATATCGAGATTTTCGCGGATAGCTTTCAGGTCGGCCTCTTTTTGTTCGAGTTCGAGGCGTTGGGAGTCAAACGACTTGATACGTTCTTCGAACTTCTCTTCCTTTTGGCGGAGTTCGGTTTCCATGGCTTTTACTTCCATCTCGCGTTCCTTCATCACCACCACATGTTGGGCTTTTTCGCTATCGAACTCCGAGCGCATTTTATTGAAGCGTTCTTTGGCCTCCTGTATTTTGCGCTGTTTAATTTTTTCGTTTTCGATCTCGGCTTGGGAGACCATTTTTTCGGCTTTGGTTTCCGCTTCGTCGACGATACGTTTGGCGGTGAGGCGGGCCTCCTTCACTTGTTGGTCGGCTTGCGCGTTAAATTCCTCTAATTTTTGCTGTTTGGCTTTTTTAACAGCAGCCTGCAACATCAGAAAACCGACCACGGCCCCAATGGCGAGCCCTATGGCGATTCCGATTCCAATATCCATAACAATAAGGTTTTTGAAGTAAAATAAAAAAATGCGATCACAGCCATATGCTGTTGACACAAAAAGAGGAATCGACGCAGTTGGGGAGGATTATTGCAACAACTTGTCTATCAGCGCTTCGAGTTGCGTGAGTTTGTCGGCAACGGCAGGATCTTCGGTAGCCGGCAGGGCCTGTTGCGTTTTGTGCAAATCTACCGCATAAGTAAGGAGCGCCATAGACAGACAGTCTTGTTTGTCTTTATTGGCATAAGTCAACTGAAAGCGGTTAATCTTATCGTTGACTTCCTTGACAATTCTGCGGATAACAGGCTCGTCAGTTTCCTTTATTTTCAAAGGATACGGCCTTCCGGCTATCAACACGGTTATGCTTTTCGTATCCTGTGTTTCCATGCACTAAATCAATAATTGTGCAACCACTCAATACATTTATCAATTTCCCGGATGTATTGATCCAGTTGTTGCCTGAGTTGTTGGGCTTGCTCCGTGTCGTTGCCTTTCGGCAATTCGAGCACCCCATGCGTTTTTTCCAATTTATCTTTCAGCACCTCTACCGCGCCTCGTTGTTTGTCGAGCTCGGCTTTCAGGTGTTCGTTTTCAGTTCTGAGTTCGGCGTTTTCCTGGCGCATGCGCTCCAGTTTGAGCAGCAATTGCCTCGCCTTTAGTTCAATTTGGTCAAGTTGATCAATAACGTTCATGGGAGCGAATGCTTTTGTCGCTTGCCGCAAAAACGGTTTGCTTTTTGATTAACGCCTGATGTGCGCACTAAGTTGTGTTTCAAAAGCGCCAATCATTTGCTCCACCACTTGGTCCACTTCTTTGTCCTGGAGGGTTCGCTCCGGGTCTTCGAAGACAAAGCTGACGGCGTAGGATTTTTTGCCGGCGCCGAGTTGTGTTTCGTTGACATAGACGTCAAAGAGGTTGGTGTCTTTCAACCACTTTTTGCCGACCTTTGCAGCAATTGCCGCAATATCGCTAAATCTTACGGAATTTTCAACAACCAGGGCCAAATCTCTTCGCATAGCGGGGAATCTGTTGACTTCCTGATAGCTTACGCGGTACTTGGCGAGGCTTTTCAGGAGGTTATCCCAACGCAGGTCGGCAAAGCACACCTGGCCTCGGACGTCCATTTTTTTGCTAATCCTGGCCGATACCAGGCCAAGTTCTGCCAGTACTTGTTCGCCGCGGTGATAGCGTACGCCGTAGGAGAAGACATCGTCTTTGATGGGCGTTTCCTGGTATTGACTGACGCCCATTTTGTTCAGCACCAATTTGACGAAAGCCTTCAGGTGGTAAAAATTCACGAGGGCTTTGTCTTTATTGAGCCAGCTTTCCGGCCAACGTTGTCCGGAAAGCAGCATTGACAAGTGGGCGGTTTCGTCAATACCGCCGTTTTTGTGGCGATAAGTTTTGCCAAACTCAAACAACTTGAGGTTGAGTTGTTGCCGGTTTTGATTGTGCACAACGGCTTCCAGTCCGCTGACAACCATTGTCGGGCGCATAATATTGAGGTGTACGTTAGAAGTATTATTGATATACACCAGTTCTTCTTCGGCTATGCCGCCCACCAATTGTTTATAAATACGCGCTTCCGACAGCGACATGGCCATCATTTCGTGAAAGCCGTTGGCCACCAGCAGGTCGGCGATACTATTGCGTACCTGACTGGGGTCGGGTTGTACCGAAGTGACCATTGCCATATTGATGACGCCGGGTTCGGGCACATTGTCGAAGCCGTAAATGCGCAATATTTCCTCGATGACATCGGCTTCGCGGGTCACGTCGGCTTTATTGGTAGGCACGGATACCGTAATCTCTCCATCTGTTTCTTTCACGATGGCCATATCGAGCGCATCGAGAATATTCTTCACTTGTTTTGGGGGGATTTGGATGCCGATCAGTTTGTTGATATGGGCATAGCGGAGCGTTACCTCAACCGGTTTTATCGGAGCCGGGTAAATATCGACTATATCGGAGGCAATTTCACCGCCTGCGAGTTCTTTGATGAGAAGGGTGGCGCGTTGGAGTGCGTAAAGCGAGATATTGGGATCGCTGCCTTTTTCAAATACCTTAGCCGCGTCGGTGCGCAGGTTGTGGCGCATGCTGCTGCGGCGTATCCAGCGGGGGTGAAAATGTGCCGATTCGAGGAAAATATTGGTCGTATTGTCTTTGACGCCCGAGCTGATACCGCCGAACACGCCGCCGATACACATGCCGTTGGAATTGCCGTCGCAGATCATGAGGTCTTCGGCGCTCAAGCTGCGTTCAACGCCGTCGAGGCTCAGGAATTTGCTGCCTTCAGGCAAGGTTTTGACCACTACGCTGCGGCCATTGATTTCGTCGAGGTCGAAAGCGTGGAGGGGCTGCCCCAGTTCGTGCAAAACGAAGTTGGTAGCGTCAACGATATTATTGATAGGACGCACGCCCACGGCTTGCAGGCGTTGCTTGAGCCAGTCGGGCGATTCCTTGATGGTCACCCCTTTTATAGAAACGCCGCAATAGCGCGGGCAGGCTTCCGGGTTTTCAACTTTGACGTTGAGGGCCAGATCGCGGTTATCGACATGAAAGCCTGACACATCGGGCAGGCGCAATTCGCCGCTGTGGCCGTAATTGATGCGCAGCGCCGCGGCAACGTCGCGAGCGACGCCCAGGTGGTTGGTAGCGTCGGAGCGATTGGGCGTTAGCCCGATTTCGTATACATAATCGGTTTCGAGACGGAAGTAATCGCGGGCGGGCAATCCCACCGGCGTATCTTCGGGCAGTACCATAATACCTGCGTGGCTGTGGCCGATGCCGATTTCGTCTTCGGCGCAAATCATACCTTCGGAATCTTCGCCGCGGATTTTACTTTTTTTAATAACAAAAGGCTCTCCTTCGACCGGGTACAATGTGGCGCCGACGGTGGCAACGATCACTTTCTGTCCTTTAGCTACATTGGGTGCGCCGCACACGACAGACAGCAGTTCGCCGGCGCCGACATCCACTTTGGTAAGCGAAAGCTTGTCGGCATTGGGGTGTTTCCGGCATTCGGCGACCAGGCCTACCACGAGGCCCTCAAGTCCGCCGGGGATACTCTCGGTTTTTTCCATACCTTCTACTTCCAGGCCCAGACTCGTCAGCAATGCCGATACTTCATCGGGGGTCAACGGAATATCCACGTAATTTTTCAGCCAATTAAGGGAAACCTTCATTTTGTTAATTGTTTAATAGTCTTTCATCACTGAGTCACGCTATCACCGAAAAAACACAATGGCCGCAAAGATAGTCAGATTTGGCAATTAAACGCAACACCGTATTGTTGCAGAATAGGCTATCTTTGTTATGATCAAAAACCCTTTACTTATGCTGCGCAATCGAATCAAACCCACTGACATGTTTGCCTACCTGGCGCTTAGTCTGGCCGTCATTTGGGCCGGGGCTTCCGGCGTCATATACTTGAGAAACGGGCAGTTGCCCACGGCGCCTAAAGATCTGGTCATGTTAGTATTTCTCATGACCTTGTGTTTTGTGGTTGGCATGCTCAGCATTTTGCTGTTGCGGGAGGTGAAATGGGGGCCTGTAGTCTGGCAGGTTTTCCTGGCTTTGTTTACGTTGGGGTGGATCGGGCTTTGGGTAGCGATGTATCTGGTTGAGCAATTGGGACAGGAAGAATTACCTGCTTTACTATTGCTTATGTTGTCGGGCAGTACGTTGTTTATCTTTGCCATATTGTTTTTGGGCAACCGCGAAGTACTCAAACACTACGGACGCCGGCAGGGCATACCGGCTGAGCGCAATGATATTTTAGACGACAACGGCCTGCTATGATTGCAGTAATCAACTACAACGCCGGCAATGTGCGATCGGTATTATACGCCCTGGAGCGCCTGGGCGCCGAAGCCATACTCACCGGTGATCACAGGCTCATTGCAGGCGCCGATAAAGTGATTTTTCCCGGCGTTGGGGAGGCCAGCACCACCATGCGGCATTTGCGCGAAAGCGGTCTGGCAGAACTCATACCCCGGCTTACGCAGCCGGTGTTGGGCATTTGCCTGGGTATGCAATTGATGTGTACTCATTCAGAAGAAAATGATACGCCCTGTTTGGGCATTATCCCTCAAGAAGTAAAGCGATTCCGCCCTGTCAACGGCGAAAAGGTACCACACATGGGCTGGAACGACCTGCACCGGTTGCGAAATGGAATTTTTACCCCTGAATTTGAAGGGCAATATATGTACTTTGTGCACAGCTATTACGTAGAGGTGGGGCCTTATACAACAGCTGTGGCTGATTATAGCCTGCCCTTTAGTGCTGCTTTACAAAAAAACAATTTTTTCGCCATGCAATTCCATCCGGAAAAATCCGGACAGGCGGGGGCTATGTTGCTTCAGAATTTTTTATCGTTATAATATATCTTCGAAAGCTTGATGCATTTAATTCTAACAAAAAACGATCTATGCGAAAGTCAATATTATTCAATTTAGCACTAATGATTTGCGCGCCCCTTTTTTTAACAGCCGGGGTCATTTACCCGCCGGATTCCTTGCCGAAGCAGCAGGAACTGCAGGTCGTTTTTGTAAAAGGCAAAGTCAGTCTTCAATCTACGGGTAAATTGCTCAGGAAAAACGATTTTTTCGGCGCAGGCGAGTCGCTGAAATTTGAAGCGCCGGCCAACCGGATGGTCATCATGAACCACAAACGCAGCTTGTTCATCGTATTTCCGGATGCGAAAAGAAAAGCCGGATACCTGTTAGAGCCTTTGCAGATGGCCGCCAATACACGACCTGGTAAAATTATGAACTATCTGAGTTTTCAGAAGTACCTGGATAGCCGCCGGTTGGTGGCTCTTGGCGATACCCTTGCGATTGAGATAGGCGGCAATGAATTGGAAATGAATGAAAACAAGTTTTTTTATATTCAGTACAAATGGGAACAGGAAACTGAACCGATTAACAAACGGTTGGCGTTTTCAGGTCAAAATCTGATCATTGATAAAAGAACCCTTTTTACGGTTGACGAGCAACCAATTGCTCCTGCTGCGGTATCAGATTTTAAATTGTATTATTACGATAGTCTCGCCAATACCTCTACACTTATCAACACCATTGACATTGTCTTTGCCGACCTAGAGGAACTTTACACGGAAGTAGACGCTATTGTTGAGTTGCTTGGCACTTTTAGTAAAAAGTCAGATGTAAAGGATGCTGTTTTGCAATACATTCACACCCAATACGGTGAGCCGAAGAAGGACGAAGTAGAGCAATGGTTGAATCTACATTGGAAGCTTTGACAGTGCTGATCCCGTAATTATGGGGATCAGCACTGTTACAAATCACTTTTTCACATACTTCTCCAGCCATTCATTTTGCTCATAGAGCATATGCAGAATATTTTCGCGCCCTTGATAGCCGTGGCTTTCGTGGGGCAGTTGTATGTATTTCACCGTACCGCCATGACCCTTGATGGCATTAAACAGTCGTTCGCTCTGTATGGGAAAGGTGCCGCTGTTGTTGTCGGCTTCGCCGTGGATCATCAGCAGGGGCGTTTTGATTTTATTGGCATAGCTAAACGGGCTCATTCCATTATATACCTCAGGCGCTTCCCAATAGGTGCGGTCTTCATTTTGGAAGCCAAAAGGCGTAAGTGTGCGGTTGTAGGCGCCGCTGCGAGCGATGCCGGCTTTAAACAGATCGGTATGCGCCAGAAGGTTGGCGGTCATAAAGGCGCCGTAGCTGTGGCCGCCCACTGCCATGCGGTTTTTATCGCCTACGCCCATTTCTGCGAGTTTATTGATGGCGGCTTCGGCGTTCATTTTTAGTTGGTCCACAAAATCATCATTAGGTTTCTTATCGGCGCTGGTAGCCACGATGGGCATTTCTGCGTTATTGAGCACGGCGTAGCCCTGGGTGACATAGAATACGGGGGAGCCCCAGTTGAGCATAGTAAAGCGGTGTTCGCTACCGCGCACCTGGGCGGCATCGGCAGCCGAGTTGTATTCAGCCGGATAGGCCCACAGCAGGGTAGGCAGGGGGCCGTCGCGTTTGGGATCATAATCTTTGGGCAGGTATAGGTCGCCGGTGAGATCTACGCCATCGGCGCGTTTATAACTGATCTTTTGTTTGCTGACGCCATCCAGTTGGGGGTATGGGTTGGCGAAATTCGTCACCTGGCGGTCGGCGATACGTAGTTTTAGATTCTTGACCCAGAAATTAGGCATATCTTTTTCGCTTTCGCGGCGGGTGAGCAGTTGCAATTTATCGCTATCCATTACTTTAACCACGAATTCAAAAACGCCTTCCTGGCAGCGCCAGAGGGTTTGGGTTTGTTTAGTCGTCAGGTCGAAGGCTGACAAAAAGGGCAAATCGCCTTTGGGCGAAGCGCCGGTAGTATTGTTCATAAGTATTTTGCCGCCTTTGTCTATGGGTTTGACGACCCAACGGCCGTATTGATTTTTCTCCAGCACGGGTGTGCCGGGGTTGCCGTAGGCGTCGGTGGTATTGCGTTCTACAAGTTTTTCCAATTGCCCGGTAGACGGGTTGTACCGGCTGGTGCGCGTCATTTGTTTGCCGCTGAGACCTTCCGTAACCAGTGCCACCGTATTATTTCCCCACGTTGTGCCCCAATAGCGCATTTGGGTTTTGAAGAGGGTTTGAGGTTCAGTATCAAACGGGGCTTTCAGCGCGAAAACCGCATCGTGATACTCCATTTCTTTTTTGATCATACCACTGTCGAGCGGGGCGCACCATACAACTGTTGCCGGTTCGTCGTCGCGCCATTCAAAGCTGCGGGGCACATTTTGCACATTGTCGCGGCCGCTGGGCGCCGTTTCAGAAGAGGGCAATTCGGCCAGCGTTTTAATCACCTTGCCGCTCAGGTCGGCAATGACTAATTTAGAAGGAAAACCGCCCGCCGTCACGAGGTAAGAAAACGGCTTGCGCAGCGTGCGCAGCATCAGATAGCTTTTATCAGGCGAAATCTGGATGCTTGTGTAAATTGCCGGCTCGCCGATTTTAGTTTCTATGCCGTTAGTATTTTTAACCAATTGCGAGGTAGCATAAAAAGCAAAAAGCTGTTCGTCGTAGGGGCTTTTAATCAAATCCTGGAAAGTAGGCCGAGGTGAAGCTTTGCCATAATTTTCCTGGATAGTTGGACCTTTCGGCATCAACGGCTTAGGCGGGGCAGCCGAGGCAGGCTGTAGAGCAATGCGATAGAGCAGTGAATTGTCGTCAAACCATTGATAACTGCCGCCGAGTAGTGCGTTGAGTGGAGACTGATTGATTTTAACAGCCTGTTGCGTAGCTAAATCAATAACGTAGATATCCACGCGATCGTTGGAAGTATGAGTAAAAGCGATTTTTTTGTCGTTGGGGCTCCAGGTCACGGCGCCGGCATTAAGCGGCGCAGGTAATCCGTTGATGGATAATTCCCTGCCTGTTGCAATATTTTTCAAATACAAATTATTGATAAACGTCTGGCGGCTAGGCGCATAATTATTGGGATTGATGCGCAAGCCGGCGAGGCGCAATTCTGGTTGCGCCAATTCTTCTACGGAGGGATATAAGCTGACCTCAGTGATCAGCATCCATTCCCCCTTCGTGTCAATACTTACGCTTGGAGCGGGTTTGGCCAGTAGTAGATCGGCAATATCTTTGGGGGGAAGTTTATAGGAAACGTCTTCCTGGGCAAATGTTGAAAAGCCTGTTAATACCAATATACAACAGGTGAGCAGGGTGATAAATTGTCGAGTCATTTTGTCAGCGCTTTTGATGAATCAGGTAAAATTATACAATATTGGTATACCGCACAGCGGGCAAAGTTGCTTTTTACCTTAAAATAGCCTACATTGCAATAGTTTTATCCATCTTTTTCTGTTTTCCCTTTGCAAACATCCCCCCCACTCTGCTGTGTGTTCCCTTCACACCGGCGTCAAAGTTGTTTTTTCACCAAAACACTATAGACCTATGATTGCGAACATCCAACTCAAAGGGAGCAAAAGCCTGTTGACACCATTGGTATTGAGCCTATTGTTGACCGCCTTGCCGGCCTTACTTTCAGCACAGAATTTGATCAATGCCCGGAAACTGAAATTCCAGGATAATGATCTGGACAGAAGCTTCAGCAGCTACCAGGTCTTTCAGATCGATATTCAGGAAATCTACGAACTATCGCAAACGAAGAATCGATTTCATTTTACATTACAGCTCGATGAACAGCGGTCGTGGCAACTGCAATTGGACTACCACGATATACGAAGCGCGAACTACCGGGAAGTTGCCCTTACTGAAAACGGGGCTAAAATATTGCCCCGCAGACCCAATATTACTTTCAGGGGCTCCCAGGGCCCAAGTTATGAGCCCGCCAGGTTTACTATCACGCCGCGTTATTTTTTGGGGATGATCGAAGACCGGGGAGAAACCTACTTTATTGAACCCTTGAAGCGTATCATCCCTCGTGCAGGTAGTGATTACTACATTATTTACAATGCTTCTGACGTGCTTACCGATCCAACATTGGAGTGTACGTTTAATGCCGGCAAAAAGTATAGCTTGCCGCCGAAAGAAGCAGATCCGGGCCACCACGATAGCCATGCAAAAATGGAGTGCAAGGAAGTAGAGTTAGCTACTGCCGGAGATTTTCTTATGTTCAGCAAATACGGCAGCGTACAGGCCGTCAACGATTTCATTATTACCGTCACCAACTTAATGGAACCGTTGTACGACGATTTTAATTTAAACTACCTCATCGTCGATCAGTTTGTACCCACTTCTGCTATGGCCGACCCCTGGACTACTTCTGATGAAGCCTTTGATATTCTCGACGATTTTTCTGCCTGGGCGCCCGGCAATTTTGCGACCCATGATGTAGGACAGATCTGGACCGACCGCGACATACAGGGCTGCGGCGGCGGGCCCGATAATTTTGGTCTGATTGGTTGTGCGCAAAGTATTGGCGATGTATGCGGTGATACTCGGTATAATGTCTGTGAGGATTTTTCCAGCAGCTCTAATTGCTTGCGGGCATTGAGCGCTCATGAATTGGGTCACAACTGGGACGGCGTTCATGGTGAAGCCAATTCCAATACGATCATGTGGCCCAACATTGTGTGCGGCGCCACTACCTGGGCTGCCGGCAATATTACCCGGATTCAGAATCACATTGATTCCCGAAACTGCCTGAGCGACTGCGGCACGCTCTGCAATATTGACGTCGGCGCTGTGATCAGCCATGAAAATTGCCCGGACGCCAACGACGGAGCCATCAGCGCCCTGATTTCGGGTAATATGGGTGGAGTGACATACGAACTTACCGGGCCCGTCAACTTGACCAACAACACCGGTATGTTTGACAATCTGCCGCCCGGCGATTATGTGTTGGAAGCTATTGATGGCATTTACAGCGGAACCTGCACCGACAAGGTAGAAGTGACGATCAACCCCGGCGTTGATAATGAAGCCCCGGAGGCCGTTTGCAAAAATTTCACCGTCGTATTTAACGGCGAAGAGGAAATTGTACTCAAACCCGACGACGTGTGGAACGAGGCCGCCAGCAACGATAATTGTGAAGAGGTGTTTTTTGTTAGCGCATCCCCGTCTGCTATTTCTTGTGAAGATCTGGGTTCCGTTATCCCTGTGACAGTTACGATAGAGGACTATTCGGGCAATACCTCCAATTGTATTAGCCATGTGACGGTAGATGGGCTTCCGTGCGGATGGAGCCAACAACCCAACGGCATTAATTGCGCTAACGGCAACGACATTGAATACGACGTGCCCACGGAGGTTTTTACCGCTACCAGTACCAATTGCTATTTTAACAGCCCATACACCAGCGACGAAATGGCCTTTGCCCAGCGCGACCTATGCGGCAACGGTAGCATCACGGCAGAAGTGACCAGTATCAGCGGCAATAGCCTGGGCTGGGCCGGCATTACCATGCGCGAAAGCAATGCCGGCGGCGCAAAAAAAGTACAATTGCTGACTAACCTGAGCGGACTGCACCGCCGCGAAGTGCGCTATACGACCAACGGCGCTGCCTATCCGCAACAAATTTCAAGCCAAAATCGATATTGGCTGCGCCTGGTCAGACAGGGCAACCAATTCATAGGTTACGCTTCTGCCAACGGTACGCAATGGCACCAGATAATGGCTGTGACCGTTAGTATGAATAATTGCATTGAAATGGGTTTGGTTGTGACCAACTATGAGCA
Organism: Saprospiraceae bacterium; assembly: GCA_036741235.1. GTDB lineage: Bacteria > Bacteroidota > Bacteroidia > Chitinophagales > Saprospiraceae > JABWBR01. The sequence goes on along the minus strand of DAINSQ010000002.1, from coordinate 75,333 downwards.
GGTGAGTACCGTTGCGGCAACTTTTGCCCATGTAAGTGTAGTAGGAAGCAATATGTTTTTGCCGCCAGTTGATGCGCTTACAGTTAATAGGCCGCTTGAATTCGAAGTATACCCCAACCCGGCTTCCCATTCCGTACATCTGGATATGGTTAATTATGCCGGCCGGAATGTAATTGTCGAATGCTTTGATTTACATGGCAAAATCAGCAAAATGATAGAGATAGAGGCTATAGAAGGCCCCTCCATACCCATTGATGTGTCGATTTATCCGGATGGCATATACTTGATCCGGGTACGGTCAGAGGGCTTACCCGATGCTACCCGGCGATTGGTGTTGTATAACGACTAATTAATTTGAGTAAAGAGAGCGTGGAGGTGTTTGGGGAATTTCCCACCCTCCCGCTCGCTCTCTCAGAATCTTCGCCTCAATCCTATATTCAAACCAACAAGGGTGTATTTTTGGCTTAACCTGTACTCTTTTTCTGTAAAACTTCCGGAAAACACCCGCAGCGAAGGCGCCAGGCTTAGCTGTGTTTTGTCGTTGAGGGCATAGCCCAGTCGAAGACTGCCGAAATAACTCAGCCCAACCCGAGGGCGCATAATATCTTCAGTGTTTTCGAGACTTAATATGGATCCATCTTCAGCCATGATATCGCCTTTAGATTGCAAGGCCAGATTGACAAATACGCCGCCTTCTGCACCCAGCGACCAGCGATCTTGCTGCCACTGATAACCCAATAGTACCGGCACATCAAATAAGGTATATTGATTATAAGTCCGCTTACGGTAAGTAATGTAGCGTGTTACCGGCACGCTACCCCTGGTTATTAGAGAATCTCCATTGGAGTCGATAAAGATTTCCACAATTCCATCGGGGATCGAATCGTACTCAGTGCGGGAACCGCTGGTATAAAACCGCTCGTTGATACGGGTATAACCCAGTCCAGCCAGAGCATAAAATCCAGATGAATGTTCTACACCTGCCAGTAAACTGCCGCTGACATATTCCAGCGCTTCTTCGGTACCCAACCGTGCCTGGAGGTAATCAGAAGAATCGCCTGGATGAGATGCCAGCGATTTGAAGACAAGGCCGGCTCCTGCTTCGGGACGCAGCACAAATGCCGTTTTTTTCATTGATGGCTGTGGCTGCATTATTGCCGTCGGAATCGGCAAAATTTCCGCCTCGCGCATCAATTGGAATTTTCGCGTTTCGATCTTTCCCGCAACACCCGCTACCAGTAACGATTGACTGTTTACAGAATGTGGCATCTCTCCCTCTCTCCCTCTCACCCTCTCCCGCTCACTCTCATTCGCCACGTTCCCAATGTGGAGAAGTTCGTTTCGACTCCGCTCAACGAACGGCCTGGATTCCAGCGTCGCCCCCTCTCCCGCACGGGACCACGCCGCGGCGCCCCCCACACCCGCACAGGGAGAGCAGCAGCCCCCGCCCGACG
>DAINSQ010000002.1:11764-73688 GCA_036741235.1 Saprospiraceae bacterium | reverse complement strand
CCACCACAAAAAGCCGCGCCGGCGTTTTTCATCTTCGGTCAGGAGTGGCGACAGGCGGTTCCACACCTCGTTTGTATCGAGTGGTGAGTTATAGTTTGACAGCGTATTTCGCAAGTGATCGTCAAATTGTGGATCGCTCATATATTTATTTTTTCCCGGTCAGCAATCATGGTTTGAAGCAGTTTTCTCGCGCGGGTAAGTTGCGAGCGAGAAGTACTTTCAGAAATGCCCAACATGAGGGCTATTTCGGTATGTGGATATTGTTCAATGACATGCAGGTTAAAAATCTGGCGAAAGCCCTCCGGCAATTTTGCGATAAGGGCCAACAACTCTTCGGCTCCCAATTGGGCGTATACATCCGGCATCAAAAACGGCTCTTCCGCCGCCTCAAGGCGGCCGTTTTCACGGCGATACCAGCTTTTATCAAGCGCGTGAAGCGCCGTTGTCACCACGATTCGTCGCATCCAGGCTTCGAAAGAGCCGGAAGGCTCGTATTGTGGAATCGCCCTGAATATTTTCAACAGTGCTTCCTGCAGGATGTCTTCGGCGGTCTGGCGATTTGACACGTAACGTCTTGCTACGGTCAGCAGCATAGGCGCATACCGCTCTACCAACTCGCGTTGATAAAGCGGTATGCCCTGCTTGCATCCTTTTATGATATTGCGCTCTGTCAAGAGAATGGATTTAGGTCAAAAAAGCGCACTATTGTGTTCGTATGACGGCAAATTCTCCGCTGATCGGCGTATCCGGGAATTCCTGCTGGTTGTTGTTGTAAAAGTCCATCGTGCCGCTGAATGTGCCCCTCACAAATTCGCCTACGGCGCCAAATTCTGTAATAGTGACCGTCATGGAATTACAAGGATTGAAACAATAGCCGCCAAAATAGGCGGGTTCCAGCACAAAGTAGGTAAACCTTACGCCTGCTCCGTTATAAACCCCTGGCGCGCCTACAGGGAAAGTAAACTCGAAGGTATAGGTAGAATCCTGGGTGTAACTGCCTATTTCATAAAGCGCCCCCGGCGTACCGGATAGTAACGGCTCAAGATACGTATATTCTTCGCCGTTGAGCTGAACGCGGATGTATTCGGTAATCGTGTTGGCGCATACGGATATGACCCCTGCGTCAACATCGGGAGCTATGGGAAATTCATACTCGTTGCTTTCCACATTATTGGCCAGGTCGTAGCCTTTCAAGCTGATCTCAAAGGAATTGCAATAGATGATAGCTTTATTGAATTGGCCATTAGCATCGGCGAGGATAAAATGCGTGCCGCCCCATTCATTGGTTATGCGCAGCAATCCGCCGGCCAGGGGCTCGCCGTCGCAGTTGACCAGCGTGCCGCTAATATTAGAGATGGGAGCCGACAGGCTGCTTAATACGATTTCACCCAAATTGGCATCGGCAGTAAACGGCCCTATTGGTTGCTCATAGGCCACTTCGCCGCATTGGTTCATTATGCGCAACACCAGGGCTTCGCCGGCGGGCACTTTACCGGTAAAAACACCGTCATTGTTGGTAAGGCCGCTGCCCACCTGGCTGGTAGAAGTCATTTCGATCATCACCAGGGTGTTGGTTATCGGATTGCCGGCTGTTGACAGCAATTGGCCTTCTATATTGACCAGCGGGAAAGGATAATCGCAGTTCCAGAATGAAAAATGGCTTACTGAACCGACATAGTTGTCGCCTTGCCGCGTAGCGTTGCCTTCTTCGCGCCATAACCCTGTATTTTCGTCAAAATACCAGAGCGGGATAGTAGCGGGCGCGCTACTGCGCAAAGCAGCAGGTATGGGGAAGGTAAGTTCCGCCGTAGCGCCCAAACCGAGGTTGAGACGGTCGCCGCCAGGGCTGTTGAGTTCTACCGCCAACATGCCGTAAGAAGCCAGCGACACCTCCTCCCTTTCGCTATTAATGCCTTGCAGGTTGCCCGGCATAACGCTTGCCATACCCCGGTCGGCGGGGTTGAGCCAGCGGGCGGCTACCAATACATCGCCGTTGTAGGGGCTGCCATCGGCATTAATAATACCGTTGGCGGGCAATTTTATTCGGGCGCCGCTATTGAGGGTCACGGTACCGCCGGTGGCGCCGTTCACTTCGCCCGATGTTTGCCGGGGCATTAGCGTAAGCCTTACATAATTTTCAGTATTGGGCTTGGGGAAAATCCGGGTAGAACTATGGAAATACCCGGGTTGGTCCACTTTCACAAAAGTGCCGTTGGCATCCAGCACCACATTGCGAAAAATAAAAAATCCGTCGGCTCCTGTCGTTTGCTGCAGGCTGCCCAGTTTTACAATGGCGCCTTCAACAGCCTGCCCGCCTTCGTCGGTTACCTGGCCGGCGAGACTGCCATTTACTTTGATCACCGGCGGGGTATATACCGTATCGGTAATGATGGTTTCTTCCATATCCTTGCGACAAGCCGCAAAACCCAGAGCGAGGAACAGGTAAAAAAGTAATTTTTTCATGCAATTCTGTTTTAGTCTTAAAAAATAGAAGTCAACAGGCCTGTCAACGGATTTCAAATGCTAAACCGGAGTTAAAGGAGTTTCGCTGCATTGCGGGAAATAATTTTCTTTATAAAAAAACAGGGATTACAGATTGCAGCGGTTTGTAGCAGATTCCCGCTTATTAGTCGTAAATATTTCAATGACTTGACGAGTATTGAGTTCTTGCGCCCAAAATCAACAACATCAATAGCTATGAAAGCTGCTGTTTATACCAACTATGGCGGGCCTGAAGTGCTTCAAATCAAAGAAGTGGCCAATCCCACACCCAAAGACAACGAATTATTGGTGCGCATTCACGCTACGGCCGTAAATTCAGGTGACTGGAAGGTACGAAAAGCCGAACCGGCTGCGGTGCGTTTATTTTTTGGACTGACAAAACCCCGTATTCCTATTCTAGGGGCTGTATTCGCCGGAGAGGTAGTTGCCGTTGGCAACAAGGTAACCCTGTATAAAGTCGGCGACAAAATATATGGTTCAACCGGCATGGGCATGGGCGCTTATGCGGAGTATAAATGCCTCCCAGAGAGCGCCGTCATCTCATTAATGCCCAATAAAACGAGTTTTGAAGAAGCCGCTGTTATTCCATTTGGCGCCATGACTGCCATGGATTTTTTGCGCAAAGCAAACATTCAGCCAGGGCAAAAAGTGCTGGTCTACGGCGCTTCAGGCGCTGTTGGCACTGCCGCCGTTCAATTGGCCAGGTATTTCGGCGCCGAGGTGACCGGCGTGTGCAGCACCCGCAACGTTGCGTTAGTGAAATCGCTGGGCGCCGATCATGTTATTGATTACACCCAACAGGATTTTACTGAGAATGGCGTGATTTACGATGTAATATTCGAAACGGTCAACAAAATCTCTTTTGCGAAGAGCAAACAATCGCTCCGAAAAAATGGGATTTTGATTTTGGGAGCTTCCAGTTTTTCTGAAATGCTACTCAGCTTGTGGGTCAATTTAACGGGCAGCGTCAAAGTATACACCGGCCTAATCGCTGAAAGGACGGAAGATTTGGCGTTTTTCAAGACACTTGTTGAAAAAGGCGCTTTTAAGCCGGTAATTGATAAAACTTTTCCGCTCGAACAAATTGCAGCGGCCCACGCTTATGTGGAAGCAGGCCACAAAAGGGGGAATGTGGCAATAATGCTGTAAGCCTATCATTTTTTATCTTTGCCCCAGCGTTCCGAATAAAACCATTAAACATGAACCTGCACAACTATATTATTGGTCGCTGGACGCCCCACGACGGCGAGGGCCTGCCTCAATACAATGCCATTACCGGCGAATTGATCGGCACTTGCGGAAGTGAAGGCATTGATTATGCTGCTGTACTGGACTATGGTCGCAGGGTAGGCGGCCCGGCACTGCGCAAGATGACTTTCCAGGAGCGCGGGCGGATGCTCAAGGCCCTGGCCCTCCACCTTACTGACTTAAAAGACAAATACTACAAAATCAGCTATTGGACCGGCGCTACCAAAGCCGATAGCTGGATCGATATTGACGGCGGCATCGGCACCTTGTTTGCCTATGCCAGTCTGCGCCGTAAGTTTCCCGATAGCCCGTTTTGTGTCGATGGTGAAACGGCCCGGTTGTCGAAAGAAGGAACTTTCATTGGCCATCATATTCTTGTACCCAAGCACGGCGTAGCCGTCCATATCAACGCCTTCAATTTTCCCATCTGGGGCATGCTCGAAAAACTGTCGGTCAACCTGTTTGCAGGTGTGCCTGCGGTGGTGAAGCCCTCCGAGCTTACCTCCTATCTCGCCGAAGCTATGGTGCGCGATATCATTGCTTCGGGTATTTTACCTGAGGGCGCCTTGCAACTTATCAATGGCTCGGGCATTGGCATCCTCGACCCGGTAACCGCTCAGGATGTGGTCACATTTACCGGCTCTGCATCAACAGGGCGGATGCTCAAGGCCCATCCCAGTATTATCGAAAATGCCGTGCCTTTCAATATGGAAGCCGATAGCCTCAATGCCGCCATTTTGGGTGACGACGCTGAACCAGGCACACCCGAATTCGACTTGTTTATCAAGGAAATACGCCGGGAAATGACGGCCAAAACGGGACAAAAATGTACAGCTATTCGTCGCATTTTCGTGCCCGATCGGCTACTTGAAGCGGTGCAAACAGCCCTGGGCAAGGAGTTGGCAAAAACCACCCTGGGCGATCCGCAGTCAGAAGGCGTGCGTATGGGCGCGCTGGTGAGCAAAAGCCAGCAAGAGGAGGTTCGCCGCAGGCTGGAAGAATTGACCAAAAGCTCAAAAGTCGTATACGGTGATATAGAAAGTTATGAGGTAGTAGGCGCTCAAAAAGAAAAAGGCGCTTTTTTCCCGCCGGTGTTATTGCTCAATGAGGATCCTTTCCACAAACAGGCCACTCATGAAATAGAGGCCTTCGGCCCCATCAGTACTATTATGCCTTATAGCGACCTCGAAGACGCCATCGCCCTGGCCAATATGGGCAAGGGCTCGTTGGTGAGCACTATCTGCACCCATGACCAACGTGTAGCCCGCGAGTATGTAATGGGCGCTGCAGCTTATCACGGCCGCATTCTGGTGCTCAACCGCGATAGCGGACGCGAAAGCACCGGCCACGGCTCGCCCATGCCGCTGCTAGTCCACGGCGGGCCCGGCCGCGCCGGCGGAGGCGAGGAAATGGGAGGAGCCCGCGGCGTAAAACACTACCTGCAACGCACGGCTATCCAGGGGCACCCCAGCGATATTACGGCTATTACCGGCGTCTATCAATATGGAGGGGCACAGATAGAAAAAGATGTACATCCTTTCCGCAAATACTTCGATGACCTCGAAATCGGCGAAACGTTGTGGACCCACAAACATACCGTTACTGAAGCTGATATCGCCAACTTTGCCAATGTGAGCGGCGACCATTTCTACGCCCACGTCGATGCCACTTCCCTGGAAGGAACGCCCTTCGAACGCCGTGTAGCCCACGGCTATTGGGTACTGTCAAAAGCGGCAGGTATGTTCGTAGAACCTCGAAAAGGCCCCGTGATGCTCAACTACGGACTCGAGGAATGTCGCTTTACCAAACCCGTTTACCCCGGCATGACCATCGGCGTACGCCTCACCGTTAAGGAAAAAATCGCCCAGGAAAAACGCGACGATAACGATGTGCCCAAAGGCATAGTGAAGTGGCTGGTGGATGTGTATGACGAAACAGGCGAAACCGTGGCAATTGCAACAATATTGACGATGGTGAGGAGGCAGGATGTTTGATTTTTGATTTTTATTGATTTTAAAATTATCATTCTTCATTCTTCATTAACCCCCGGACTGTTTTAAGTATCGGGGCAATCCGGGTTTCATCGATAGCATTGCCGGCATTGACGCTGGTTTGGGCGGGGGCGCCGTGCTGGGCCAGGTGCAACATCTTCTGTCGCTCGGGAGAGGAAAAATTGGAAAAAGTTCGGCGTAGTAGCGGCAGGATTTCCTCGAACGAGTCCATGGGTAGTTCTCCCAGCCAATCGTCAAGTAATTGCCACAGGGTGGGGTGGTGCAGCAGCAGCAGCCCGCTGCCGTATAGGAAACCTTCTATCCAGAAGGATACCGCCGTTGCGCTTTGTGCCGACGACAAGGCATAATGCATTTGCCGGCTGGTGGTGTCAAGTGTCCATAAATTTTTGTCGAATAATAGCCTGGTTGCAAACCCTTGAAGCAGAGGGTGTATGCCTGCTTTAAAAGCCACCTGTTGCAATACCTTTTGCCAATGGCCGGTATGGTCGTCGTGGCTCAATACACCGATGGCGTGATTGACCCCCAGCAACAGGCGGAAATAATCGCGGGCCACTTCCTCTTCTATATGACTACAAACGGCGGGCAACCCCACACAGGCGCGAGGAATGAGTTCATCAGCCAGAAGTCGAAGCGCTGATACATCGGTGCGACGGGCATCGCCGTATTGAATGACGCTCACCAGCGTGGGCAGGCTTTCTAGCAGGTAATAGACATCGCGGGTTAAGGCCGCGAGTCCTTGTAAACGCTGAATAAGCGGTTCGATGACCTCTGACAAGTCAGCGCGCAAGGCGTCGCGTACCAGTCTGGCGGCTTCTGGCAGTTGAATGCTGGCCTCGGCTTTGTGTAAAAGCCTCGACTGGGCGGCTGCATAGATGGTATTGCCCCACATGCCGGCTTCGATGAGTTGTATGGCAAAATCGGGGCGCCAATGGAGTTTCCAATACTCTTTAAAACTGCCCAATGCCGTATCGGGCGCTTCCTGAAGTTTTCCCCAGTCGATATCGAGCAAAAGGAGGCGGTGTAAAATTTTGCTCTTCAGCAGGTCGGTTTCTTCGCGCAAATCAATGCCGCCCTGTGGGTTGGCTGCGGTAGCTTTGATCCACTGCTCGCCGGTGTCGCCCCAGTATTTGGATAAACGGGCGGTTTTGAGTTGTTGCTCAAGGTCGCGCTGCAAGGGAACGGCCGGCACGTCAGGAGGTATATTGCCAACCTTTTTACCTATGACCAACTCCTGGCGGATGAGTTCGAGAGGGGCGCCGTTGCCGCCGCAGAAGACGGCAAGGGCTGCTTCTTCGAGTTCGTTGAGGCCGGGGATGGCCAATCCACGCATCGCTGCCAGCGATTGCGCGAGGCGAACGGCATCAAGGGCGTGGGCTGGTGAGGCATCGAGGCCTTCGCGGCGCATCAGGGCGCCAACGCGGGCCATCCATTGGGTGACGGCGTCGCGGTGGTGGTCGAAGATGAGTTCGTACCAAGCCGGCGAGGTAATACCCGCGCCGTAGCCGCTTTGCAGGGCCAGGCGGTCGTAACTCCAGGGTATCCAGGCGGCGTTGACTTTTACCTTTGGCAGCCCTTTGAGCAGGGCATTGTCTGAGCTTGTTTTATAGCGTTGATAGTCTTCCAGCACTGGGCCGTGCCAGGCGCCGCAAACGACAGCCGGCCGATTATGGCCTTCCGACATGGACTGGCGGATGACTTTGCGCATGTATGCCTCGCGAAGCAAATGATGGGGATGATCGAGTCCGCCTATCGCTTCGCGCAAAGCGCGCATCATAGACTGGATGGCCTCAAACAATGCTATATCGTCTTGCTGATGTTCAAAAACGGCCTCCCACCACCGTTCGCTATCGCTGTATCCGGCCAGTGCAGCCAGGTAACCCAGGGGGTCGGCGGCGATGCGCCCGGCGTCGACATCGGCTGATGCAGGTATCAGCGTCATTGGGGCGGTATTCTCTTCGCCAGACATGGCCAGTTGGTGAGCGGCGGGCAGATCCATAAGTCTTACGGCCACACCATGCCGATATGCCCAATGCAATGCCTGCCATTCGGGAGAAAAAGCGGAAAAAGGGAAATACAGGGCTTGCCTGATTTGATCGGCATTATACATCAACAGCGCTACCGGCGGCGTAAGTGTGGAGGCAGCCAATATATCGCAGGCCGGTTGGGCGTCGGCGGGCGCCTCCAATATCAGGCAATCGGGCTGGTAGTGTTCCAGCGCGTGTAATAACCGGCGAGCCGAGCCGGGGCCGTGATGTCTGATACCGAAAATGCGCAGCATGACAATTTTGATAAGCGAGGTCAAAGATACAAACTAATCATTGTCCTGATTTTTTCGTGAACACAGCGCATTGCTTTGTTGTCTTAATATCAAAGGATTTCGCAAAAAAAATACGCTTAAGCGCGAAACAGTCATCTGCTCGTAAATCGCTTCGCCTCGTCAGCCACCTTATTGTAACACCCATAAAAAACAAGCGCCATGATACGCTCCGCCAGACTTATCCTGACACTCGCAGTATTACTGCAACCGGTATGGACTACTATACTCCTTGCGCAACAACCCGATATGCATACCTTCCGACTCGACATGCCAGGCGAACCGCGTCGTTACGGCGACGGCATCCTGAGGTATGTGCAATCCGGTGATAATCTTTTACGCGCCGGACATTTTGAAAAGGCCCTGCTCGAGTACGAAAATGCTATTTTACAAGACCCCTACCAGGCAGAAGTTTACATCAAGCGCGCCATGGCTTTATATCGGCTGGGCCGTTTCAATGAAGCTGAGCGCGACTACAAATACGCTCAGCGGCTCAACCCCCATGCTGCCGACCTTTATGGGTATGGCGATCCGCTCAGAGTATTGCGCGTTTTGGCAATAGAATCCGAAAGCGAGCTTACCTCAGCCGCTGATGGCGACATATTGACCGGCGAGCAACTCACAGAGCAGGATGTCGAACTGCTTGTGGATCTAACCGCTAAAAAAATGCGTGGAGACATTCTGGAGGCGCTTCGCGAAGTCAACTACGCCCTCGAGCAAGCAGATATGGCGCTAAAGCCCCGTTTGCTCAAGATCCGAGGTAATCTATTGGTGCTGATGGGCTATTATGATCCTGCCATTCAGGATTATACCGAAGCCATAGCATTATGGCCGGATTATGCCGCTGCTTATCTCAACCGCGGCGTAGCCAGGTTGCTCGACTTCAATCGCTCAGCCGCCTGCTATGATTTCGAGCAAAGCGCAGGTTTGGGCCTGGACAAAGGAAGCGATAACCTGAAGTTTTTCTGCGCTTTCTAAATCGCTGAAATTTTCGTAACAATCTTTGATGTCGATGCTTTGCCCGAGGCAAGGCCCGTCATTCTTTTTCCTTAACCAATAACTGATCGTATGAAATCTGTAACGTCATTCGTGGCGCTTACCATCGCGCTCTCGCTAATCACTACCGGCTGTGCCGTCGTACAACAAGGAGAAGTGGGCGTAAAACGCACCTTCGGCAAATACAGAGACCAGCCTTATACGGCGGGGCTACGCGTTTACAACCCGTTCACCTCGACTATCGTAAAAGTTTCGACACAAACCGAAAACGTTGAAGTAGCCCTCAGTTTGCCTTCTAAAGAAGGTTTGAATATCAGGGCTGAAATTTCTATCCTGTACAGCATTATTCCGAAAGAAGCGCCTGATATCCTTCGCAATATCGGCACTCAGTACGAAGAGAATATCATCCTGCCCGTATTTCGCTCGGCAGTAGCCGATGTAACGGCGCGTTTTTATGCCAAAGACATGCACACCGGCGAACGCGGAACGATTGAGCAGGCTATTCAGCAACAAATGAACACTTTACTTAAAGACCGGGGTGTTGTAATAGAAGCCGTATTAATCAAAAGCATTCAACTGCCGGCTAATCTGTCCCGCGCCATTGAAGAAAAATTGGAAGCTGAACAACAGGCACTGCGCATGGAGTTCGTGCTGCAACAGGCCCAGCGCGAAGCGGAACGCAAGCGAATAGAAGCCGCCGGGGTACGCGACGCGCAAAGCATCATTTCGGAGGGCTTGAACGCCCAGATCCTTCAATTCAAGTCGATAGAAGCTTTCCTTGAATTGGCAAAGTCGCCCAATACCAAAGTCATCATCTCTGACGGCGACATGCCGATGATGATGACTCCGGAAACCGACAGCGGCCCGGCAATGAAAACGAAAAATAACTAACAACAAAAATCACGCACATCCATAAGGTCTCTAAGCTGGCGTCTCATCCTCTGTGGGTGAGGCGCCTTTTATGTATTAGGGCAATCGCACTATTTTCCAAATCCGGCTTTTTTTTCTCTTGCGTTGTAATGATTCCTCTCTCCCGGGTATAAACTCCCTGTAAACCCGATTTGGGTACCATTTTTTCAATAACATCATTTACCAAAAAACCTGTTTTACTATGAGAAAAGTAACTCTTCTCCTGGTTTGCGCCATGATAAGCATGGCCAACGTATTGCTGGCTCAATTCCCCAACATGGACATCAACGGCAATACGCTATTTTTTGACCCCCTTTCCCGCCAGATCGGCATTGGTACCAACCTGGTTGCCGACCCCGACGCCATGCTCAAAGTAGGCCGCGGCAAAGTACAGATTGAACGCACCACCGGCGACCACTTCCTTGAACTCATCGACAACACGACTTCTACCGCTTCCTTCCGTTTGTTCAGCGACCCCGCTGCTACCAGTTTTGATCTCAGCTTGCAACCCTTTGGCGGCGCTTCCGCAACCTATCTCAACTTTTTTCGCAATACTACAACAACCGGCGGCGGCGCTGTGAATTTCTTCCGCCCTGACGGCAGCGGACTACTCGACGCCAGCATTGGCCTCGGCGGCGCAACTACGTATTTTCAGGCTAAGGGCGGTCGTTTCGGTATCGGCACGGCAACGCCTGCCGTCTCAGTACACGCCTATGGCAACCGCCTTCGCCTCTCGACGCCTGGCGATGACAACCGTTTTATAGAAATGCGCACCGACGGCAACGAGCTTGATCTCAATGCCAATGGCGGCGATTTGTACCTGCATTCCAATACAGGCAACGTAAACCTGGCGAGCTTTGGCGGGCATGTATTGGTGGGGCAGATAGATGCGCCAACTGATAAACTGGAAGTACAAGGCGCTGTGAAAGTCCACGGTTTTGACGCCGTGGTGCACAGTCGCAATACCACGGATCAAGACTTCGACCTCATCGGCACTTACCAGGGTTGGGATCCCAATGCTGTTTACATCAGCGGCTACAATGCCAGAAACAACCCCGGCATAAAACATACGCACAACGTATACGTAGGCGGCGCCGGTTCGGAAGCGCTGGTAGTAGACTTGATAAATCAAAAAGTAGGTATCGGCGTCTTGGCCGGCCAAATTCCCGCAGCATACAAGCTTGCCGTCGATGGCGGTATTATTTGTGAAGAACTGCGCGTGCGCAATTCGGCTGCCTGGCCCGATTACGTCTTCACCGACGCCCACAACCTGATGAGCCTAAAGGAGGTAGAGCAATTCATCGACCAAAACGGTCATCTGCCAGGTATGCCCAGTGCCGCCGAGGTAGAAGCGGCGGGTGGATTTCAAGTAGGCGATATGCAGCGCCGACTGGTGGAAAAAGTGGAAGAACTCACCCTGCACACCATTGAAGTGAATAAACGCAATGACGACTTGCAGGCCCAGTTGCAGCAGGCACTTCAGCTCATCAATCAGCTTCAGCAGCGCATCGAAGGGCTTGAGAAATAAACCGCGTTAATGAATTTCAGAAGGTTGCCGGTACGCCGGCAGCCCTTTTCACCACTCCTAAAAAAGCTATTATGAAACGTTTATTATATGCCTTGCTCCTGACAGTACTGGCTTGGCATGCCGCTGAAGCGCAGATCAACATAGGCGGTACACCATACAGCTTCGACAAAGCTTTCCTGACGCAACGCGTACCGGTGGAGACCATGCAGGCCCTCAACAAAACCGCCATTGAGCGCGAAGACGAAGCAGATGAAGAGGCAGGCAGACCGCCGCGCTTCGGCTATCCACTCGACGCCGGTTTTACCCTCGACAACTCGGGCGTTTGGCAAACACTACCCAACGGTGACCGCCTGTGGCGCCTCAGCATCCACTGCCCCGGCGCCCGCTCGATCAACCTGCTCTATGACGCCTTCTGGCTGCCCGACGGCGCCACGCTGTATATTTACAATGCCGACCGCTCGCACGTCATCGGCGGCTTTACCTCGCGAAATAACAACTCGCCGCGCGGCAACAGCATCGGTTACGCCACTAGCTTGGTATACGGCGAAATGATCACGCTGGAATACTACGAGCCGCAAGAGGTAGATTTTCCAGGCGAAATATCTATTGCAAAAGTGGTACACGGCTATCGGTATATCAAGCTGCCGGACGAAAAGCTCTTCGAAGACTCCGACTCTTGTATGGTCAATATCAATTGCCCGGAGGGCAATGACTGGCAATTGGAAAAAACCAGTGTGGCCATGATTGTCGTTGGCGGTTCCCGCGTATGTACAGGCGCTTTGCTCAACAATACTATGGTTGATTTTACCCCGTATTTCCTTACAGCCAATCACTGCCTTTCGGCAGGACAAGATGCCGTAACTAGTCCAGGTGCTGCTACCTGGTCTTTTTTCTGGAATTACGAAAGCCCGGGTTGTACTAATCCGCTCACTGAACCGGGATGGCAATCGACCATCGGCGCAATCCTGGTTGCCAATAACGACGACTCCGACTTTGCCTTATTCCGTCTCACTGAAGACCCCTGGCTCGACGCAGGCTTGGGCTTGTTGTACAACGGTTGGGATACAGCCGATCCTCCAGCCGGTCAAAGTACTGGTATCCATCACCCACGGGGAGATGTGAAAAAAATATCGATTGACAACAGTGCGGCTGATAATCATGGAGGGTGGATAAGCTGGACCGACGGTACTACTACAGCGCCTAATACACATTGGGAAGTGGAATGGGATACCGGCGGTACGCAGCCCGGTTCTTCCGGCTCGCCACTCTATGACGCCAACCATCGTGTCATTGGCCAACTCCATGGCGGTAATGGAACATGCGACGATGCAACGAGCTACTACGGCCGCCTGTCAACTTCCTGGGGTGGCGATAATGCCCAGCGCCGTCTCAACGACTGGCTGGCGCCCAAGTGTATTCCCGATATTGTAGTAACTACTGACATCACCATCGGCGCCCCCACGTATTACGCTGACAATACCGTCACTTCCAACCGACTTATTACAGGCGCTGTGACCTATGTAGTATACAACGGCGGCGAAGAGGTAATCCTCTCCGACGGTTTTGAGGTAAGCGGCGGCGCCAATTTCATAGCCCGCAACTTCGACTGCGGCGGCAACTCCGCACTGAACATGGTGGAGAGCCGCAACAGCGCCGGAGAAGCGCTCGACCCGGTACATCCCACTCAGGTATGGCAACGTGCCGAGCCGGCGCCGGTGAAGGCATCGCTCCCCGCTCAACTGCACGTGCAGGCGCAAATGGGCCGCCTTAGCGCCGCCCCCAATCCTTTTCAGGATATTACAACTATCCGCTATCAGTTGACCGCGGATTCGCAAGTCAAGCTGCGTATGTTTAACCTCACCGGCCAATTGCTACTTATACTGACCGACGACTATCTGTCGGCCGGAAGTTATGAGTTGACATTGCCTTCCGGCGCCCTGGCAAAAGGTACGTACCTCTGCACCCTGACTACTGATGAAGGTTCGGAAGTACTGCGCCTGGTGGTGCAATAATGTATGATGAGGGCGGGATAAAAAATCTTCGATTATCCTCCCGCCCTCTCTCTCCATTCATCCCCCCCCTACCACCCAGCAGCTTTGGCCAACTTGCCCAGATATGCCGCTAACGGAGCATGATGCGACTGAACCTGTTGTAACAAATCTGCTAATTGTTGTGCCTTGGCGGGGTCGGGTATGGCCGGGGGGATAAAGGGCGCGAGCGCTTTTTGTTGTTTTTCCAGCGAATCTCGATCGGTGAGCAGTGCAGCAACGGCATAGTACCATCTTAGCGTAGGGAGATAAAAAGACTTGTGTTGCGAAGCTTTGTCGCGTTCCAGCAACTTATATTTCTGGCAAACCTTGAGCAACTTGGCGTATTTATGCTGGTGCAGCAGACTTTCGAGATAGGCGGTAAAAAATAAATGCCAGCGGTTTTCAAAAATCTCGCGGGGATAAGCGCGCAGGTAGGTTTCTGCATAATTTTCGGCAGCCAGGTATTGTCCCAGATGATTTTGACATTTCACAAAATGACTTACAAATCCAATTTTATTGTGAAAGCTATGAGTGGTTTTGCTCTCAGGCAGCGCATCCTTGAGTAACGTCATCGCCTCAGGGTATTTTTTTTCGCGCAATAATACCGCACATAGGTTATTGACGTAGTGGATAAAATCGATATTTTTTACTCGTACTGACAAATACCCGTAGTATTCCGCCTTGTCAAATTCTCCAAACTTCACATGCAGCATCAGCCGATTACCGTAATAATTGAGCAGTATGCGTTTGGAATAAAACAGCCCTTTGTTGAGTTGCTGTTCGAGATACTCATATTTTTCGAGCAAAGGTTCGAAACGGCGGTAATTATAATAAATAAAGGTAAGGCGAACCAGCGCCATATAGCGACTCCAGCCGTCGAGGGTTTCGTCGTAGAAGATCTCAGTGAGGCGTTGCTCCCAATGGATGGATGCCCTGGCATCGCCGGCATATTGCTTCACAATATCAAGAGTAGCGCTGTGTAATTCTTCGATGGTTGATTTGGAACGCAACCAGGGCGCTCTATTATTGGATAAAAAAGCCTCCGCCATATCGTGATCGGCATAGCGCATACGAATGAGCAGAAAATGGCGATAAGACTGTACGAGTTCGTAAAATCGGGTAAAATAAAATCGAGTTGGCGTATAGTTTTTAATTTCGTGCAACAAGCGGTCTTCCGTAGCGGGTTCGATTGCATCAGTCAGGATTTTTCGCTCTGTTTCGAGCATCCACTCCAGGTGCATGTCTACGTCGAGGGCGCGTAGGCGCTCTGCAATCCAGATTTTCAGATTGGAATATTTGCGTTTGTCGAGGTTTTCGTCGTAAGGCAAATACTCGTTGCTGCGAAGGCGGCGGCAATAGCTGTCTACGCGTTCCAGAATAGCTACTTTGGCCTAATCGTCAAATTGCTGGTTGGCCAGCAGCCAGGTCGTTTCGTGCGGCAGCAGCGTCTGGGTAAAATCAGTGAATTTCTGCAGTTTGTTGCGCATACGGCAACAATATGCAAAAATTTGCGGACATTATCACAATGTCAAGCCGCCATCCACGCTGATGGTGGCCCCGTTGATAAAGGCGGCCTCGTCTGAAGCGAGAAAGGTATAAGCGGCAGCCACCTCTTCGGGAGTGCCGAGTCGGCCGGCAGGAGCTTTGTCTTTCATGCCCTGCAATACCTGCTCGGGTATAGTGTCCATCATTTCAGTATGGATGAATCCAGGAGCTACAGCGTTGGCGGTAATGCCTTTACGTCCAAATTCTCGCGCCCAGACTTTCGTCATCCCGATCACGCCGGCCTTGGTGGCTACATAGTTGGTTTGGCCGAAATTGCCGTACAATCCCACTACCGACGAAGCCGAGATAATACGCCCCCAGCCCTGTGCTTCCATATAGGGATAGACGGCTCTGGTGCAGTTGAACACACCAGTAAGGTTGACCGCTATGACCTGATCCCATTGTTCTCCTGTCATTTTTTTTAGCGATGAATCGCGGGTAATGCCTGCATTGTTGATCAGGATATCGATACTGCCAAAATCAGCCTTCACTTGTGCAGCGGCTTGCATCACTGCTTCAAAATTGGTAGTGTCTACGCGATAATAGCTTGCCTCCAGGCCCTGTCGGCGACAGTCGGCTTCGAGCGCGCGGCCCCTTTCGTCCTGAATGTCCCAGATAGCGACCCTGGCGCCTTCCTCCAGAAATCGCAGCGCAGTAGCTTTACCGATACCGCTGGCGCCGCCGGTAATGACGGCCGTTTTGTTTGCTAGTCGTTTCATGGGGGCTAAATTAGTGAGTACCGCGTTTTTGACATTGTTTTCCAGCAACTTGTCGATTTTTCGGTCAAGGCTTGTTTTACAATCGGTTTTCACTTATTTCTTATTAGAAAAATCTATCGCAAAAATCTGATTTTCAAAAATTTAATTTCACAAATCAAATTATACCCAATACCCGATAAGGCAATTACAGCGCTTACAGTCCATCCCTGAAAAGTTGAAAATCATGCTGAAAAAGGAACTGCAAAGGCATGGCGCGGCACGCCGGCTGCGTAACTTAGCGAGACAACACAAACTGACCTGATATATGGGAAACGGCAATTGGATATGGGCTACGGCCTTGTTGCTAACGGGCTACGCTGCCCTGATGATTTTTTTTGTTGTCAGGGCGGCGCGACGCACCAAGTCGCTAAGCGATTACGCGTTGGGCAGCCAGGGTTTTTCACCTGTAGTGGTAGGGTTATCGCTAGCAGCGGGTGTGACCAGCGCCGCCACATTTATAATCAATCCGGGTTTTGTGGCCATGTTCGGGTGGAGCGCATTCCTGGCAATGTCGCTGGTATTACCATTGGGCTTGATCATTTCGCTGGTGATTCTTACGCGCAGCTTCCAACGTTATGGGACTTCTGTGAAGGCAATGTCGCTATCGCAGTGGATGGGCAAGCGGTATGATAGTCAGGCACTTGCGCACTGGTTTGCAGTATTATCGCTGTTGCTGCTTACATTTATCGTATTGATATGCGTAGGCATCACCAAGGTGCTTTCCAGTGCATTGGGCGCTAATGAGTTGTGGGTTTTGATCGGACTGGTAGTAATAGTATTTGGATATATGATGTTCGGCGGCGCCAATTCGATGGTATATACTAACGCTATTCAAGCCGGATTGATGTTAGTGGTGGCCATCATCATGCTATCATCGGGCGCCGAGTATTTCAGCGGAGGCCTTGACGGCTTTTTGAGTCGCATCACGGCTATCGACCCTTTGCTCGCTCAGCCGGTAAACCCCAAAAGCCCCCTGTTTCGCGATTGGTTTGAGGTCGGCTTTTGTAATTTTATTGTAGGGGTGGCTATCGTGTGCCAGCCACATATTGTGACGCGCTCGCTATTGTTGCGCAACGAAAAAGATGTCAATAAATATTTGCTGGTGGGAATTGTGGCTGAAATTATTTTTTTCGCAGTTCTATTTGTTGGTTTTTACGCACGGCTTGAATTTCCGGATTTGACCCTGAATGGTAAAGCACTCCAAATGGACGGCATTATACCGGCTTATGTGGTCAAAGCCTTCCCCGTTTACATGGGTTTGTTAGTAGTATTGGGGCTACTCTCTGCCGGGCTTTCAACCCTCGAGGGGTTAATACAATCGCTATCTATCACTTTTACCAACGATTTGGTAGCTCCCTTGGTAAAATGGCGAGCAGGCGGCGGCGAAATGGCGCCTGCCCGTCTCGCCCAAATCAACAAAATGATTATTGTGATAATGGCGGTTATTGCTATTGCCTGGAGTTATAACCAGCTCCTGCACCCCAATTTAAGTGTGGGCATACTGGCGCAGAACGGCGTATATGCATATTTTTCAGCTGCTTTTGTACCCGTACTGTTTGGCATTTACGGAAAAAACATACCTAAATCAGCTCCTATTGCAGCCTCTGCAACCGCCATCGTCGTGCACTTCAGCGTGTATTATGGCGGACTCACTCCCTACACCTCGGGCGAAGTACGCAATCCCGCGGTTGCGGCTGCGCTGGCTATCCTGTCAGCTGTAGTAGTAGGCCTTACCGTTGTTTTTTTCAATAGGATAAAACCAGCTAAAGCTGTCGGCGCTTCCATACTGTTGCTTTTCCCGGCGCTAGGCTCAATAGCGCAACATTCCGACATGAAAAGCGATATTACCTATCCTGCCGATTTGCGACATGTCGAATTACCGGACGGAAAAAAAATTGCCTATCTCGACCGAGGCAAAGGAGCCTATACCCTGCTGTTTATTCACGGGCTGGGCAGCAATCTGAAATCGTGGCAGAAAAACATGGCCGTTTTGAGCACGCAATACCGGTGTATAGCCCTCGATCTGCCGGGCTATGGCAAATCGACCGGCGGTGATTATGCCTATAATATGTCGTTTTTTGCCGACGCCGTAAGCGCGTTTATCCGGCAACTCAAATTGAAAAAAGTAATACTGGTGGGGCATTCCATGGGCGGGCAAATAGCGCTTACCGAGGTTTTGCGCAATAACAAACGTATAAAAAAGCTTATCCTGCTGGCCCCGGCGGGTATAGAAACCTTTGACGATAAAGAAAAAGCTATACTCAGAAACGTATACACCCCTGAAATACTCAAAAATACGCCTGAGGCCCAAATCCGAAAAAATTTCGAAATCAACTTCGTACAATTCCCCGCCGATGCCGAATTTATGATTGCCGACCGCCTGGCGCTGCGCCAAACGCCGGCTTACGACGACTATTGCCGCATGATCCCCAAGTGTGTAGCCGGTATGCTCGATGAGCCCGTTTTTGAACGCCTGCCAAAGGTAACGTTGCCTACGCTGATCATCTATGGCGAAAACGATATGCTCATTCCTAACCGCTTTTTACACCCCGCAATGACTACTGCTCAGGTGGCCGCACTTGCCCGTGAACGTATTGCCGGCAGCCAAATGTTGCCGGCGCCCAACGCAGGTCACTTCGTACAATGGGAAGCCGATGCGTTTGTAAATGAGGCCATTATTGATTTTTTGAATAAATAATCAGCCTCGTCTGCAAAATAGTCAACCCTGTATTATTTTGCAACCAATCAATTGAATATCAATTTTTTAATCAAAAAAACAACACAGCACCTACTTTAAGTCAAGGCAATAAAAGAGAAAAAGCGATTTCAGTATTTTTTACAAGCCATTTACTTTCACACCGAAATATTGGTTGGCATTTTTTAAGTAATAGTTTTGAAAAGTTTTGAACACTTGCAATAATGCGGGCAGGACTTGCTGTGCCAATTGATAAACTGATTTATTGTTAATTTTATATGGGACTCTTATGAAAAAGACATTTACACTCATCTGTTTATTGTGCAGCCTTTATGCGGTTGCGCAGCGCGGCTCCATTGCCGGCAAAGTGAGCGACCAAGGCAGCGGAGAAGCGCTGACCGGCGCTTCAGTGGTAGTGGAAGGCACCAATAACGGCGCTTTTACTGATGCTGACGGCGCCTACGAAATTTCACTGGCGCCTGGAACTTATGTACTGCTGGTGTCTTACGTTGGTTACGAAACGCAAACGGTAGCTGCTACTGTTGAAGGCGGCAAAGCTACCACCGTAAATGTACAATTGGCTACCACCGGTATACAAGGTAGCGAGGTAGTGGTATCAGCCTCGCGCCGTGCAGAAAAGCGCACGAATGCGCCTGCCACCATATCGGTGATAGGTTCCAGAGCAATAGCCGAACTGCCCTCGTTCAACGTGGCGGAGCTACTGGGTCGTCAGAAAGGCGTTGACTATGTGCGCTCGGGCGTATTAGGCATCGGCATCAATGCCCGGGGCTTCAACAGCGCTTTCAACCCGAAAAACCTGCAAATTAACGACAACCGTTTTTCTTCGCTTATCGCAACGGGCCTGCCGCTGGGCGCCCTGAGCACTACCGTAAAAGAAGATGTTGAGCGCATCGAAGTTATCCTTGGACCTTCGTCGGCGCTATACGGCCCCAACGCCCACAACGGCCTGCTCAACACTATTACCAAAGATCCTCGCACCTCACAGGGCACAACGGTAGCGCTCGGCGCCGGCAACCAGGGCGTATTTACGGCACGCCTGCGCCATGCTATGAAACTGAGCGACAAATTTGCCTTTAAAATCAGCGGCGAATATACCCAGGGGGAAGAATTTGATTTTGTAGATACGGTTTATATCCTCAATGCTGCTGCGCCCGGCGGCGCCATCGCCCTGCCGGAATACCTGCTCGACCGCGAGTTCAACTCGCTGCGCGGAGAGGCCCAGGCTTATTATAGTGTGAATAGTACGTCGGATATCATTGTCGGCTATGGCGCCAGCAATAGCAACAACATCGGCAACACGAATGCCGGCCGCAACCAGATTCGCGATTGGCGCGTATCCTGGTTGCAGGCCCGCTACGTGTCGCCACGCCTGTTCGTAAATGTTTATAACTCATGGAGTACAACCGACAGCACCATCGCCATGAACCAGCGCACGGTGAACCACTTCACCTATACCGCCGCCGGTTTTCCGGAAGATGTAGCACGCCAGAATTCTATCGCTACACAATGGTTCCGACTTTCTGATACGACGGGATTGGCTTTGCCGCGCGGCGCTATCTTCCAGGACTACTCCCAGCGTCTCAATGCTGAAGTACAATACAACTACCAGTTGCCCAAGCTTTTCGATTTTATTGTAGGCGTGCAATACCAACGCGACAAGGCGGATAGCAAGCAAACTTATTTGCTCGACAAAGACGGCCCCATCGAGATCGGCCAGTTGGGCGGCTACCTGCAACTTGAGCGCAAATTCGGCCGCCTGCGCGCAGTTTTGGCTGCCCGCGCCGACAACCACGATTTGTACGGCTTTAACTTTATTCCCAAAGCAGCGCTTGTATACGCACTTGACAACAGCGCGCTGCGCCTCACTTACGGGGAAGGCATAGCAGCGCCCACCATCCTCAACCTGTCGGCCAATATCTTCGGCGGCGTATTGCTGGGCAACGGCGAAGGCTTTACCATCAAGGAAGTTGACGTAAGCACGCAACAAGTTGTCGGCGAGTTTGAAGTAGAAAAACTACAAGTTGAAAAAATCAGAACGGTTGAGTTGGGTTATAAAGCCCAAATCGGCAAACGCGTCTACCTCGATGCCAATGCTTACTACAACCAATCGGAGAACTTCCTGAGCCCCTCGATCAACGTAGCCACCGACCGCGACCTGTACGACCACGACAACAACCCCGCTACGCCCAATATTCCGCGTATCAGGGGTTATGCCACCCAGCGCGGCGATCAGGATATTTCTGAAATTGCCGCTGCCACCACCCTGCCCGACGGCAGCACAGGCGCCGACCTGGTCCTCACCTATGTCAACTTCGGCCAGGTAAATACCTATGGCTTTGACATGGGCCTCAACGTGAGCCTCATAGACGGCCTCACCGGTACCCTCAACTACTCGTGGTTCGGCTACGACCTCAACACCGACGACCTGAAAAATGACGGCAATCGCAACGGCAAAGTTGACGAAAACGACTTGCCGATCAATACCCCTGATCACAAGGTGGGCTTGGGGCTTAACTATTCCAAAAATGGATTTTTCGCTACCGCCTGGGGGCGTTGGGTATCTGAATACGACTTTTTCTCGGGCATCAACGTGGCGGCAAAAACCAATCAAAACCTCATCTACGGGGGCAGCCCCGTCGTGGAAGGACAACGCGTAGGCCGCTCCTTTAACTATGGCCCGCTGGGCGGCTTCTTTAACGTCGACCTCGGCGTGGGTTATACCTTCAAAGAGCGCTATACCCTGTCAGCCCAGGTTGTCAACCTGTTCGACGCCGAAGTACGCGAATTCGTGGCTTCACCCGCTATCGGCCGACTGTATTCACTCGAACTGAAAGTGAATTTGCCGGCGATTGGGAAGAAGTAAGGGGTTATGAGGGGTTATGCGACTGAAAGGAGTCCCGTACTGACCAAAGGGAAGTCGGGAAGGGGTTATGAGGGGTTATGAGGGGTTATGAGGGGTTATGAGAGGGGATGAGGGATGGTTAATAACCTTTCATACCCCCTCATTCCCCTTCATAACCCTTGCATACCCCTCCAAAACAAAATTTTATGCGCAACGCAACCATTTTATCCTGCGGCGCCTATGCTCCGGAGCATATAGTCCCAAACAGTTATTTCAACGAGCTACTCCAAGAGGATGTAGATACCTGGTTGCGGACAAATGTACAGATATACGAGCGACGTTGGTGCGCTCCAACCGAGAGCGCTGCCGACCTGTCAGAGCGGGCAGCCCGGCAGGCGCTGGAGCGGGCGGGGCTTCAGGCATCCGACCTCGACCTGATCATCCTGGCGACTGATACGCCGGAGTATATCTCCCCCTCCACGGCCGCCGTCGTTCAGCATCGGCTAGGCGCTCAAAAGGCCGGCACATTTGACCTCAACTCGGCTTGTGCCGGTTTTGTTACCGCCCTCGACACAGGAGCCAAATACATCCGCTCGGATGAACGCTACAACTACATACTGGTGATTGGCGCTTACGCCATGAGCAAGTTTTTAAACATGCAGGACAAAAAGACCGTCACCCTGTTTGCCGACGGCGCCGGGGCGGTCGTATTAAAAGCTGTTGAAACCGCTGAAAATACAGGATTTCTGGCCGGCGAACTACGCACTTTTGGCCAATACCATGACTGGATGGGTATCTATGCCGGCGCCACCCATGAACCAACCACCGCTGATACGCTCGAAAAAAGGGGGCAGTTGCTACAGTTTGTCCGCAAATTTCCTAAAGAGCTCAACCCTGATGTGTGGACCGATATGACCCGGCAAATTTGCAGTCGCATCAATATTTCTCCCGCTGATATCGACCATTTTTTTATTACCCAAATCAATATCAATAGCATTTGGGAAACTATGGACCGCCTCGGCGTGCCACGCGAAAAAGCAACAACTATTATGCACCACTATGGTTATACGGGAAGCGCATGTATTCCTATGGCTTTTAATCAGGCATGGGAACACGGCTTGGTAAAACCCGGCCAATTGTGTATGTTTATAGGTTCAGGCGGCGGATTGGCATTTGCAGCAACAGCGTTTCGACTTTGAAGCGCACGGTCGCACGGTCTTCAACTTTACCGCTATGGCATTACACCAACAAGACTGGGCCTCCAAATGGGCCTTATATTCTCCCGATAAAATTGCCGTCAAAGAATACGAAACGGGGCGAACGGCAACTTATGAGCGACTCAATCGCCTGGGCAATCGCCTGGCGCACTATTTTGCCCACCATTACGGCATAGTCAAAGGCGACCGGGTAGCTGTGCTGGCAGAGAATTGCCTGGAATATATTTATCTCTTCGTTGCAGCGCAGAAAGCGGGTTTTATCCTTACCCCGCTCAACTACCGCCTCGCCCCTGCTGAAATAGATTATTTATTGTCAAACGCCGAGCCGGCACTGGTAGTCGTTGAGGACAAATTCCGCGAGTTGACCGGCGAGTCGCAGGCCTACAAAGCTATACCCCATTGTTCCAGCCTGGAAGCCATTACAGCGCTTTGTGCCATTCCGGCAGAAGAAAAGTTGGACGCGCCTTTTCCCCCAGTGATACTGGATGCCAACGACCCTGTTTTTATTTTGTATACTTCCGGCACAACGGGTTTTCCCAAAGGCGCTTTGTATACGCATGGCATGTTATTCTGGAACAGCATCAATACCGCCATGTCGCTCATCATCAACGAAAGCAGTCGCACCGTCAATGTCATGCCGCCTTTCCATACCGGCGGCTGGAACGTACTCGCCACGCCGTTTTTGCACCATGGTGCATATACCTGCCTGGTCAAAAAATTTGATCCGGGTATCGTTATGGAGCTATTAGCAGTCGAAAAATGTACCTTGTTTATGGGGGTGCCCACCATGCTTAAAATGCTGGCTGATCATCCTGATTTCAACCGTGCCGATTTGTCCAATCTGCTCTATCTGATTGTCGGCGGCGAACCCATGCCCCTACCGCTTATCGAAAAATGGCATGCCAAAGGCGTATATGTGCGCCAGGGCTACGGCATGACCGAAGTAGGCCCCAACCTTACCAGTCTGCACCAACGCGATGCCGTGCGCCGCAAGGGCAGTATAGGAAGGCCTAATTTTTATGTAGAAACCCGCATCATCGACGAAACGGGGCAGGATGTCGACCCCGGCCATCCCGGCGAATTGCTGCTGCGAGGCCCCATGGTAACCCCCGGCTATTGGCGCAATCCTGAAGCGACCCGCGCCGCTTTTCACGACGACTGGTTCTGTACCGGCGACATGGTCGTCAGGGATGAAGAAGAATACCTTTTTGTTGTCGATCGAGTAAAAAATATGTTTATATCAGGCGGCGAAAATGTCTACCCCGCTGAAATTGAACGCGTATTGGTGCAGCACCCCGCTATATCCGAGGCTGCCGTCATCGGCATTCCCGATGAAAAATGGGGAGAGGCAGGCAAGGCTTATCTGGTACTTCGCCCGGGGGCTACCTGTACGGAAGCCGATATCCGTATGTATTGCAACCAACAATTGGCTAAATATAAGATTCCTAAATCGTTTGTATTTATCGACACCCTCCCCAAGTCAGATACCGGCAAAATCAACCGCCAGGCGTTGAAAAACAAGCGGTAATGCAACCCGCCGATGTGACTGACACGATAGCTTTCCGCCCCTTCTCAACCCTATATCTGATTTATTGGAAATTTGAATAATAATATCGATATTCGTAGCTGCTTCAATTTGATTTGAGTACTAACCATCGAATATCAGGTACATGGAAGATTGTATTTTTTGTAAAATTGCGAGAAACGAAGCCAATTCCTGGAAAGTATACGAGGATGAAAAAACCTGCGCGTTTTTTGACATCAATCCTGTCAGCCAATACCACACGCTTGTTATTTCAAAAAATCACTACGTAAATATTTTTGACATCCCGGAAGAAGAATTATCTGCATTAATGCTTTCTTTAAAAAAAGTAATACAACTATACGAGGAAAAACTTGGTATAAAAGACGTTCAAATTATTAGCAATTCCGGCAGAGCGGCCCAGCAGGATGTATTCCACATCCATTTCCATATTATTCCAAGAAAAAAAGGAGATGGGAATAATATAAAATGGACCATTCATCATGAATTTGTACCTGGTTTTGATGATATGCTTAAGCGTATCCAATGATGTATATTTTTAGACATTAAACGAATCTAATCGAATGACGACATCGCTAATCATCACTATTTGCGTCTTACTACTTATTGCATATATTTTTG
Organism: Saprospiraceae bacterium; assembly: GCA_036741235.1. Taxonomy (GTDB): domain Bacteria; phylum Bacteroidota; class Bacteroidia; order Chitinophagales; family Saprospiraceae; genus JABWBR01. Next base: position 48,907 of record DAINSQ010000002.1, on the reverse strand, counting down.
ACCTTACATCGTCAAAAACCAGAATACCGTCGGTATTACTTTTATTGCTAATGGGTTGGGGAGTCAAGCAGATTACCGTTTTGGTTGATATTCAGCTTCCCGATCTGTCGCCGGCGCTACAAATCCTGGGGACGATCGGGCTAATTCTAATCGTCCTGGAAGGCGCTCTGGAACTTGAATTTGACGCCTCAAAAATACCGGTGCTAAAAAAGACATTTATTGTGGCATTATTGCCGATGGTCATCCTGGCGTTTATCCTGGCCTATGCTTTTCACTACTTTGGCGGTTATTCCTTTAAAGACAGCATGACCAATGCTATACCGCTATGTGTGATCAGCAGCGCTATTGCCATACCCAGTGCAGCCAATTTAAACAGGACCGACAGAGAATATATTATTTACGAAAGCAGCCTTTCCGATATTTTGGGCGTTATGTTTTTTAATTTTTTAGCGCTCAACGAAGTTATTAATGCGGAATCTATAGGACATTTTTTTTTGCAGCTACTGATTATTCTGATCATTTCTTTTATAGCCACGCTTGGACTTTCATTTCTACTCAGCAGGATTGAGCATCACGTTAAATTCATACCCATCATTATCCTGATTATTTTAATTTATGCTATTTCAAAAATATACCATTTGCCGGCGCTACTTTTTATTCTTGTTTTTGGATTATTTTTAGGAAACCTGGACGAATTAAAACGCATCAAATGGATAGAACGATTACGTCCCGAAGTATTAGATGGCGAGACAAAAAAATTTAAAGAAATAACAATAGAAGCCACATTTCTGACCCGGGTTTTGTTTTTTTTAGTGTTTGGATATTTAATAGAAACGCTTGAATTATTTAATCCTGAAACTGCGGTCTGGTCAGCAAGTATCGTTGGATTGATTTTTTTGATTCGGGCATTGGCGCTAAAGTTGACAGGTTCTGATTTGCAGCCGCTATTGTTTTTTGCGCCGCGGGGACTAATAACGATACTACTATTCTTATCGGTACTACCCGAACAAGTCATACCGCTGGTCAATCAATCCTTGATTATCCAGGTGATTGTGCTGACAGCGCTGGTAATGATGGCGGGGCTAATGGTCAAGGGCAAAAAAACGCTTCCTGTTGCCCACTCAAACGAACAGGCAACAGGAAGTGCGCAACAGGATTTACAATAATTCCAATTCTTTTCTGATGTCTTTCAGTGAACTGGGTTGATAATTTAGTGAATAGTTGTTTTTTTCACCTGCTACGGTGTTATGAACCGCCAGATAGGCTTTGCCCTCCTTCACTTTGTAGGCTATAATTTTCACGGCTTCTTTTTTAGGTATATTCCCGGATTGGTATTTGCCGTTGAAGAAGGTAGCGGGCATAATGCTTTTCATATCTTTGAATACCACAAAAACCCGTTCCTCCGCTTCGTCATCGTCATTAATTACCAGCATAGTCTGGTCTTCGGGCGATATGTTGTAAAATTTATCACAATTGATCCAGCCCAGGCGTGTTACGGCATAAAAGTAATAATCGACTGATTTTTTGTCAGCTTTTCCTAATGAAGCGTAATTATTTTCAAATTCCTGCAATTTTTTATTGCGGTCTTTTTCCCAGGCAGCCAATTGCAACTCGTAATTTTTTTTGTCAATTTCATACTGCGCCATCATGCGACTTTTATCTTCTTCGCTGAGGCGAACATTCTCGTAAGCGGTTCTTCGACGTTCGAGCCATGCGCTATATGCAATTCGATAATCCGCTTTTTGTCGCTCATAACGTTGCAAGCTTTCCTCGTAGTTGCTAAGTCCTTCCTGGTATTTTTCGAGGCGATATTCGTATCGGCTGAGAGCAGACTGATATTTTGCCTCTCTTTTAGCTGCGAGTTTGGATTTCGAAGAAAACAATCGCTCGAAAAAGCCTGGTTCGTATTTGATCCTGTCGCGATCGGGCGGTGTGGGCTCGCGGCGGGCGAAGGCGCGTGGGGCCTCCGGTTCTTTGGGTTCTTTGCCTATTTCGGGAGCTATATATTTAGCCGCATAGCGCATAGTGGGCCTGGGCGGTTGCGGCGGCATTTTAATGCGGTCTATAAGCGAAGCGCCTGCCATTTGGTCGGTGGCGATCCAGTTGCCGGCGCTGCCATTGGCCCCGGCAGTACCGTAAAAGAGCTGCATACCGGCCTCGCGCACGCCTGTGGGCATGGCAAGTTGCAAGGCAGCGCCGTCTTTAAGCTCCAAAGACTGGCCTGCGGCGCTGGCGCTGAGGAGAATCATACCGCCGCTCACCAGCAGATTGCCATTGGATGTGGTGTGCAACCCGGCCATCATCATATCGCCGAGGTTGTACGACTCCTCTATTGACAATTCGATCACCCCCTGAGGGTTGGCGCCATCGGGCAGGATAAACGAGCCGGCTTCTACCCAGAGTTGCGTTCCCGATTGGGCCGTAATCTTCACCGACTGGGCGGCGTCAAAGCGGAAAGTCTGCCGGTTTTGACGCTTGAGCCGGGCTGCCAGGTCGTCCACTCCGGAAAACAAAACAGGCCTGATCATCACATCGACGCGGCGGTTGCCCTGGCGACCTTTCTCATCGTCATTGGAAAAAGCGGGTTGGTCTTCGCCGAAACTTAGCGTAGTCGTTTTTGTCACCTTAACCCCTCGTGCGGCCATATAGGCGCTCACAGAGGCGGCGCGGCGCTCGGCAAGTTGGAGGTTGTAGGTTTCCGAGCCTCTACTATCGGTGTGGGCCTCGATTTCCACAGCATAGTCGGGCAATTCGAGCAATTGCCCGACCCATTCGTCAAGCTGCTGCCGGGCGTCGGCGCGCAATTCGTGGCGGTCGGTGTCGAAATAAACAGATTTTTTCCATTCCTCCTGCGCTTGCGCGCATACGGAGGCCAATAGCAACAATAGAAATACCGTTTTTTTCATAAGCTGTTGATTTACAGTTTTGAAAAATTAATGTGTGAAGCGAATCCAAAAAAGGTGTCAGGACATAGGGAGACAGTAACTAGAACGAGAGCTGCTTTATAATGTTGTTTATTAACATTTTTTAAAATATAACAGAATAAACGCCATCCAAGATGATGGTTTTATTTTACAAACGTTTGAATAAAACAAATAATCAAAACAATCATCAAGCTGGACTTTTTACACCTGAGTAAATCATATAAATTCTTCGGTTTTTCAAAGCAATCGTATTGGAGTTGACGAAAATCAAAAGAAATATTTGCATCAATAAATAAGAAATCAGGGAAGAGCATTGCCTCCTGGTAACCCAACCGCGGTAGCCTTTGTAGCCTTGTATTACCAGAGAGGTTATATCAATACTTTTTAGCAATTGCAACCCCTGTATATCTGAAAAAGCCTGTCTGTATTGCTCATCCGTCCAATGATAAAAATTCATTTTTTCCTTCCAGCTTCTAATCCAGTACCTTTTTTTCTGAGATTTTGAAAGTATATCTGCCAGAAGAAACTCACCTCCAGGTTTCAAAACGCGATGAACGTTTTCCAGGAAAAGTTTTTTGTCGGCATAGTGAAAAGCGCTCTCAATACAAAAAAGCGTATCAATAGAATCATGTAAGATATGGTCGAGTTTTTGGGCATCATCAACGCAAAAAATGATGTTGCCGGATAAGCCGGCTTGCTGTTGGGCAATAGCGATGTTATCGGGGTTAATATCTACGCCGGTGACGGTAGCGGGGGAATAGGTTTTATAAACATAAGCGCTCTGAACTCCATTTCCGCACCCAACCTCCAATACGTTTTTTTCTTTAAGATCTCCAACCAAAGAGACGCAAAGGTCTGTTAAATTGTGCATCCGCTGTTCCAAAGTTTCATGGTCGCTTTTATACAATGGATAATGCAGCATGAGGTGTCTGCTAAAGACTTCTGTATAGTAGTGATTAATGGTAGCGTAGTAGTCTTTAAAAGAAAATCCGACGTTTATCAGCTTGGGTTTTTTCATAAAAAACGGCTTGGAATTTTAAAAAAAATTGATAACCAATGCGTAAGGTATGACGACATTTGTCTTGTTTTATATTATTTCTCGATTTCTTTATTTTTATATTTGATACTCATAAATTAACGCCCATGCGCCCCCTTGTAGTCCTCTTCTTGCTTCCGCTGTTTGCAACTGCTCAACCTTGCATCTACCAGGCCTACGACGCCTTCGACTACCCCGCCGGCCAACCCCTCAACGGCCAAAACGGCGGCACGGGCTGGCTGGAACCCTGGCTGGTACAGAACAACGATGATGTCTTGCCAGGTTTTCAGATCGACAATGCGGCCACGCCGGCTTTCGGCGATTTGTTGACGGCCGGTAACTACGCCGCGGGAGGCAGGGTGTACCTCACCGCAGGGCGCCGGTTAAATACCGCCGACGGCGGGCCATTCGATGCCTGGGTGGCGCCAAATAACAACGCCATTGGCAGCCAAACCGGCGGCTCACTGTGGATGAGCGCACTGCTGCGCAAAGAACAAAACAACAACCACCCGGTTTTTGTCAGCCTGCACGACGCAACGGCGCCCTGGTGCGACAATTGTACCGCCGCAAAGGTCGCCATCGGTTATTTTGAGGGGCATTCAGATGTGGGCGGACAACGCCGTTGGACGCTGCGCGTCGGCAATGACTATTTCCCTTCCAACGTACCGCTGACAGCAGGCGCAACGGCTTTTTTGGCAGTGGAAATCACTTTTAATACCGCCAATACCACTGTAGCATTTTATGTAAATCCTTCAACGTTGGGTCCAACCATACCCCAACCAACGCTTACGGCTTCCAGTGCCGAACCGCTGACTTTCCGAAGCGTGGCAGTTTACCTCGGCAATAGCCCAGCCAACGGCACTGTAGATGAATTGCGGTTGGCTTCCAGCTATTCCTGCGTGGCTCCCGACAGCAACGTAGAGGTCAACCTGCCTCCAACGGCCGTGATCACCGCTTCTATTACAGATGGGCAGGCGCCTTTGTCGGTCAATTTATCGGGCGCCAATAGTTACGACCCGGAAGGTAGCTCATTGACCTATACCTGGAATGTTGGCGACGGATCGCCGCCGGCTGCCGGCCAGACAGTCGAGCATAGCTATTCCGCCCTGGGCAACCTCACCATCCGGTTGACCGTGCGCGACGAAGCCGGGCTGGAACACACTGCGCTGCAATCTATACTGGTGCGCAACCAAAATAACAGTTTCCCTTGTCTGAGCAGTTTTTCGCTATTGCAGCAAGCCGATTGCGCAGGCTCAGGAGGCGTAATACGCATAAATGACCACCCGAATACTTTTTCATTGGCCAATGCCGCAGGCTCAACACTTACGCCAGTTAATGGCAATGAATTTCATCAACTTGATGCCGGCCCCTATACCTATACCGCTTCAGGCGCTAATGGTTGCTCCGATCAGTTTACCCTGTATGTTCCTGTTGACAGCGCCACCTGCCCCGGCTGGCAGCCGGATATATGCGATATGGCTATCGGCGCCAACATGTCGGGTTTTGCCGATTGGGTGCCTGAACGGCCCATGCGCAACCTTATGAAACACGTGCGACATCGCTTTATCGCTTTTCATGATGAATGTTTTTGTTGGGATAACGGCAATACGGATTTAATAGCAACCGATGCCAACGGTTACCCTGCCGAGATTCCTCAAATGGCCGGTGGGGCGCCCAATAAGGTGCGCTTTGTGATTTCTTCAGAAGGCGCCAATTTATTGCCGGGACAATCGTATGTGCTTCTATACGACGGCGAGGGCAATTTGACGGTAAATGGCGGAGTAACTACGACCGGCAGTACGCCCGGCAGAATTCAATTTGAAGTGACGCAAGTGGGCAATATTTTTTTTAGTATAAACAGCTCGCAGGCAGCTAATCACGTGAGAAACATCCGGCTGTTGCGCCTGGCCGACGAAAACGCCGATATCGAATCCCAACCGTTTTATGAGGGCTTCCTGGAAAAAATAGCGCCATTTAATACGTTGCGCTTCATGGATTGGGGGGCCACCAACCACAATCCGGTGGCGCATTGGGAAAACCGCTCGTCAGTTGACTATTTCACCTATGCCCTGCCCACCGGCGTGCCTTATGAAGTCATGATTCAACTGGCGAATCAGATGCACAAAAATGTCTGGATTTGCGTACCCCACGCCGCCGACAGCAACTACGTGGCGCAAATGGCAGCCCTGTTTCGCGACCAGCTCGACCCCGAACTGACAATTTACCTCGAATACAGCAATGAAGTGTGGAACTGGATCTTTGACCAGGCTCACTATAATGTGGAGACTGCACCGTCCAACCTCAACTACGGTCGCGCAATGGCTGCAAAAGCCGGGTCTACTTTTCGCATTTGGCACAACGTTTTTGGCGACCAAAAGTCGAGAGTTAAGCGCGTTTTGGGCTTGCAGGCGAGTTTCAACTACCTTAATGAGCAAATTCTCGCTCAACTCGATCCTGATGAGTGGGACTATGGCTCGCCGACTTCCTACCTCGGATTGGACCACTCCGGCAACGGTAACCCGGTGTTAAATTCAGCATCCACACCGCAGGATATCGTGGCTAACGCCCGCAATGCCTGGTTCGGCTTTATGCCGTTATTGCGGCAGGATTACAACAACGTCCAATTATTTGGCAAATCAATCATCAACTACGAGGGGGGGCAGCATTTTGTAGGTAACGTTTTCGGCGGCACTTATCCCTACCAACAAGCCATGTACGATGCCCAGTACAGCCCTGAAATCTATGCCTTGTACGACGAAATGCTCGACACCATTCGCTTGTGGGGTAGTCGTTTATTCGGCAATTTTAGTTTGGCCAGCCGCCAGGAAAGCATTTACGGATCATGGGGTGTGTTAAACGATATTGATATACAGCCCCCGTATTTGACCACAGCTCCAAAATACCAGGCTTTACTCGATAACCTGTGCCCGGATGTGTCCACAAGTAATGAAAACACCTTGACAACATCAGCTTTTCCGCTCACTGTTTACCCAAATCCTACAACTGGATTATGCTGGATAGCGGTTGATTATGATTGGCTTCAACAGGCAAACCTGGTGGTGATGGATGCTCTGGGAAGGCCTGTTGTTTGGGCTGAAATACCCCCGCGTGCGAAAGGAAGTAGCATCCCCATTGATTTGTCAAAATCAGGGCAGGGCATCTATATTATGGTGCTTTTTTCAGAGAATGGGTTGCATTCAACGAAGATAATTAAGCGCTAAAAATGTAAAGATTGCCAACATAGACATAACAAAATATGATATGCCGATTTTTGTCAAAAAAAACAAATGAACATCTCGCAAATTTGATAAATTTGGCAAATCATGTATAAACGCTCAAAAAACGTCAAAACAATGTATGGTATCCTGTTGAATCCAAACTATGAACAAACTACTACAAGCTTGCAGCCTCCTCGCTATTTCGCTATCCTGTGCTACCTGGGCCGGCGGCCAGTGCACTAATCCGAGTATTCCACTGCCCGATGCTTCAACGCCTGTCAATGGCAACCCTGCTACAGCATATTGCGTGACGCTCACCTTTAATCCTGCCCAGACAGGTTATCCTACGGGAATCTCGATGTTATTACAACATACTTTTCAGGGCGACCTTGACGTTTTTGTGAATGCCTGTGGCAATACGCTGAACGTGATGCAGCGCCCGGGCGCCATAGGCAACTGCGCGGGCGGCTCTCCCTTCGGCAATGGCGGTGATATTGGTTCGCCAGGTAACCCTGTGCAGGTTTCATTCAGCGATGGCGGCGGCCCCGACCCCGAAAACGGCATTGCCGTGGGAGGCGGCTCTTATGGTATTACCTCCGATGACGCCTGTAATGTGGGTACTAATGGTATCAATACTTTTGCACAATTGTGGGGCGCCTGCCCTCCTGGCAATATTTCCGCTCAGATTTGTATCGGCGATCATGCTTTTTTAGACTCGGGCGTGGCTCAAAATATTACCCTGAATTTCCCTACTCCCATCATTTGCGGTTGTACCAACCCCCTGTCGCCCAATTACAACCCCAACGCAAATGTGGATGACGGTAGCTGCCTGCCCTGTACGCTTTCCGTGACGGCTACACCCACCCAGCCTTCCTGCGCGCAAAATAATGGCGCTATCAGCGTATCCCCTTCAGGGGCCGGATATAATTATACCTGGAGCCCAGCCTCCGTGAGCGGCGCCAACCCGACCAACCTGGCGCCAGGTACTTATTCTGTGACCGTCAGCCAGCCTTCCACAGGGTGCACCGGTACCGCCTCTGTGACGTTGAATTCCAGTACCGCCCTCACTGTAAACGCAAGTGCTACACAACCCACTTGCGGACAAAACAACGGCTCCATCAGCGTATCGCCTTCAGGCGCAGGGTATACCTATAGCTGGAACCCGGCCTCAGTAAGCGGGGCTAACCCCACTAACCTGCCGCCCGGCTCCTATGCTGTGACGGTAACGCAAACGGCAGGCGGCTGCACTGGCACAGCTACGGTTACATTAAATCCCAGCGCTTCGATAACCGCAAGCGCCGGCGCTACGCAGCCCACTTGCGGACAAAACAACGGATCGATCAGCGTATCGCCCTCCGGCGCTGGTTTTACCTATACCTGGAGCCCGGCCTCAGTAAGCGGGGCTAACCCCACTAACCTGCCGCCCGGTTCCTATTCGGTGACCGTAACGCAAACGTCTACCGGATGTACCGCCACTGCTTCCGCTACCTTAAGCCCTAGTCCCTCCCTGAATGCGACAATAACCCCTACACAGCCCAGTTGCGGGCTCAACAACGGCGCCGTCAGCGCGTCGCCTTCAGGCCCCGGCTATACCTATGTGTGGAATCCGCCTTCAATCAGCGGATCGGGCGCAACCAACCTGGGTCCCGGCGCTTACTCAGTGACGATCACGGAAACAGCAAGCGGCTGTACCGCCACCGCATCTACAACACTTAATCCAAGTCTGCCTCTGGTGGCCACAGCTACTCCTACTCAGCCTACTTGCGCCTTCAACAATGGCGCTATCAGTGTTACGCCTTCCGGGCCAGGTTATACCTATACATGGAATCCCCCTTCGGCAACGGGTTCCAACCCGACCAATCTGGCCCCTGGATCCTATTCTGTGACGGTTACCGAAACAGCTACCGGTTGCAGTGATGATGTCAGCGTGACCCTCAATCCGAGTTCGCCGGTAATGGCATCCCTGACCGTAAATCAAACTTCCTGCGGGCAAAATAATGGCTCAATACTAGTCTCCCCTTCCGGCGCCGGCTATAACTATGCCTGGAATCCGCCTTCAGTTACAGGTTCCAGCGCTTTTAACCTGGCGCCGGGCGTCTATACGGTTACCGTAACACAGCTAGACGGCGGCTGTACCGATGTAGCTACTGCAACCATTAACCCCAGCTCGCCCCCCATGGCCAATATTACTGCAAGCCCCAACACTATTTGCGTCGGACAATCCAGTACCCTGACCGCAACAGGCGGGGGCACGTACCAGTGGAGTACCGGCCAGTCAGGTGCATCTATATCGGTTTCTCCTACATCAACTACCAACTATTCCGTGACAGTAAGCAATGGCGGCTGCGCAGCTACCGCCAATTTTACGCTAACGGTCAACACAGTAACAGCTACCGCTACCGCCAACCCGGCGGCAGTCTGCGAAGGAGAATCCACAACGCTAACGGCTGGCGGAGGCGGCACTTATGCATGGAGTACCGGGCAAACGGGATCCCCCATAACCGTATCTCCAACAGGCACGACAAATTACACTGTAACGGTCACCAATAACGGATGTACCGATATAGCCAACGTCACCGTGAATATTAATACGGTAACTGCAACGGCCACGGCCAACCCCAGCGTTTCTTGTATCGGCGACCCCGTGCAATTAACGGCCACCGGCGGGGGAACGTATGTTTGGAGTACCGGGCAAACGGGGGCGACCGTGACTGTTAATCCTTTTGCAACAACAACTTATTCGGTAACAGTGACCAATAATGGTTGTACTGACGTAGCAACGACAACCGTCACGATCAATACCGTGACAGCTACGGCATCAGCCAGCCCCAGCGTATCTTGCGCAGGCGATCCTGTGCAATTAACGGCGGGCGGCGGCGGCACTTATCAATGGAGTACCGGCCAGTCAGGAGCTGTCATTACCGTCAACCCTACCTCTACTACAACCTATACGGTAACAGTGACCAATAACGGTTGTATCGATGTAACAACGGTAACGGTGACCATTAATACCGTCACGGCTTCCGCTGTGGCCAACCCCAATCCGATTTGCGAAGGCGAATCCGCCGTGTTGACGGCTTCCGGAGGCGGAACCTATGCCTGGAGTACCGGGCAAAGCGGCGCCTCCATTGTAGTAAGCCCGACTTCTACAACCCCTTATACCGTAACCGTGACCAATAACGGTTGTACTGATGATGCCGTTATTAATGTTGTGGTCAACTCGGTAACTGCCGGCATTTCAACCGCCAATAATCCCATTTGCCTTGGAAGCGCTACTACCCTGGTCGCCACTGGCGGCGGGACTTATCAGTGGAGTACAGGTCAATCAGGTTCTACTATCAGCGTAACCCCAACTACTACCACTACTTACACCGTTACTGTAACTAACAACGGCTGTTCGGATGTAGCCAGCCTGACGGTGGTCGTCAATTCCGTTAATGCCACCGCGTCGGCGGCGCCTGCCTCGATTTGCGCCGGGCAACCTACTGTTCTTACGGCTACAGGGGGCGGTACTTATGCCTGGAGTACCGGACAAACAGGCCCGGTAATATCCGTATCACCCAATTCTACTACCAATTATACCGTTACGGTTACCAACAATGGCTGTACCGCTGTCGCTAGTGTAACCGTTACTGTCAATGTTGTGAATGCTCAGGTTTCGGCAAGCCCCACGGCCATTTGCGAGGGGGGGGGCAGCACGCTCACTGCCGCCGGTGGTGGAACATATGCCTGGAGCACCGGACAAACAGGCTCCTCCATTGCCGTCGCGCCATTGGCTACAACTACTTACACCGTTACCGTCACCAATAATGGTTGTACAGACGAAGCCAATGTAACCGTTACGGTAAATACAGTGACAGCAACTGCAACGGCTAATCCAAGTACGGTTTGCGCAGGTTCGCCTACGCTGCTGACCGCTACCGGAGGCGGCACTTATGCCTGGAGCACCGGACAAACAGGCTCGATGATTACGGTGACCGTAGGAACAACAACTACCTTTTCTGTAACGGTTACCAATAATGGCTGTACAGACGTAGCAACAGTGACCGTTAACGTCAATAGCGTAGTGGCAACGGCAACGGCAAGCCCCGCTACTATTTGTTCAGGAAACAATACCACCCTTACAGCAACAGGCGGGGGCACATATAGCTGGAGTACCGGACAAAGTGGGGCATCCATAACAGTTAGCCCAATGGCATCGACTACTTATACAGTTACCGTAACTAACAACGGTTGTTCCAACGTCGCCAATGTAGCCGTAACGGTGAATTCAGCTAACGCACAAGTATCAGCAAGCCCTACTACTGTTTGCGAAGGAGGAACCAGCACCCTGACGGCTACAGGGGGTAACTCCTACGCCTGGAGTACCGGGCAAATCGGCGCTTCTATTACGGTTGCGCCATCAGCAACAACTACCTATACCGTAACGGTAACCGATAACAACGGCTGTACCGATGAAGCCGACGTGACTGTGACAGTTAATACGGTCACAGCTACTGCAACTGCAACACCAGCCACTATTTGCGCCGGCAATTCAGCCCAACTGACCGCTACCGGCGGCGGCGCCTATCAATGGAGTACCGGCCAAACTACGGCTTCTTTTAGTATTGCAGTTGGAACGACAACTACGTTTACAGTCACGGTAACCAACAACGGATGTACAGATGTCGCCTCCGTCACCGTTAACGTTCTTGCCACCGTGGCCGGTGTCTCTGCAGCACCCTCGACAGTCTGCCCAGGACTTTCTTCTGTGTTGACCGCTACCGGCGGCGGCACTTATCAGTGGAGCACCGGTGAGAGTAGCGCATCAATTACCGTTACCCCTGCTGCTACGACAACTTATTCCGTAACCGTTACGAATAATGGATGTGTAGATGTTGAACAAGTTACGGTGACTGTAGGGGCAGTGTTAACCCCTTCTATAAGCGCCAGTCCAACAACGGTATGCCCGGGGCAATCCTCGGTATTGACTGCTTCCGGTGGAGATACCTACATATGGAGCACGGGACAGTCGGGAGCTTCCATTACCGTAATGCCTGTAACTTCAACAACCTATTCCGTAACAGCTACCAGCAACGGTTGTACCGGTTCGGCCACTATAACAGTTAATGTAGATCCCAGCCTAACGGCAACCGCAACGGCAAGTCCCGCAACAGTCTGCGAAGGGCAAACCACAACGCTTTCCGCTACCGGCGGCGGCGTTTATGCCTGGAGCACCGGCCAATCAGGTTCCCCAATTTCCGTTTCGCCAACTACAACGACTACTTACACCGTTACGGTGACCAACAACGGTTGTACCGGTACGGCAGAGGTGACCGTTAACGTCACGCCTCCGCCGGCTGCTACGGCTTCTGCCAATCCCGCTACGATTTGCGCCGGCCAATCCAGCGTATTAACAGCAAGCGGAGGAGGAACCTACCTCTGGAGTAACAGCCAAATCGGCGCTTCTATCACAGTGATGCCGGTTGTTACTACAACTTATACCGTAACTGTAACGAATAATGGATGTACCGCAACAGCTACCGTTACCGTCACGGTGAACCCCCTGCCCGTTCCATCCGCTAGTGCCGACCCCCCAATGATTTGTGAAGGACAATCCTCGACACTTACCGCTAACGGCGGGGGTACTTATCAATGGAGTAGCGGTCAAAACGGGGCTTCTGTTGTGGTGTCTCCTGTTACTACAACTACTTATACTGTAACGGTGACCAATAACGGCTGTTCGGCTACCGCCAATGTTACTGTAAATGTCAACCCACTACCTTCACCGGCAGTTTCGGCGAATCCACCTAGTATTTGCGAAGGACAAAATACAACGCTCTCTGCCGCCGGCGGTGGAACCTATCAGTGGAACACCGGCCAATCCGGCGCAACAATTACAGTATCTCCCACTACTACAACCACTTATACTGTTACCGTAACAAATAGCGGCTGTACAGCTACTACTGATGTAACGGTAACCGTCAACCCAATTCCTTCTCCGGTTGTATCGGCATCTCCCTCCAGCATATGCATAGGGCAGACGAGTACGCTCACTGCCACCGGCGGTGGAACCTATCAGTGGAATGGCGGGCAATTCGGGTCGCCTATTCAGGTAGCGCCCGCGGCGACAACTACTTACACCGTGACCGTCACCAATAACGGCTGCTCAGCCTCCGCTGATGTAACCATAACGGTCAATTCAACCACCGCTACCGCCTCTGCATTGCCGTCTACGATTTGTCCGGGCGTTACAACTGCCCTCACGGCTACCGGCGGAGGCACATACGTCTGGAGCACGGGCCAAACCAATGCCTCGATTACCGTCAGCCCGGCTGTCACCACAACTTACACTGTAACGGTAACTAATAACGGTTGTACTGATGAAGCCTCCGTCACTGTTAACGTCGAAAACAACCTCAGCGCCATCGCATCGGCTAGTCCGGCTACTATTTGCGCTGGACAAACAAGTACGCTCACCGCTACCGGCGGGGCCACTTACGCTTGGAGCACTGGTCAGTCGGGCGCTTCTATTAGTGTATCACCGTCCGTCACAACAACCTACATGGTTACCGCCACAAATAACGGGTGTACCGGTACAACTAGCGTGACCGTGACAGTAACGCCACTGCCGCAGCCAACTATTTCAGCAAATCCTGCTGCTATTTGCGAAGGGCAAACAACCATATTAACCGCAACGGGTGGAGGAACTTACGCCTGGAGTACCGGACAAACCGGCTCTGCCATCATCGCAATGCCCACTGTAACGACAAACTACCAGGTGACAGTCACTACTAATGGCTGTAACGGCACGGCCAATACAACGGTAACCGTCAATCCGCTGCCTATACCTGGCGCTGTAGCTGCTCCGGCTGTAATATGCGCCGGACAATCAACCTCACTCACGGCTACCGGTGGCGGAAGTTATGCCTGGAGTACGGGTCAAAGCGGCGCAGCTATTACTGTGGCGCCTGGTATCACAACCACCTATACCGTAACGGTCACTAATAACGGTTGTTCCGCAACAACTAACGTTGAAGTAACTGTAAACCCACTGCCGTCACCCAGCATTACAGCAAACCCAACCACAATCTGCGCCGGCCAATCCGCCACGCTTACCGCTTCAGGTGGGGGAAGTTATGCCTGGAATACGGGTCAAAACGGGTCAACTATTACTGTTACTCCAACTAATTCAACAACCTTTGCTGTTACGGTTACGAATAACGGTTGTTCAGCGTCGACATCTACAAGCGTTACTGTCAACCCGCTACCGTTGCCCGTGATCGCCACAAGCGCTTCGACCATTTGCCTTGGGCAATCTTCTACCCTAACAGCTTCAGGAGGTAATACCTACGTATGGAGCACCGGTCAAAGTGGAGCGAGTATCGCTGTGTCGCCAACCTCCACAACAACTTACTCGGTTACCGCTACCAGCAACGGTTGCAGCGCAGAGACGCAAACTACTGTTACGGTGAATAACACTACTGCTACGGCAACGGCAGCCTTATCAACCGTTTGTCCAGGGTTGTCAACGACCCTGACCGCCACCGGCGGCGGCGCCTATGTATGGAGTACCGGGCAAACCGGCGCTCAAATAATGGTGACTCCCGCAGCTACGACTACTTATTCGGTTACGGTTACTAATAATGGTTGTACCGATGTTGCTTCAACCACTGTAGCGGTGAGCAATGCCCTCACGCCAACTATCAGTGCTGTGCCCGACTCTGTTTGCATTGGGCAAAGTACCACGCTTACGGCCTTTGGAGGCGACGCTTACTTGTGGAATACAGGTCAAACAAGCCCTTCAATTACTGTTGCTCCAACATCAACGACAACTTATTCTGTTGAAGCAAGCGCTAATGGCTGCTCAGGCTCCGCCAGCATTACCGTAGTGGTCATTCCGCTGCCTATACCTTCCGCTAATGCTTCTCCCGCTGTATTGTGCGAAGGTCAATCTACAACACTGACCGCAACCGGCGGTAGTTTTTACAATTGGAGTGACGGACAAACCGGCGCCTCGATTGCCGTTATGCCCGTCACAACTACCACCTACTCGGTAACAGTTAGCAGCAATGGCTGTAATGCCGCAGCAGATGTCACTGTAGTCGTAAATCCGCTTCCAGCTATTACCGCTTCGGCTGCTCCAGACACATTGTGCATCGGTCAATCTACCACTCTGACTGCCGGCGGTGGGATGACCTACCTGTGGGATACAGGGCAATCCAGCTCGACCATTGACGTAGCGCCTACGCTCACGACGACATATTTGGTGACGGCCACTGACGCCAACGGTTGCAACGGCCATACCCAGCTAACCGTTGTGGTCAACCCATTGCCCGCCGCCGGCCTGACGGCAACGCCCAATGCCCTTTGTATTGGCGAAATGGCAATGCTTACGGCATCAGGAGGAAATACCTATGTTTGGAGTACAGGGCAAACCGGCCCTTCCATCCAAATAACACCAACGACTACGGCAAATTATTCGGTCACCGTCACTAGCCTGGATGGTTGCCAGGCCTCAGCCAGTACTACCATTGCCGTCAACCCATTGCCTATTGCTACCGCTTTACCCGCAACTATCTGCCAAGGTCAATCCGCCACATTGACGGCAGAAGGTGGAACAAGCTACGCCTGGAGTACAGGAGATACCGGCGCTGTTATTACTGTGGCCCCAACCTCAACAACAACTTATATGGTAACTGTAACCGCTAATGGCTGCTCAGCTACCACTGAAGTAACAGTCACGGTAAATGAAGTTGATGCGTCAGCATTTGCATCAACTTTATCTGTATGCCAAGGCCTGCCCGTGGATTTGACGGCAACTGGCGGAACGGCATACACCTGGAGTACCGGACAAACAGGAGCCCACATTACAGTAATACCGATAGCTACCACCACTTATTCCGTCACTGTTACTAACATGGGATGTAACGGCATTGCCGATGTGACCGTAATGATAAGCGATACGCTGACACCCACAATTTTTGCCAGCCCCGATACGATCTGCGCCGGCGAATCCACAACGCTGATAGCGGAAGGCGGCGGCAGCTATCAATGGAATACCGGGCAAACTACATCCACTTTCCAGGTGAGCCCTTCTACTTCAACAACCTATGTTGTTACTGTCACCAACAACGGCTGTAGCGGCTCCAGCCAGATCTCAGTTGTCGTCAATCCGCTTCCCATACCCACAATTCAATCTTCTGCGCCGGCTATTTGTGCAGGCGATACTGCCGCCATTACCGCATCGGGAGGTGTCGCTTACCAATGGAGCACTGGACAAACGGGCGCTATGATCTCAGTTTCGCCCTCCAGTACAACGGCTTATTCGGTTACTGTTTCTGACAATGGTTGTAGCGATGAAATTACTACTACTGTTATTGTCAACCCCTTACCGGTTGCCGTGGCACAACCTGACACCATTTGCATCGGCCAATCTGCGGTACTTAGCGCTTCGGGCGGCGATATATATCAGTGGAGCACCGGACAAAGCGGCGCTGCCATTACTGTAGCGCCGCTAGTGAGCACAACTTATAGTGTTACGGTAATTGATGAAGGCTGTACTTCTATTGTGCCGGTCACTGTAACTGTTCATCCCTTGCCTGTGCCGGTAGTAGTTGCCTCGCCTCCCGTCATCTGCCAGGGGCAATCAACCACCTTGTCTGTCAACGGGGGCGCTACTTTTATATGGAGTACCGGGCAATCGGGAAGTTCAATCACTGTGGCGCCTGGCGCCTCAACAACTTATGCCGTGACTGCTACTGAAAACGGGTGTGTCGGCGCCACGCAAATTGCCGTAACGGTTAATACGCCGCCTGCTGCCTCTGTCATTCCTTCTGCTACTATTTGCAACGGTCCCGGCGGTCCCGCTGTAATCGATCTTGACGCCTTGGTGATTGACGGCGACCAGGGCGGAACCTGGACTGATTTGCAAAATTCTGGCGCCGTTGGCCCTTTTACCGCCCTCGACTTCACGGGCGTTCCCCAAGGAAATTATATTTTCAGATATACCACCCAAAGTGCCGCCACTCCTTGCGAAGAAGCGATTTACGATGTAGTGGTGCAGGTAGTTTTTTGCGATTGTCCTTCTGCTGAAACCAACGCAGCCGGCCCGCTTTGTAACGCCAATGGCGTATTGGATCTCAGTACGCTTCAGCAAACCGCCGAACCTGGAGTATGGAGCATCGTTGCCGCTCCGCCGGGCGCTAACCCGGCTAGCATCGCTAACGGCATATTTGACGCCCTTAATGCCGATGCCGGGGTATACGAAATCAGGTTTACGTTGCTCAATACGCCGCCTGCAGGCTGCCCTGCATTCTCTACTCAGTTTATCCAGATAGACGGCTCCGTCACAGCCGGTTCGCCTGAGCCAGCTGCGCATTATTGTGCAGGATCCGGCGAGGTTGTGAATCTATTCGATTTGCTGCAAGGCGAAAATACAGGGGGATTGTGGTCTGAAGTCTCAACTGTACCTTCTACTGGCGGCGCATTTCAGCCGGGGACGGGCGATTTTTCTATATCAAGCCAACAGCCGGCTACCTACCGCTTCCTATACCAGGTTAATAGCGGAGGCGTTTGTCCCAACAGTGAAGCAGCCGTCACCGTCGTCGTAGAACCTGCGCCCATAGCCGATGCCGGAGCCGATATGACGCTCGACTGCATTGTCACCGAGGTAATGCTCAACGGGGCAAACTCATCGGCAGGGCCGCATATCAGCTATGAATGGTCAACCACAAATGGCCATATCACAAGCGGCGCCGGTACCCCTACGCCAACAGCAAATGCCGCCGGGGTATACCAACTTACCGTTGTCAATATTACTTATGGTTGTTCGGCTACAGACGAAGTTGCGATCAACGCAGATAACATACCCCCGCAAGATGCAGTAGTGTCCGTTCAAAACCCGCGCTGCCACAACGAAAGCAATGGCATGGTAGCCATCGTATCCGTAACGGGGGGTAGCCCTCCATATTTATATGCTTTCAATGACCAGCCATTTGTAACTAATCCTAATTTTAACGGGCTGAAAGCAGGCGTTTATCCGCTCGTTGTTGAAGACGCCAATGGATGCCGCTGGGAGACCGACCTCGTACTCGAAAATCCTCCCGCAATATCTGTTAATGCCGGACCCAATATTTCAATATTATACCGCGACAGCGCCCAACTACAGGCGGCGATTATGCCCGCCAATGGCAATTATGAAATAAGCTGGACGCCCGGCGAAAGCCTGTCTTGCTCCAATTGTTTGCAACCCGTAGCCAATCCAGACTCAACCCAGACTTATCAGGTGATGGTAACCGACGAAAATGGGTGTAAAGCCGCTGATCAGATCACTGTTTTTGTCAAATTTGAACCTGATGTTTATATCCCCAACGGCTTTTCACCCAATGGCGATAATATCAACGACATTTTTATGATCTATGCCGGCGACAGGGTGGATAAAATATTGGAACTCGAAATTTATTCACGCTGGGGAGAACCTGTCTTCTATGTTGCGAATTTCCTGCCCAACGACCCGCAATACGGCTGGAACGGCGCCTTTAGAGGAAAACCGGCGGTGCTTGATGTGTATGCCTATTTCGCAATAGTGCTTTACAAGGACGGCACGCAGAAGTTGTTTAAAGGGGATGTGCAGTTGATGAAATAACCAACGGCGGAAGGGAGGAGCTGTTATCGGTTGTCAGTTGAGGACAACCGATAACAGCGTAGTATTTAATCAACCAAATGATCTACAATTTCATCGGCTTCTTCTTCTTCCATCAACCGCGTAACATCGGCAAACGCCGCATACTGGGCAGCCATAGAAGCAGGCACTGTAAATAATAAACCTACGCCCAAAGCAAGCGCGCCGGCCACATTCACCAAGCCGATCACAATGGCGAATAAAAAGAT
Source organism: Saprospiraceae bacterium (assembly GCA_036741235.1). Taxonomy (GTDB): domain Bacteria; phylum Bacteroidota; class Bacteroidia; order Chitinophagales; family Saprospiraceae; genus JABWBR01. The sequence goes on along the minus strand of DAINSQ010000002.1, from coordinate 29,858 downwards.
CTGCCACCAGTTTTTCGTAATCAGGCGGCGACTGGTTTCCATGGCGGGCCAAAAGTCCATTTTATAAAACACTATAAAAAGACTGGTCCAGGTATAAGCTACCCCCAAATACACCAGCGGCAACAACAACAGGAAAGACCAGAATGGAAACCCGTCAAAACCCGTGAAATCACCCAGGAATATCGAAGTACCTACCGACGCAAAAAACGGTATAATGCCCACTATATAAAAAATCGTCATAACAAGCGTGGCCAACGCCAGCTGGCCTATGAAGGAAAATCCGGAGAAAAAGTCGTTAAACGTAATGCTCTCCCCCAATTTGATTCTGTGCGAAACAAGGTAATATCCGGCCACTAAAGGCGGCGTCAGAAAGAAACTGGAGGCAATGGGGCCAACCACCGGCACTATTTGAGCTGCCACGGCAATTAATAAAAATATCACGGTGAAAGCTACGAATAGTCCCATCTGCTTTTGCAAAATAGAAAAACCTTCGCTGATATAATCTCCGAGTCGAAACTCATATCCTTGCTCGATTAAGCGCTCCAGTTTTTGCTGATTAATGGTGCTCATGAATTTTGGCTTTAAGTTGTATAATATTGTTTAAGACCAAATGTACATACTATTTCCTGACAACACAAACAACACCGACTTACTACACTTTTTCATGGACGAACCACACCAGGGGTTAGTGATTTTACATGATACCCATGGTTGGTCTTCCTCTTGTGTTTGACAGGCTGTTGCTGTTACTCTTTCCAAAATGGAATAGTTGCGTATTGCTCCTCCTTTACCCCGGGCGTTTCGTTGATACTGCGGCGTTTAATAGAAATCGTGTGCCTGCCTGCCTGCCAGTCTTTGAGGTCGAGCATGGTATAAATACCTTTTTCTCCATTTTCAGGGTGGGTATAATACCAAAACTCCAGTTTCTCCTGGCGTTTTCCATCAATATAGACATTATAAAACGTAGACAGGCAATTCAGCAATTGCTGGGGGTCTTTTTCAGAAATAGAAGGCCGATTTATAGTAATGCCATTATTAAACTGAATTCCAGACATGATACCCTCGCTTTTGCTGGGTTCATACCCGGAACACCATTGCCTTATAGCTCCATTATATTTCACATCGTAGCGGATAAACAACGGCAAATGCCTGTCTTTTACAATTTGGCCCGGAATACTGGCTAACAGGATGCGCATATCATCCGGTCGTAAATTGTCGTAATAGTTAGTTTTAAAATGAGCCGACGTTATTTTATCTGGAAAAAATATCGATTGCTCGTATTTAAAAAAGGGAGAAAAAAATACAATCAGTATATATGAAGTTAAAAAAAATCGCCCCCACAATGGCGATAAGCGGCTGACAAGCGTATAGTAAATACTTCGATACAAAAAAGCCAAAGTAATATAACCCATAAAAACGTACCAGGGATAATATATACGGCTTATCCAGGGTATCTTTTTTATCAATCCTAAACTCAAAGTGTCAAAAGCATAAACTACAGCCCCAATTATGAATATAAACAGTAAAACAAGCAAAGGCAGAACCATGCCCTGATATCCCATCATGGTGCTGATCCAGTGAAAAAAGTAGCTGGTAAATGAAATAAAAACAGCCCCCGTGAGTAAAGAAAACAGCATAAAAATAATCAAAAAGCTGAAGGCAAAAATCATGCTGCACCAATTATCCAAAGCAAAGATTAATCTGTCAAGCGAAGGCACGCGTCGCGAAAGCTGGCGGGCAAAAAATGCAGTATATTTTAAACTGGGATAATGAATTTTCGATTGCACAGAGCGAAGACCTATAGCTCCGATCCAAAAGCCTCTTAATACAATATGCGCCGAAAGATTAATAATTAATATCGATACGGCCAGATAAAGAATGCTGAAAAGATTATCGAAAATAACAGAAAAAGGAGGAGAAAAATAATAGGACTGTGACATGTCGTCCATGAATTGCACAATGGCTGGTTTTACCTGTAATAATAAAAAAATAGCTCCTCCGGAAATTAGTAATTCAAGGTTCCAGCTCTCGCGTTGCAGGCGATCCAACCATGTCCTTATTGATTTTTTTTCATTATCCATGCCTCTCAATTATGACAGCGCCAGTGCCCATATGATTTCAGACTGATGATCTGCCAGGTATCTACCGTTTTGAGTGCTTCTGCTTCGCTTTGGGCGGCAATGGCTACCCACAAGCCTGAAGATGCCGATGTTTGCAGCCATTCCCTGCCGTAGTATTCCGGCAATGCGTTGGTCTGTTGTGTCGACATCACACGCGAAGCGTTCGACCATACTTCAAAGCCTACTTGCGAGTCGCGGCAGATACGTTCCAATATATTCAAGTCACTTTCTTCAGTAGTATATAAATAACAAGAAAAAGTGTGGTACAGCGATCGCTTGAATAGACCACGTTCCTCGTATACAGGCGCCCTTCGGCGTTGCACAATGTTGTAGCCGATTACCTGACCGTCAAATAATATGATATCTCCATACCGCCGCTCTGAGGCCGGGTGAGGTATGCTGTTGATCAACCCGCGAACCGGGTCTATCGGCATTACCCACAACAGTTCAAACTGATTGCCATACGTGTAGCGAACGCTCACCGGCATTCCCGGCGCCGGCGAAGTATCAAATTTATTCCACACATTCTGGGCCGTTCGCCACATTTTCAGCGCCGCGGCGCTTAGCCCCACATTCCACCACGCTTCCCGGTTGGCAGGATCCAGGGCTATAGCCTTTTTGTTGTAGTGCAACGCAGGCTTCCACTCCTGCCTGCACTTGTATATATGGCCCAGGCGAAAATAAGCCTCCGGCTGCTCCGGCGCCAGTCGCGCCGCTTTTTTGAGCAGTTTTACAGCATTATAGGCGTCGCCGGCTTTTTCATAGGCGTCGGCGGCTTCCATCAATGCCTGGAATCGGGGAGGTAGCGATTGCGCCATGTGCATTTTTCTTAAAGGAAAACAAATATACAAAGCCTGCAGGTATTTCCACATTTATACTATTTTGGCAATATAATTACTACCGTATGTCAACGCGCTGGCAAATCTGGATAGATACCGGCGGTACTTTTACCGATGCCGTCGCCCTGGCTCCCGATGGCGCTACCCATCGTCTGAAAGTATTGAGTCGCGGCTGCCTTCGGGGGCGTATTCTGGAACAACTAGGCCCCCGGCAATACCGCATGCACCAACGCTGGGGCAATACCGCCGATATTTTTTGCGGATATACTTTTTATGCCCTCGCCGATGCCGATTATTCCGCCGTTGTTTTGGGCGCCGATCCCGTTGCGGGTATACTTACACTGGACCGCGACTTGTCGTTGCCACTGCCTTTTGACTTCGAAATCAGCGCCGGCGAAGAAGCCCCCGTACTGGCAGCCCGTCTGATCACCGCTACGCCGCTTGAAGCAGCATTCCCGCCGATCGATATGCGCATCGGAACTACCAAGGGCACTAATGCGCTACTGGAAAAAAAAGGCGCCGGTGTTGCTTTACTTATCACCAAAGGATTTGGCGACCTGCCCGCCATAGGTAATCAACAACGCCCTCACTTGTTTCAACTCAACATACCGGCGCCGACAACACTTTTTGAGCAGGTTATTGAAGTGGAAGAACGCCTGGGCGCCGACGGAGAAGTCCTGATACCCCTGACACACAGCGAAATTGAACGGGTAGCCGGTTTACTCACTTGCCGCTCAGTTGCCGTCGCCTTTTTGCACGCCTTCCGCTATCCCATGCACGAAATCGCAATGGAGCAGGGCCTCGCCTCCAGCGGGATAGCGCTCGTATCATTATCTCACCGCCTGTCACCTGGCATAGGATTGCTAGCCAGGGCACAGACCGTTATCGTAAATGCGTATCTCGACCCTATTTTACACCATTATCTGCAAGGTATCAGCCGCAAGTTGCGCGATGCTTCGCTGTTGGTGATGACTAGTGCCGGCGGGCTTGTGAGCGCTTCTGCTTTTAGCGCCAAAGACAGCCTGCTCAGCGGCCCTGCAGGCGGGGTTGTTGGCGCTGCGCAATTAGCCAGGCAAATGGGTTTTGATCGCGTTTTGACACTTGACATGGGCGGTACCAGTACCGATACAGCCCGCTACGATGGCCGTTATGATTACCGGTTTTCTACCGCTATCGATCAAATCACCCTGATGAGCCCTTCCCTGGCTATCGAAACCGTAGCTGCCGGCGGCGGTTCTATTTGTTATTTCGATGGACGGCGTATGTGCGTAGGCCCCGAAAGCGCCGGCGCTTACCCGGGGCCCGCCTGCTATGGCGCCGGCGGCCCCCTCACTATAACCGATGTCAATCTGCTGCTCGGCAAACTAGACCCGTCGGCTATGGGTATCCCCGTTCATATCGAAGATGCCAGGTTGGCCCTGAATTCAGTTGCCGAACAGCTCAAACAAAGCAGCGGAGAACAGTATCGCCATGAAGAAATCCTGCGCGGCTTTGAACAAATTGCCAACGAAAAAATGGCCGACGCGATCCGGCATATTTCTGTCTCCCGCGGCTTTCAGCCCTCCGATTACGCCCTGCTGGCATTTGGTGGCGCCGGCGGTTTACACGCCTGCCGTATAGCCGATTTGCTGCAGATGCAGACTATTCTATTGCCTTACGACAGCGGGCTGCTCAGCGCTTACGGTATCGGCATGGCTCGCGTGGAGCGATTCGCCGACAAGCAAGTGTTGATGCCACTGGCGCAATGCCTTCCTGATCTCAGCGATATCTTCGAATCCTTGTGCCGCGAATCTGCTTCATTGCTTAATGCCGATAGGGCTGAGCAGGGGAAAATCGCATTTGCCAAACTACTGTTTATGCGATTCAAAGGGCAGCATTTTGCACTGGAAGTCAACTTCGACGGCAACTGGCAAGCCCAATTTGAGCAGCAATACCGGCGACTGTTTGGGTACTTCCCCGGCCATCTGCCTATTGAGGTTGAAAGCGCTAAAGTCATTGCCGCCTATAAAAGCGTGAATCCTGATATTAAAGCGCCGGCACACCGCCCATTTGCACAACAACACCAGTCAGGACACCCCGTATTGCACTGGGAATCACTGCCCAATGACGCAGTAATTGACGGCCCCGCTATTTTACTCAACCCCTTTGCCACTGCATTTATAGAAGAGGGTTGGCAGCTAACATTGGATGCAAGGCGCAACGCAGTGGTAAAAAGAGTTAAGCCGGCGCCTTCGCTTTCCACGTCTCAACGCGAAGCAATCGCGTTAGAACTTTTTACCTCCCGATTCACCGCTATCGCCGAAGAAATGGGCGCTCAATTGCAGCGCACCGCTTTTTCTGTAAATATTAAAGAGCGACTCGATTTTTCGTGCGCGCTGCTCGATGCCGACGCCCGGCTGCTGGTTAATGCGCCGCATATCCCTGTCCATTTGGGTAGCCTGGGCGTGTGTACGCGGCTGGTACGCGAAGCGATTGCGATGGGCCCCGGCGACATCGTTATTACGAATCACCCCCGCTACGGCGGTTCGCACCTGCCCGATATTACCCTGCTTTGCGCCGTATATACCGATGCCGGCGAACTTATCGGATATGCTGTCAACCGCGCGCACCATGCCGAAATAGGCGGTAAACGCCCCGGTTCTATGCCCCCCGACGCCACCTCGCTGGCCGAAGAAGGCGTCGTTTTCCCTCCAATGTACCTGGTAAAAGACGGCGAACTACAGTGGGCCGCTATTGAAGATCAACTGCGCAATGCGCCTTTTCCTACCCGCGCACTCAGCGACAACCTCGCCGACCTCAACGCTGCACTGGCATCGCTGCGCGCCGGCGCTGAAGCCCTTCGCAAACTGGCGGCAGAACACGGCCTGGAACAAGTGCGCTATTATATGAATGCACTGCAAGACCAGGCCTGCGCAGCCCTAGACGAAGCTCTGGCGCCCTGGCGCGGTCGCAGGGTAGAAGCCCGGGAGCAACTCGACGATGACTCCCAAATCTGTGTAGCTCTGGAAATTGGCGCAAATGACGTACTTATCGATTTTACGGGTTCTTCTATGGTTCACGCCCGCAATCTCAACGCCAATATTGCTATCGTTTATAGCGCCGTCATCTATGTATTGCGTCTCCTTTGCCAAAAGGAAATTCCACTCAACGAAGGATTGATGCGAAAAGTACAGGTCGTTTTGCCCGACAATAGCCTCTTGCATCCGCACTTTTCCGACGATCCACGGCTTTGTCCTGCCGTAGTAGGCGGCAATACGGAAGTAAGCCAGCGCCTGGTGGATACTTTGATCAAGGCGCTAGGCCTGGCTGCTTGTAGCCAGGGCACAATGAACAATTTTCTCTTTGGCAATGATCGCTTCGGCTATTATGAAACCATCGGCGGAGGGTCAGGCGCCGGACCAGGCTTTAATGGTCGCAGCGCCGTACACCAACACATGACCAATACCCGAATAACCGACCCCGAAGATCTTGAATGGCGATACCCTGCCCGCCTGCTCCGTTTCGCTATCAGGCACGGTTCGGGGGGCGCCGGCCAATGGCAAGGCGGCGACGGTATTGTCCGCGTGTTTGAATTCCTTGAAAATGTAGAAATGACCCTCTTAAGTCAGCATCGACAGATAGCGCCATACGGCATGGCCGGCGGCAGCCCCGGAAAAACTGGCCGTCAGTACCTCGTTACGCATAAAGGATACATTGTGCCGCTCAACGGCGCCGACAGCCGCAACCTCAAAGCCGGCGACTGTGTTGTGATTGAAACACCTGGCGGTGGCGGCTGGGGCGACAAAGCAGATACCCCGTAAGGTGTATTATTCCACTATCATGGTTACTACGCCTGTATACCTCAAGCTCTTTAGCTGCAATGCGTATATGCCGCTTGGCAAATATATCGGCAATCGATAGCAACGTCGCTGAGCCCCGGCAGGCCACCTCGTATCGTCAAGTACAGAAACCAGTTGCCCCTCCATGTTGATAAGCCTGAGCTGCGCTTCCTGGTCCTCGGGAAGTTCCATTTCCAAACAAAATTCACGTTGTACAAGGGGATTTGGGTATACCTGCAAAGCAACGGGCGTCGCCAATTCGCGGGTAGCTACGCTTATTTGCCCATTATAACGGGCCAAACATATTGCTGAAATGGAGATATCGCCCGCAAGTACAATCCGCTCCAGCGAATCAATCGCCAGTGCATGTACGTGGTCGTCTCCTCCCATGTTGGTTGTGGTTTTTCCATTGATACCAAAACTTGTTGATAATAGCCCATTTGGTTCAAGACAGGCAAGTTCAAAATCGCCATTATAACCGCCAACATACACATGACCCCATTTCCCTATGCCCACGGCCCGGCCGTTATCCTCGGTAGACTCTCCCTGGACTATAAAGTCAATACTAACCATACCTACACCGGCACTGCCAAAAGCTGGGTCCAAATCGCCGTCAGGTTCGAGTCGGACAACCAGGAAATCGCGGGTGGTATTATCGATACTACCCGCCAGCACTATCTTCCCGTCGGGCTGAAGCGCCATATCGTGTATGGTTTTCAATCCTGTAAAGCCCGGCACCAGATCGTATTGCACCCAACCTGCACCGCCGCCAAAACTGCTATCAAAACTCCCGTCGGTATTTAGTCTTACCACTACTACTGCACTGTTGTATGCCGGAGAAGGCCCTTGCAGGCCATAGCCGGCAACCAATATTTTGCCATCAGGCTGTATGACCGTAGCAGTGGCATAATAATACTTGTAGGGTTGCAAAAAAATCCATTTGCGGCCATCGCCGTCAAATCCGGTTTCCGGCCCCAAGCCCGGGCCGATTGGCCTCCAATACACTACCGACATTACAACTTGATTGGTGTCGGGGTAATTGATATAACTAAACCCTACCTGAGCCCAGTGTGCGTCTGTTTGGTTGAAAGCCAGATCCTGGGCAATATCGCTGGAATTAACACCCAAATCAATATTGCCGGTACCTTCCAGTATGCCGTTGTCAGTAAATGACTTAAACTCAAAAATGGCATGGCCTGTCGGTGTACCAACTTGATCCCAGGAGCTTGTTACCAACCGGCCGTCGGGCGCAATTGCTACTACCGCTTCGTGTTCATCAGTGCCGATATAGCTATCGTAGCAATAACCCGCCCCCGTTGGGCCGAAAGAAAAGTCTAATACACCATCTATTAGCCTGCCAACTACCACGTCGTAGCCGCTGCCAGGGTTGAGCATGGCGCCTGAAAAAACTACTTTATTATTTCCCTGAATGACTACTCCATTGGATATCGAACTATCTCCGTATGGGAAATAGTACTTCCCTGTCCCACCAAACAGTAGATCAAGCTCACCAGGTAGTTGAGCGTTGGCGATGCCTCCTATATAAAGAGCTGTTATCGCCAATAGGAGTATCTTTTTCATAACCTTGATTTATTGGCACATTACTTGCATGTCACTACAACATATCATTCTTTTATAAGATTATCAATGACATACATCAGTTTCCGTACTTGACAGCTATTCATAAATTTACTATTTTACCCCACTTTTGAACTATGCGCCTGAGCTCGAGGCGCCCTAACTTTGTGCCATTCAATGCCGCTCGACAAGAAGTCGCCGGCAATTTTGTAACTAAACAAAATACATAATACAATGAAAATCGCAGTATTGGGCACCGGCATGGTAGGAGATACCATAGGTTCCAGATTGATCGAATTGGGTCACGAAGTTATGATGGGCTCGCGCAGCGCCGGCAATAAAAAAGCGGCGGCATTTGCAGCCAAACACCCGGGCGGCAAAGCCCACGCCGGCACTTTTGCCGATGCTGTCGCTTTTGGCGACATCGTATTTAACTGTACCAAGGGAGACGGAAGCATAGATGCGCTCCGCTCGGCAGCACAGCACCTGGATGGTAAAATTATTGTAGATATCTCGAACCCACTGGATTTCAGCCAGGGTATGCCCCCCAGTCTTATTCCCGCCTTGTCGAACACCAACTCATTGGGCGAAGAAATCCAAAAAACGTTTCCCCAGGCAAAGGTGGTCAAAACCCTGAATACGATGTGGTGCGGACTCATGGTAAACCCCGCCATGATAGGCGGCGGCGATCACACAAATTTCATTTGCGGAAACGACAATGAGGCCAAGACCAGGGTAAAATCACTGCTCCAGGAGTTTGGCTGGAAAAACGAAAACCTGCTCGACCTGGGCGATATTTCCAACGCCCGTGGTACTGAAGGCCTTCTGCCAATCTGGCTACGCGTGTGGGGCGCCACGCAAAACGGAGCTTTCAATTTTAAAGTGGTGAGCTAAACGTAACATATAGTGGTTTGCATGACAAAATTGTGTATCATGCAAGCCACTATAATTTGCTTATCATGTTATTTGTACGGCTCATTAAGCTATCTTTGTTGCTGTTTAATTAGCACAGCGACTAATGCAGGATCCAGACCATCAACCGGCGATTTACCGCGACGAGGAAGTCGCTCAACCTATTAGCGAATTATTTGCATTTCATGGCCTGATCGTCGGCATGCGATCTTTCCTGCCCGAAGATCTCTGCCGCCTCATTTTGGAGCGAAAAGATCAGGTAAAGTCAATTACAGATTTCCAGGCCGATATCATCTCGCCTATCCTCAAATGGATTGAAAAAACGAGTATTACCAAACTGAGCGCCAGCGGCCTGGAGAACCTGAATCCCAATGAGCGCTACCTGTTTATCTCTAACCACAAAGATATCGTTCTCGATTCGGCATTTCTCAACATGGTGCTTTTCGAAAGCGGCTTTACGACCAGCCAGATCGCTATCGGCGACAACTTGATGAAACACCGCATTTCTGAATTAATCTTCAAACTCAATAAGAGTTTTGTAGTTAAACGCAGCGGTACCTCCGTTGAACTGTATCACTATTCGGTAAAACTGTCGGAATATATTCACCAACAGATTTACACTAAAACCGATTCGATATGGATAGCCCAGCGCGGAGGTCGATCCAAGGATGGTAATGACTGGACCCAGGTAGCCCTGCTGAAAATGTTGGGACTAAGCAATAAGTCTGATTTAAAATCGCATTTCCAACAGTTGAATATCGTACCCGTCACTATTACTTACGAATTCGACCCATGCGATCTGCTGAAAACGGAGGAATATCTGAAAAAACAAGCCGACCCCAACTACAAAAAATCATTCAGCGAAGATATCGAGTATATTTTATTGGGATTAAAAGGCAAAAAAGGACAAGTGCATTTTCATTTTAATAAACCGCTGAATGAAGAATTGGGCATGCTTGATACGGCTTCCAATCAAAAAAAACAACTGGAATTATTGGCAGGAATAATTGACAAAGCTATTCACCAGCATTATCAATTGCATCCGGTAAATTACATTGCCTACGACTTGCTTTTCCATCACGCCCATTATTCTGACCGTTATTCCGCCGAGGAATTCGTGCAGTACCAGCGTTTTTTTGAAGCTAAATTCTTGAAATTACCCGCAGCTCAACACGAATTGGGAAGGGCCTATTTATTAGGCATTTACGCCAATCCGCTAATTAATTTCACTTCTTATTTACAAACTCCCGCCTGATTTTTTTTTCGCTTGTTATTATTTCAAAAAAATGGCAGAGAAATTTTTCTATAGCCTGGCGCTCTTTTTTACCAAGCAGGGTAAAATTCGCGCAAGCTTTTAAAATATCTTCTTTTTTTGAGCAAAAAAAAACTGCGGAAGAAACAGCCTCTTCTTCTGTTACAAATTGCCCCATAAAATAGCGTTGCGTTACTGTAGTAATCGGCAATGCTGCATGCGGCACGGCATAATTAGCAGCCACAAATCCGGAATAATCAAAATCATATGCGATCGGCACTATTTTTCTATAACCTGGTACGTAATACAACTTGACATTGTGTTTATTGTAGATATCCCAATCGGCATTGGCAATCATGTATTGAAAAAAAACCATTTTCAGATAACTTTCCCGGTCAAGCATATGTATTTTTACAGTCTCGCTTGTCGTTTCTCTAGCCTTCAGCCTGGCAACAAATTCGTCGTCATCTTCTATCAACATAGCATAAAATCCAAACTTGTTTTTTTCGCCGTCATAGCCCTCCATTTTTATTAATCTTGTTCTAAAATAAATTGGGCTTACCATTTGCTGCAACTGATAGGCCAGAGCTTCTTTTAGCAGGTAATCTATTTGTTGTTGGCCGTCGCGGCAACTTAATATCAATTTGAGATGGTTAAGCGAATCCGTTAACCCCAATTGCTTTAATTGCTTTTTTTGCAATTTGATTTTAATTGGAGGATAAAGGCAGACTTCCTTGCGAACATTACCCCTGGCGCGCAATTTGATGTCGAGCTGTATTTCGCTGCCATCAATATTTCGGAAACTCATTTTACCATCCTGGTATTGTTCCTCCATCTTATGCTGAATCAGCTCTGCCCAATCGGTGTCAAGTCGAACAACCGGTATGGAATCCGGGTGATTTATAAATACATCCAAAAGTGTGGAAATGGGAGTTGTCGGGAATTCTGCATGCTGCGCAGTGACGCAAAACCCCAAAATTAATCCGTATAATGTTGCAAACAAAAGTCGTACCTTTTTCATCGTCGCTGGTTTTACCAGGCGCGCGCTATTCCAGCAGTACTTTTTCGCCATTTAGCAAACCCCGGTAGAAGCGCTTTTTTTCATACACTAACACCTCGCCGGTTTTGCCAAATTTAATGCTGGAATCGACGCCTATGATTTTGTGTTTATAACGAGAGATCACACCTGAAAATGAGGTGTGCCCTACTACCATATTTTTCTGGGCGGTATATTGCAAGATCAACCGGGCTTTTTCTTCTGTAAAATCCTCGGAAAAATAACCGCGATACCAAATAGGCCCCCACTCGCCGTATAAAAGATTCAGTGTGGGATCAGCAACAATAGCAGCCTCCGGTTGATCTATAATTTGTTCGCGGAAAATGCGATTTAACGATTCATTGGAAAGCCCCAGCTTGACATAAGGCTCTGAAAAGCCGGCATGCGAAAAAGTAGTCCTGTTAATTGAAACGGCAATATTTTTTGTACGCAACCACCTGCCCAGATAAGTATCGGGTCCAAATATGATTTGATACGGTATTTTGAAGCCCGCGCTGGTATACCGGTACTTTTTATGGAGGTAGCGCAAATCGCCCTGCAAGGTCATAACTTCGTGATTGCCCAATAAAAAGTGGACCTTGCCTTTCGCTTTTTCGGCTTGCAACTCCAACTTGTGGATATGCCAGAGTATCTCTGTTACCTCGTCGCCGCGATCAAAAATATCGCCTGCGATAACCAGATGCCCCGCGCCGTAGATCCAATTGCCGTTTTGGTCTATGACGCCCTGCGCTTGTAGCAGTTTGAAAAACATTCCGTATTGGCCGTGAACATCGCTGAGGGCAACGAATTTTTTTACGCCTGAATAATAACTCTGCCGGTCGGGTTTGAATACACGGTTAATATCCAGATAGGCCGGGTCAAAAGACGGGGAGACGGGGCTGTTCCAGGCCATAGGGGCGTTGGGCTCCAGTGTGTCCGCCATCACCCGGTTGTCGGCAATCCATCTTGCCACGACAAGGTTGTTTTCATAAAAAATATAGGGACCGTCGTTGTAAGTGCTGTCGCCGCCGCCATCCTGTGTAAATCCCGGGGTCAGCGAAGCTGATAAAACAAAGCTAATCAACAAAATGCGAATGCTCATGATTATGATGCTGTTATGATCAAATATACAAAATATTGGGATACAGTGGTTGTGGAGCCTGGGTTTTGCTATGCAATAACGCCGGTGATTTTTATTACCTTTATCAGAAAAAAGCAACGAATATGGGACATCGTCTTTTTATAGCCTGGCTAGTGCTGCATACATTTGTGGCAGAGGTTGCCGCCCAACTTCCAGCCGTCGTATCCGGAAGGCTAGAGCGAATTGAAAATTTTGAGTCCAAATACATTACAACGCGTCATATCGATGTATGGTTGCCGGAAGGCTATTCGCAGCGTCAAAAATACAGCGTGCTTTATATGCACGATGGTCAAATGCTTTATGACGCTACGACGACGTGGAACAAGCAGGCCTGGGATATCGACGATGTCGCAGGCCGGTTGATAAATGAAAAAAAAATTTTGCCGATTATCGTAGTCGGCATCTGGAATGGGGGGCCAACAAGGCATAGCGACTATTTTCCTCAAAAGCCTTTTGAGTCGTTGACTGCCGCCCAGCAGGACACCATTTTTAAATCTTTTCGACACAACGGCGCACCGATTTTTTTTGAGGAAAAAATTAATTCCGATAATTATTTGAAATTTATTGTTCAGGAACTCAAACCATATATCGATAAAAAATATTCCACCCGGAAGAGCCGAAAGCATACGTTTATTGCAGGAAGCAGCATGGGTGGATTGATTTCTATGTACGCGATTTGCGAATATCCCCGCGTTTTTGGCGGCGCCGCCTGCATTTCTACGCACTGGCCGGGTGTTTTTTCCGCCGATAACAACCCCATACCCGATGCTTTTGCCAACTATATGCAAAAACACCTCCCCAACCCTAAATCCCACAACATTTATTTCGATTACGGCACCGGCACGCTTGACGCCATGTACCCACCCTTGCAGCAAAAAATCGATACGGTAATGACATCTCGGGGTTATACCGCCGTCAACTGGATCACCCGCGAATTCCCTGGCGAAGATCACAGCGAAAAGGCCTGGAAAAAACGCCTGGATATCCCCCTGATGTTCTTATTGAGCAGGTGAATAAAAAATGCTGCGTTACATGTACGTCATTAAAAACACAGAACCGACAACAGAAAACCGCCGCCGCCGTATATTTACAGAAGCGTGACACTCAGGCGAAATGGGCATGTTATTTTTGCCCGTAAAATTTATTCGCCCAGCGCCTATGCCAGAGCAGGTCAAAATATTAACCGTCACGCACAAACATACCAACCTCAAACACATCGGGGAGTATGTAATCAAAGCGCCCGACAGCGCCGTACTCAAAGCGCGCCTGGCGACCTTGCAAAGCAGTTTCGGGCTCTCTGAACTGCTCTACCTGGCTACCTGCAACCGGGTCATGTATCTGATGGTAACAGATCAGGAATTTACCTCAGGCTTTGTGACCTCCTTTTTTCAAGAGGTCAATGGCGAATTAACTCCCGCCGCCCTTGACCAACTCCCCGAAGTAGTTCAGGCGCTGCAAGGACAACAAGCAATAGAACACCTCTTTGAAGTAGCGGCCTCCATGGATTCGATGGTAGTGGGCGAGCGGCAGATATTGGGACAATTGCGCGAGGCTTACGATCAATGCAAAAACTGGGGACTCACCGGCGATGGTATCAGGCTGGTGATCCAGCATGCCGTGGTAGCGGCTAAAACGGTATACGCCCAAACCCGAATTGGCGATAAACCAGTCTCAGTAGCTTCACTGGCTATCCAGCAATTACTGAAAATGGGACTTTCTCCCCAAGCGCGTATCATGATGATAGGCGCGGGGCAGACAAACACCCTGGTGGCCAAATTTTTGCAAAAATATCATTTCAACAATATCACGGTTTTTAACCGCAGCGTAGACAAAGCGCACACCATCGCCGATATGTTGAATGGCCAGGCTTTTCCGCTACACGCACTCCCGGCCTACACAGGCGGTTTCGACTGCCTTATTGTATGTACCGGCGCTGCCGATCCTGTCGTTACTCCCACACTCTATAGCGCCCTGCTCAACGGTGAAACAGGCAAAAAAGTAGTTATCGACCTGGCTATCCCCCATAATGTAGCCCATGAAACGGCCGCCAATTTTGATATGGAATATATAGAAATAGAAGGACTGCGTCACATAGCCCACGACAACCTTTCTTTCCGCAAACGAGAACTCCACAAAGCTCGCATCCTGCTGTCGGAACACATTTCTGCCTTCCCGGCTATTTGGCGCCAACGCCAAATGGAATTAGCGATGCGCAACATCCCCACCGAAATTAAAGCCGTAAAAGACAAGGTCATCAACGAGGTATTCCGCAAAGAAGTCCAAACACTCGACCCCGCCGCCCGCGAACTTATGGAACGCATGCTGAGCTACATGGAAAAAAAATGCATCGGCATTCCCATGAAAGTAGTGCGCGAAGGCGTCAGGTAAGAAATCGACAGTCGACAACCGCAAAAAAAACTTGGGGCATCCTCTTTCATCTCCTGCTAAAACCCCTTATCTTGAACCTGCTTTTCCAATACGAAAACCTGCCTTTGTAGTATCATCCATCATTTTGTTGGCCAAAAAACAAGTGAAAATGAAAGAGGACTTTCTGCACTATCTCTGGCGTACGCGCCGGTTTGACCTGATCGATTTATCCACTACCGACGGGAGGCCCCTGGTCATTGTTGAGCCGGGTGAGTACAACCGCCATGCCGGCCCTGATTTTCTGCATGCCCGCGTGCGCATAGACGATACGCTGTGGGCAGGCAATGTGGAAATGCACCTGCGCGCTTCCGAGTGGCTCCAACACGGCCACCAGCACGACGCGGCTTACGACAACGTGATACTGCACGTGGTGTTGGAAGAAGACAAACCCGTCTTCAGGGCCAATGGCGAGCGCCTGGCCTGCCTGGAACTCAGGCGGCGCATTCCGCCGCGGCTTAGCGGCACGTACCTTCAATTGATGCACGCCGAATACTGGATACCCTGTCAGCCGCACTTCGGAGCGGTAGACGATACCACCAGGGCGCTTTGGCTCGACCGGCTGCTGGTGGAGCGGCTGGAGGAGAAAACCGCCCGGCTGGCGGAGCGCCTTGAAGCCGCTACTTATGATTGGGAAGAAGTGTTTTACCAGTCGCTGGCCGCCAATTTCGGCACCAATATCAACGCCGCGCCTTTTGATATGCTGGCGCGGTCGCTGCCGCTCAAACTGATCGCCAAACACCGCAGCAGTCTGTTGCAAATAGAAGCCCTTTTGTTTGGACAAGCCGGCATGCTCGACGTCGCATTTGCAGATGACTATCCCCGGCGCCTGAGCGAAGAATACCGCTTTTTGAGTAAAAAATACCAACTTACGCCCATTGCGCCGGCCATGTGGAAATTCCTGCGCCTGCGCCCCGCCAACTTCCCTACCGTCCGGCTGGCACAGTTGTCGGCGCTGCTTTTCGGCAGCGAACACCTGTTCAGCAAAACCCTGGCCGCCGCCGATTACAAAGAAATAGAGCAATTGTTCGACCTGCGCGTATCGCTATATTGGCTCGATCACTATGTTTTCGACAAACCTTCAGTACGGCGGGCCAAACCCCTGGGGCAGGAGGCGATACAACTTATTACCGCCAATACGATTGTACCTTTTCTGTTTTTATACGGCGCCCACAAACACGAGCCGCAATACCGCGACAAGGCGCTGCAATTGCTGGAGGCTCTGCCGCCGGAGTCCAACCACATCGTCGACGGCTGGAAAAAACTGGGCTGGCAGGCCGCGCATGCCTACCAATCGCAGGCGATGCTACAACTCAAACACAAATATTGCGACCGCAAGCGATGCCTGGAATGCGCCATCGGCCATGTTGTGATGAAATGATCAACCGACAGACTGATAGAAGGCTTCAATATCTTCCTGCGCGCCGCTTACAAACACCTGATCGTGTTGCATCAGTTTTTCTTCAGGCGTGACAAATTCGATCATTTTACCTCTGCGGAGTATAGCAAGGATGTTGAGCCGGTAGTTTTGTCGCACATTGAGTTCTGCAATGGTTTTCCCGACTACGTCGCCGCCGTCGGCCAACAACCGCACACAGGTGATCTTGAAATCGGGAATCCGGGATGATGATAGCGTCCGGGGTGATTTGGATGGCGAACGGAACAGCTTGTAATCGTCGGCCCGAATGGTATCGATGAAATGATCTATTTCATCCATCGGGACAAGGTAGTTGTGCAATACGTGGGAGAAAATCTCGATAGAGGTTTCAAATTCTTCGGGAATGACCTCGTCGGCGCCCAGTACGGTAAGCTGTTGGATTTCCTTTACATAACGGGTTCTTACAATAAGGTATACCGATTGCGATATGCTGCGGATATTGGCAATAATGGCTTTGGTAGCCTGGGGGTCGGAAATCGCTACAACAACTACCCGCGCTCTGTTGAGGTATACCGACTCCAGTATATGGCTATGCATCGCGTCGCCGTACATAATGGGCGTACCCTTTTTCTTTTCCTGTGCAACAATGCCAGCATCCAGTTCAATAATGACATAGGGAATTTTGGCATATTGGGCAGCTTTGGCCACATTGGTCCCGTTGATGCCGTAGCCGACGATGACCAGGTGATCGTCAAGTCCTTCTTTTTTGCCGTTTTTAGGCGGTTGGGTTGCCGGCAAACCCCATTTTTTCTGCATGCGCGAAGTGATGAAAAGCGAGGCAAGCCTTTCCGCATTCATCATTACAAATGGCGTCATCAGCATGGTCAAAATAGAAATGGACAGAAAATACTGATTCATTTCCGGCGTAAGCAGCTTGTATTCAATACCTACTTTTGACAGAATGAAAGAAAACTCGCCTATTTGAAAAAGCGCGAATCCGGTGAGCAAAACAGTGCGGGGCGGATATTTCAAAAAAGCGGTAGCTAAAGCAGCAATAGCGGTTTTAACTGCTAAAACGCCCAGTGCAACCAGCGTCACAAAACCCGCATGCTCGATAAAAAAAGTAATATCGAGCAGCATACCCACCGAAATAAAGAAAAAACTGGTAAACAACTCTCTGAAGGGCAAAATGGTGCTGCTCGCCTGGTGGCTATAATCAGATTCGGAAATAATAAGTCCGGCAATAAAAGCTCCCAGCGCCAGTGACAGTCCGGCAATACTGGTAATATAAGCCACTAAAAAACAAAGCGTTATGGTTGTAAGTAAAAATAATTCCTTGCTATTGGTTTTAGCGATCAGGTACAACATGCGAGGTACGACGTATTTGGCGCCGACATAAGTAAAAATGATGACCAATAGCGATTTGATCGATAATTCGGCTACAGCCGTAAATAAATCGGCTGATTGCCCCGCCAGAATTGGGGTGACCAGCATCATGGGCACCACGATAATATCCTGGAAAATGAGGATACCCAACGCATTACGGCCATGCGGCGCGGCTATCTCGTTGCGATCCTGCAATATTTTTAATACGAT
>DAINSQ010000002.1:0-11754 GCA_036741235.1 Saprospiraceae bacterium | reverse complement strand
GGCGCATGCGGCGAGCGAACATGGTGAGATGATTGCCGTGCTGGAAAGCGAAAACAAAAAACCGACAAAAACAGCTTCAGCCCAACCGCTACCCAGTGATTTATAGATGGAAGCTGCAACAACTACCGTAAGCGCCACTTGCAAAAATCCTCCGATAAATACCGTATTGCGGATAGACGCCAGTTGTTTGATCGATAACTCCATGCCGATTACAAACAGCAGCAAAATAACGCCGATTTCAGAGATAGTTTCTACCTGGTGAACGCCTTCTACCAGGCTCAACCCGTAAGGCCCGATAATAATACCCGTAAGCAAAAAGCCCAATATTGACGGCAGGTTTAAACGCTGCAATAGAAATACGACAATAACGGAAAAGCCGAGCAGGACGATCAGGTCCTGAAACAGGGTATTGTGCATAAAGCCAGGTCTTTTATTGCAGTTGACAGTCGAGCTATACCTGAGGTTGAGTTCCGGCTGGGTTTGGGCACGCTTTACAGAATCAAGTGCGACTGCCTGTTGCTGTTAGAAATTGCTTGCGGGCTAATATAGTGTTTACGTTCTGAATAGTCAAACATACGCGGTGGGAAATGACAAAAGAAACAAGGTCACCCCGCAAAACGAGATGACCTTATGTTGTGCCCAGAACAGGATTCGAACCTGCACACCCTTGCGAGCACTACCCCCTCAAAGTAGCGTGTCTACCAATTCCACCATCTGGGCAGGGCGTATTTTCGGTTATAAACCTAATGCTTTCCGAAAAAGTTTTGCAAAGATAAATCAAATTGGAAATTATGCAAAAAAATGTTGTGGGTTGTAGGTTGTAGGTTGTAGGTTGTGGGTTGTAGGTTGTAAGTTGTAGGTTTGTAAGGTTGCGCAAAGTCGCACAGTCGCACAGTCGCGGCAACAACCTATAAATACCGCTCCCTGATCACCCCGAGGTGGTGGTTTTCATGGCCGGCGATGATATAGGCCAGGGCGCGCACGCTTACGGGGCTATTATTGGCAACACCTTTTCGCAACAGTTGATCGGCATTCAGGTAGCGCAGTAATTGCAGGGTAGCATTGCGCACCGCTATATATTCTTCGGCAATACTTTCCAGGCTGCGTTTGGCGGCATTAGATTCGGGTACATATTGATCCTGGTCGAAGCCTGGCATTGGCGTTTCATCGCCCCGGGCAATGCGCAGCGCGCGGTAAGCAAAAACGCGTTCGGCGTCGAGCAGGTGCAGGAAAATCTCCTTGGGCGTCCACTTGTTTTCCGCGTAGCGGTAATTCGCTTTTTCAAGCGGGAATCGCTCAATAAAACGCGGCGTATCAGATAGTTGTACCTCAAGTGTCATCAACGCATCGTCGCCATTTACTTGCTCGATATACGAACGGTAGTAAGGATTGTATTCGCCTTCAACAGGGCGGGGAATAGCCGGCATGGGATGATTTTTTTTAGGTGTAAAAGATTTTTTTATTATAAAAACACAAAATTAGGTTTTGTTTTATGCAACAAGGGCATTATTTGGCCCGATATATTGTTAAATTTACCAGTTGAAATAAAAACAAACGCAGTTTAGTGCCTATGCCGGCGCCTTCTTTGAGTGATATTAACCAACATCTTGTCGATGGCCAAACCGATCTTGCCCTCGAAACGCTCAAGCTGTGGGCCCAATCGCACGCCCCCGACAAGCTGACGGAAGTAGAACTTCAACTGGCCCGCCTCAACACCTCCAAATCAGATTATTTCAAGGGGTTGCTTACCCGCGAGGAGTACACCGTAACGCTTCAGCGCATCAATCAGGGCGTGCTCGCTTTTATCACCGAAGTGCGGACGGCCGTAAGCGCGCCGGCGCCCGGCGCTGCCGGCGACGCGCTGCACGAATACCACTGCCACACATGCGACAGAGTGGATCAGAGCGATACTTTTGAGCGTATATTCAGCTCTGCAACGGGCAAAAAAGTACATTTTTACTACCTCTACGGCGGCGAATTGCAGTCGCACGAAGGCATGTTCAAACGCATCGCCTACGACCGCGAAGGGCGACTGCTGGATTACCTCAACCCGGAACTCAGCGCTTCGTGCAAATCTTTGCAAATAGAATTGACATTTGACTTCAGCCGGCAGATCGATATTTACAAAGAAAACATCGTCAAAAGCTTCTTCGCAGCACTGAGCATCCCCGTCAACGAACACGAACCGCTCCTGCAGCGCAACCTTCATTACGCCGCCGAACGAAGCCCCAAACTACAGGGGCTCACCGCTCGCGATTATGTGTGTGTTAATCTGCACATCAGCCAATACGACTGGGACACCCGGCTAACGCCCGAGGCCGCCGGGTGGTTTATCACAACATTTTCAAAAGTTGCGCTACCTGACGATTTCCCCACCTTCCTGTTCTTTTTCGCAGTAGAATATGACGAAGCAGACGAAGACATCAAAACCCAGGTAGAAACGATTGTACAGCACAGCGACGACATCAACGCTTTGCCCGAACTCAACATGGTGGATTTGCGCGACATCGGCCGCTGGTTTGAAAAATACAAGAAAATAGCCCCTACCACTCGCGAACGCAAAATGCTGATGGACGAACACTTCAAAGACCAACAGGAATTCTACATGGAGGACGTAGAAATGGCCCTCCTCAAAATAATTGACGATTATAACAAACGCTATATCCGATGAAAATCAGGATACTTCCCAACCTTACTATCCCTTTCGACCCTGAGCGCTACATCATGGACGAGGGCCTCCGCAACGCCGTAGAAGTGGCTATCGCGCTCAATCAACCCCTGCTGCTCACCGGAGAACCTGGTACAGGCAAAACCAAACTGGCTTTCAAAGTGGCCCACGAATTGGCCAAAGACAAAGGCCAATATGACTTTTCTCCTCGACCGCTGGAGTTTTACACCAAAACTTCCTCTTCCTCACGCGACCTGTTCTACCTATACGACGCTCTCGGGCATTTTCAGGCCGCCAATATCAAACGAGAGAACGGGCAGGGCACTCCGAAAACCGCTGATTTTATTGAACTGCAAGCCCTCGGCAAAGCCATTGCCCTGACCAACCCCACAGCGGTGGATCAAAGCAAGTTCAACACCAGAATCGAAGGCAAAGCGCAAAGCTCAGTGGTGCTCATTGACGAAATCGACAAGGCGCCGCGCGATTTTCCCAACGATTTGCTCAACGAGATCGAAAACCTCGAATTTTTTATCAAAGAACAAGACAACTACCGTGTAAGCCGGGGCAATGAACAGCGCATCGTGCTCATCCTCACCAGTAATTCGGAAAAAAACCTGCCCGACGCCTTTTTACGACGCTGCGTTTTCTACCACATCCCATTCCCCAGTCCGCAACAATTGCTGGAAATTGCCAAAGCCCAACTCGGCGGCGCTACGCAATACACCGACAAACTGCTCGAAGAGTTGATCGAAAAGTTTACAATCGTTCGCCAAAAAGCCGTGCGCAAGCCGCCGGCCACCGCCGAACTCATCGCCTGGCTGCGCATCCTGGAAATGGAAAAAATATTCGAGCTCGACGCCGCCGCCCAGCAGTCGCAACTGCGCAATAATTTGTCGATTTTGGTAAAAACAAAAGAGGACCTGGAGGCTATCCGCACCATGCTCTAAATATACACCTTACGGAACCTTTAGATGCACATATCAACCTGCCGGTAGAGCGCCTCATTCAGCGACTCGAACTCTCGGGATTTCAAATTACCCCCGCTGAGCGGCTGCGGGTATGGGAAGTGATCAACGGCCCCGCCAAAGCCTTTTTAAAAGAACCCCAACGACTCAAGTTCCTGCTGGCCCCGGTGCTTACCAAAAGCGCCGCCGAGCAGGCCAGGTTTTACGAGTTGTTCGACTTATGGTGGGCCGATATGCAGGTCCCGCTACCCCTATCACCGGGCAAGCGGTGGTGGCAGTACGTTCCTCCCGCTGTCTGGACATTGCTGGGCGCGCTGCTCGCCCTTTTTATGGGGTTTCTTATTTATGAAATGAAAATTAAAGGCGCAAAAGCAACAGGAATATTGTCTATCAGCCAGGAAAAGGGCGTGGCCGTGGGCGATACGTTTTTGTTTACTTCTCATTTCCAATATGTAGACTCCCTCAATTACCGCCTGGAATGGCAACAAATAGACGGCGCTACCGCAGACGGCGCCATAGAACGCCGCGATACATCCCGCCATTGGATGTTCGTGTGGGACACGCTTTCAGGTAGTTACGACAAAACCGTCCGATTGTTTGCCTACCATCGAAAAAAACAGGACACCCTGAAAGCCGATATCTTCGTCAGGTTATACTGCGCTTCGCCGCCTTCAATCAAAGATATCGTCATTCAAAAAAATAAGCGCGATTCGCTGCTGATCGATTTCAAAGCCGAAGTAATAGACCGTAAAGGCTACGACTATGAATGGGATTTTGGCGACGGCAGCACAGGCAGCGGTATTGCCGTTAGCCACCGCTTTGATAATAATATACGCTATACCATTAGGCTAACCGTTAGCGACACAACGGCTTCTGGCTGGTGCGAATCGGTCTTTACCAAAGTAGTGGACATAGGTCGCGAAAAGGCCTATTTACCTGCATTCCCACTTTATGAAGACGCCTACAGCGCTACAGCCGTATTCGGTTGGGGCGCCACGATCGCCATGTTTTTGCTGGCCCTCGCTATTTTGTTTTTATGGACCAAATGGATGATGCGCGAAGCGCCCAAACCGCCGCCGCCGCCCCAGGCTGCCAAATTCGAGTCAGTTGACAGGGCGCCGTATTTTATTCCCTGGCGCAACCTCGACGGCCATATCAAACCCTCTCGCGAGCAATATCGCCTGGCCGACGCCTTCCGCCTGCGCCAGGAAGGATTGATCCAGTTGGTAGACGTGCCGGCTACCGTGCGAGCCACCATTAACAAAGGCGGATTCCCGGTATTCCGATTCCGGTATAATACCCGGCCAACAGATTATTTGATGCTGGTAGACGAACAAACGCACCTCAGCCATCAAACCCGCTTGTTCCAATACCTTACCTCTCAATTGCGCTCGCAGGATGTACACCTCGATATATTTTACTACGATACCGATTTTCACCGGTTCTGGAACAGCGCCTATCCTTCCGGCATCTCGCTGGAGGTATTGCAGCGTTTGTACCCCGAGCACCGATTGGTGGTAATGGGCAATGCTCATGCCTTGCTTGACCCCTACGCCGGCGACCGCCCCCGCTTGCGGGCCGACTACCTGGCAGGTTTGCGGGCCTGGCGACACCGCCTCCTGCTTACGCCGTTGCCACCACAATCGTGGACTTTCCGCGAAGGCGTACTCTATCAGTTTTTTGCGCTCTTTCCCGCCGATATACGCGGGCTTGGCGACGCGGCGGTTTACGTTGAAGCCGGCCTCGAAACCGAAGACTTGCCCCTGGTATACAGCCAATGGGAATCCATACAACAAAAACGCCGCTACGACGCCGACATCAACTACCGCCGCTGGCGCGACCTGAAAGACTACGAAGAATACCTCGCAGGCGATCCCGTGTTGTTCTTGTGGCTTCGCGCACTGGCGGTTTATCCCTTGCCAACCTGGGAAATCACACTTGCCATCGGCAAAGCGCTGGCGCCCAAAGGCGTAGTTGTCAACTATGACAACCTCCTCAAACTATCGCGTATACCCTGGCTGCAAACCGGCCGCCTCGACCCGCGCTTGCGCGAAGCATTGCTCGAAAACCTCGATCCGGAAGCAGAAAAGCTGGCGCGCCATGCGGTGAAGGAAGAGTTGGAAGCCGTAGTCAATAATACCCGCAACGGTCATGCCAACCTGGAGGCCCAAACCAATCTGGCCATCCAGCAGTTTGCCATCAACCCCGACGACAGGGCCGGCCAAGAGGCCATTCAATACTTGCTCGATCAAGGTATTATTACCAAAAAACAGGAAGCGGAACTCAATCAGGTTGTGGGCCGGCATACCGGCACTACAGGCAGCGTAGCTATTAAAGGCGGCGGCACGCAGAAAAAGCATATCGGCGGCGATGATCTGCAAACTTTCCTGGCCAAAAGCCTCCCAGGCGCCCCAGATCGTCCTCTGCCGCCTCCTCGGCCTTTCTTCACCCCCGAATTCTGGTGGTCAGCGGGGCTTACAACAGTTTTCCTGGCACTACTGGGCATCATGCGCAGCCTGTCGGGTACCGATACCCTTTGCCACATCGCCTTCGGCCAATGCGCCGGCCACCCCGACAGCTTGCGAAATATATTCTTTGTAAAAGAAACCCTGAAAGCTGATAGCGCCGTCATTTACAACAACCTGGGCGTAAAACAATGGGATCAAACCAAAGACACATCCGCCGTAGAATTATTCCGGAAAGCTATTGCAACTAGAAGTACGCCCTATACATTGGCGTACGAGAACCGGACCAAAGTATATTACAATACTGCTCATAAGCAATATATGGCCTTCCTGAAGGACTCAGCCGGCATTGACGTATTACCGGGGGTACAGGCTTTATTCCGGCAAGCCGCCAAACCATATATCGATGTACGAACCTTAATCAACCTGGAAGCTATTCACGGTATAGGTCTTACCCACTTTTACCTCGAACAACGCGATTCGGCCGAAGCATACTACCGGCAATTGATACAGCTTAGCGATAGCTCCTATTTCACCAACTTGCGCTATGCGCCCAACCTCGAAACCCTGCTTGGCATCAAAGCTTCACGCATTCTCGATGTGCGGGTGCTGGAAAGTACCAACGGCGCATTACCGGTGGTAGTGGACTATTACTACGACCCCGCCGAACACGCCGATTTGCGCCTCGACCTGGCCCCGCTCAACGACAAAGGCGATGTACCCAGGGGCTTTACTATCGCAGCCGCCGCTGTCAGGCCGGGGCAGGGCTCCGATACCCTCGTGTTGCGCAAGCCCTTGCGCCTCGACCAGGATATGCGTACCGATAGCCTGCGCTTGCGCCTGCTTACTCCACGCACGCGTACGGTTGTTGCCGAGCTCACCATTGCCCATACTCAGGTCTGGGAGGTCATCGTGCCCGACAAATTGCGTCCGCCTGCCGATCGCAATATTGATTTAAAAAAGACTAATATCAATACGGTTACCTCATCTTACCTCGATATCATACTGCTGGATGATAATGCCGATACACCCATAAAAACCGCTGACATTCGCGTTGAATACACCCTCGATAACGAAAAAACGCCTCGAGCAGCCATAGCCAAAAAAGATGGCGGCTTTCGCCTGGTAACCGCCAATAAAAATCCTTCGGGGGGAACCTTGTCTGTTACAGCCTATGGCTACCGGCCCTACACCGGACGATTTACCAGCCGTGATTGGCTCACAGGCAGCATGACAGTGAGTCTGACGCCTTCGCGCTTGGATCAAAAGCCTGCTGATGAACCCCGCATACTAGACCTAACCGTGAATGTATACAGCGGCAACCAACCGCTTAATAATGTAGATTTAGTGCTATTTATGCAAGGTGAGGGAGGACGCTTGGAACAAATCGCGCAAAAAAACACCGGCAGAGAAAGCAATAAAGCTGAATTTAGCGTACCCGCTGGAAACTATACAATTACTGCCGACAAAGCCGGCTTTGAACCCGGTTCCGCCGGCTTTGCCCTCGAACGGCCCCAATATGCCGTCAACCTGAACATGACGCCCTCCGCAGTGCAGAATCCTGCCCTGCCACCGTCGTCGTACTTCACCCTGTACTTCGACCACCAATCGCCGGAGAAATCGGCGCTTAGAGACTACGAAACGGAATACCGGGCGTATTTAAAAAGAAAAAACGAATACATTAGCTATATTGAAAAATTAAACAACAGCAATGCAGTCCAGGCCATAACCCGGTTTTTTGACGAGGATCTTCGAATAGGTTATGAATATTTTTCTCAAACGATGTCAACTATATCTGCCGAACTCAAAAAAGGCGGCAAAGTAGATGTATACGTTGAGGGATTCAACGCGATTTCTGAGGGAAATACGACATTAAGGAGAAGAATTATTGAAAATCGAATAAATACTATACGCAATACCTTCAATAATTACAACAAAGGAGAATTGGCGCCATATATTAAAAACGGCGACCTGACGATCATCCAGCGCAATAGCCCGCAGGCGCCTTCTGACGATCAAAATGCATCCGGGTTATACGATTTGCCTGCCATAAGACGCCGCAAAGTAGAAATCACAGTTGAGATCACTGACCGCCAACAATTCAAAAGTAAGGATTAACGCTTCCCCTAGTGCGTGGGTTTATCTTTAGGGGGCCCCACGGCGAGATAATCGCGGGCCACCCGCGGGGCATAGTCGTTGAGCAACTCCAGGATGCGGCCGGGGTTATCGGATCGGAGAATTAGCCCGATGTGGTGCCGTTTGTGCAGGCGCCAAACCACTTCCGGGTCATTAAACTGTGAAGAATCGGGGTATTCCTGTCGCGCCAGCGAAATCAGGATACCGGCGTAGTCGTAGCGTATCGGGGGCAATTCATAGGGCAGATCGTGGGCCATAGCGTGTTCAATTTTGGCCCATTCCGCCCACATACTGATACCTGCCGAAATTTCGAGCATATTGGCAATATGTGCGCCGCCCACGCGCGAAGAAGTTTCGAGAAAATAAAACTGTCCGTCTTCATTCGACTTGATAAACTCCGTATGCGAGGCGCTGAACTGCATGCCAAAACCGGTGAGCACCTCTTCATTAAACTGCTGCAGGGCCAGGTCGTCGGGGCTGCCGTATTCAACTATACGGGTGCGGAAGATGCCGCCGCCGTGGGCCACCTCAAAAGGCGTACTCAGGTATTGCGATACGCGGCTGAACAACACCTTGCCGTTGAGGCACAGCGAATCGACGTGGTATACATCGCCGGGGCGGAATTGTTCGATGAGATAGCGATGGCGGTCGTCGCCGATTTCTTCGAGGATACGCCAGAGCTGATCGGCGTCGTGCACCTTTTTGATACCCGTGGCAGAGGCTTCTCCGCGGGGTTTTACCACCCAGGGCGGCGATACCCGCTGCGTAAACTCATGAATAGTTTCGTCGTTAAAAAGCCCGCTGAATGCCGGCACGCGAATACCGGCCTCTGCGGCCTTGGTGCGCATAGCCAGCTTGTCGCGAAAATGGCGGGCCGTGGTCTGCCCCATACCCGGTATGCGAAATTCCTCACGCAAATAGGCCGCCTTTTCCACATCAAAATCGTCGAGGGCCACAATGCGGTCAATCTTCCGGCTGCGCAGCAACCACGCCACTCCCCGGCCTATATTGCCGATATTTTCGGGCGAGTTGTGGTCGTCTTCCATGTAGAAGAACTCGTCGATCGACTCCCGCGGCCAGGGTTCGTTTTCCAGGCTTTTTTTGGTGAGCAAATACACCGTATTGCCGGCGGCTTTGATGGCCCTCAGAAAATCTTCACCCTTGAAGAAAAAAGAGATGCAGAAAAAGGTCAGCGGTTTGGACATAACGCATGTGTTTATGCACAAGGATAAAGATAATTCCGCGTTTTGCCAAACTTTGTTGGGATGCTGATTTTTATTGCCCAGACCGGTTATTCTCCCAATTTAACATAAAAGGTATCCGGCGGGGGGTTGTAGATAAAATTGTCGAATTCATACGATCTTACGCGGCCTTCCTGCACAACGCCAACTTCTAATAGCAGGGGTTTGCCAGTCTGGAATACATCGGTAGCAGGTATCAGAAAACGTGCTGTTTTCCCGTCTTCCAACAACGTTGTTGCACAGGTAAGCCCTACCGTTTCAACCATCACTTTTTCAATTACTTCGTCAAAAACCAGGTAATGATACAAGGCCGGATTCTCCCATCGACTCTTTTCTTCCGCCATCTCTTGCGTCACTTCTTTTTTTCCAATAAGCACGAAAAGAGCAAATGAGCCCACCATGAACATAAGCAGGTAATACCAGCCCTGAAATAGCAGGAACTTTCTGGTAGCAGTCGCCGTCGTTCCTTTCGGATATTGTAATAATAATCGAAAAGTCGATACAAGCATCATCACAAAAGTGATCCCCGGCAGCAATAACACCAAAACGGGATTGGGAAAACGGTCGGTGAACAGCACTTCAAATATCATGTACAGGAACAAGATGCCGACGGCCAGCGCAAGGGTATTAAAGATTTGCTTTTGAGTACTGGAAATTTCGGAAGCTGCCATGGTTTTTCGTTTTTGTGTAAAAATGAGCGGTAAGATAAAAACAACCAGGCAAAAACAAAAAAGGACGCCCGAAAGCGTCCTGAAGAAGTGGTACGGGGCGGGCTCGAACCGCCGACACCAGGATTTTCAGTCCTGTGCTCTACCAACTGAGCTACCATACCGATTGCTTATCTCTTTCAATAAGCGAGTGCAAATGTATCAACTTTTTTTGTTTCAGGCAATAGCCCCCAATAATTTTTTCTTTCGCTTATTTGGAAAACCGGCCTGCAACAATGTATTTTTATGTTTGCGGAAGAAATCCGAACTTGGCTGTGGGTTTAAGGCGATGTTTCCCTCATAACCCCTTCCCGACTTCCCTTTGGTCAGTACGGGACTCTCCCGACATTTAGTCGGGACTCACTTCGTTCGCTTTCAGTCGCATAACCCCTCATAACCCCTTCCCGACTTCCCTTTGGTCAGTACGGGACTCCCCCGACATTTAGTCGGGACTCACTTCGTTCGCTTTCAGTCGCATAACCCTTCATAACCCCTCATAACCCCTCATAACCCTTCATAACCCTTCAAAAAAATGCCTGCAAGTATCCTCTCATTGCCATTTATTCTGCTTTCAGCCGTACTATTGTACCTGGCCTGGGAAGTCGACGGCACATATGCCACCTACCTGATACCCAACGTCGTAATATTGACGTTAATATACACACTCAGCCCGCAGATCAACTGGTGGTGGTATCGCCGTTATCCGCCGGAGCCCGACAAAGATTTGTGGCCATTGCTGGAGCGGATGTCTTTTTACAACAATCTGTCGGACGCCGAGAAGCAGCGTTTTCGGCAACGAGTAGCGCTTTTTAACCTGGCACAGGAATTTATGCCGCAGGGCGCCGAGGTAGTGCCGGAGGATATTAAACTGGTAATTGGCGCCAGCGCCGTGCAACTCACGTTTTACCAGGATGACTTTTTGTTTCCCAAGTTTGAAAACATCGTCATCTATCCCAAGCCGTTCCCTACCCCCCAGCATCCCACCCAATTTCACACGTCTGAAATCTATGAAGAAGACGGCGTAGTGCTGCTTGCTGCTGAACCGCTCATGCGGGCGGTGGTAGAACCCGGTCAGTACTACCACATTGGTCTGCACGAATACGCCAAGGTATTCCGGCTGAAATACCCCGATCTGAACTGGCCACATCTATCGGAAGAAAGCTGGGAGCTACTCGAAGCGGTGAGCGGTTTCAGCAAAGAAGCCATTCACAAATACATCAACCTCGATGGGATAGAAATATTTCCGGTTAGTGTAACCCTGTTTTTTACCTTCCCTGATCGTTTTCTGGAATATTTGCCGGATGTATACAAAGCCTACGCCGACATATTTGGCTGGGCTGCACACACAGATTTCAGTGATTTGCAGGACAATCAGGATGAAGTATCGTAAAAATGACTGTCTTGTAATATTTTCTCAAACCACTTTATTGTGGGTTTACTTCCTGAAATATGGTAGCAATCGTAACCGGCGCCGCCAGCGGGATTGGCAGGCACTTTGCGGGCGAACTGGCGGCTAATAATTTTCAGCTGGTGGTAGCCGACGTGAATGAAGCGGGGCTGGCAGCCGCTTTT
>DAINSQ010000001.1:101756-190353 GCA_036741235.1 Saprospiraceae bacterium | reverse complement strand
ATGCCAAAAATCATCCGCCATCGCGGATAAAATCAACCCAATTTGCCTTGATCTTAGATCAAAAAATCCTGTATCTTGGCTGCCTGATTAGATAGGATAATGGCAAGTTCACTAAAGAAACAGGCATGGAAGCCAAATTACAGGAGCTAACCGACAAAATCTACCGCGAAGGGGTAGAGCGTGCCCGCCAGGAAGCGGAAGCCATCCTGGCCGAAGCGCGCGCCCAGGCCGAAGACATCGTAGGCGACGCCCGCCGTGAAGCCGAACGCGCCCGCCAGGAAGCTGCCGAAGCCGCCGAAGAAATGCGCCGCAACGTAACCTCCGAGTTGCAACTGTCGGGCCGGCAGGCCGTGAGCGGCCTCAAACAGGAAATCGCCCAGCTCATCTCTACCCACTTGCTGACAGAGCCGTTAGACCGGGTTTTTACCGATAAATCTTTCCTGCGACAGATTATCGAAACGATGGTTCAGCAATGGCATCCCGACGGCGGCGCCGTCAATCTGGCTTTGTTGCTGCCCGAAAGCGAACGCGAACAAATGGACGCCTATTTTACCGCCCATACCCGCCAATTACTCAACAAGGGGTTGGAACTCAAATTCGATAACCGGCTCGTCGACGGCTTCCGAATCGGTCCCGCCGACGGCAGCTACGTGGTGTCGTTTACCGCCGATGATTTCGAGCGCTTTTTCCGCGCTTACCTGCGGCCGCATACGGCTAAGATGCTTTACGGCAGTTAATTGAATAAAAGGCACGCTACCTGATGATGTTGGAAAAAAGAGCATATTATTACCTCGTTGCCGGCCTGCCCGAACTAGTTCTGGAACAGGCCAAGCCGCCTTTCCCGGCTGAAGTTTTTCGCGAGGATATACGCGCTAACTTACATCCCGACGATTTCCACCAACTCCAGTTGCTTTTCCTCGATATAGATAACCGCAACCTGCTCAACCTCCTGCATAAACGTCCCGAAAACTTCGACGACCGCGGCGTTTTTTCACTGGATATGATGGAGGCCGACCTGCGCGAACCCGAACTCCTGCCCGCCTATATGCGCGAGTTGATTACCGCTTTCCAGCAAGATACCCCCCTGATAGCAGGCATGAGCTGGGAAAACCAACTCGCCAAAGGATATTACGATCACCTGCTAAGTAATAGCGACGGCTTCCTGCACGATTGGTTTTCCTTTGAACGCGACCGCCGCAACATCCTGGCAGCGCTCAGCGCCCGCCGCTTCGGCTATTCGCTCGAAGGACAACTCATCGGCGACTACTCGCTGACCGAACAACTGCGCAGCAGCCATGCCCGCGATTTCGGCGTAGCAGGAGAATATCCCGTGATTGAACGCCTGTTGCAACTCGAAGACGAAGACAACGCCATCGAACGCGAAATGGGCATCGACCGCCTGCGCTGGCAGTATATCGATGATTTGAATACTTTTAATTACTTTACAATAGAGGTACTGTTGGGTTTTACGCTCAAATTGCAGCTGATAACCCGGTGGAGCCCGCTGGATAACGTACAAGGCCGGGAAAGCTTCGAACGCCTGGTACACGGATTGGAACACAGTTTTGAATTTACTAACGAGTTTGCTACCATATGAGCAAGTCGTCTTACGCTACCGGACAAGTAGCCGGTATTATTGCCAACCTGGTTATCGTGCGCTATGAAGGCGCCGTGGCGCAAAACGAAGTGTGCTATATTCAGCACAATAACGTGCGCCTTATGGCCGAGGTGATTAAAATAAAAGGCGATCTGGCCTATGTGCAGGTCTTCGAAAGCACCCGCGGATTGCGCGTGGGATTGCCGGTAGAATTCACCGGCCACATGATCGAAGCCACCCTCGGCCCCGGCGTCTTGTCGTGTAACTACGACGGGCTCATGCACAACCTCGATACCATGACCGGGATTTTCCTCCGCAGGGGCGATTATACTTCGGCGTTGAATGCCGAAAAAACCTGGGATTTCAAACCGGTCGCAGCCGTCGGCGCTCAGGTTACCGCCGGCGACTGGCTGGGTGAAGTGCAGGAAAACGCGGTCGTCCACCGCATTATGGTGCCTTTTGTGATGGATGGCAAATATACCCTCAAATGGCTCGCCGAAGCCGGCGACCACGGCATCCACGACACCATAGCCATTGTTACCGACGCCAACGGCCGCGATCACAATATCACCATGGTGCAGCGCTGGCCGATCAAAAGAGCCATCAAAGCCTACCGCGAAAAACCGCGCCCGTTCAAACTCCTCGAAACAGGCGTGCGCACTATCGATACCCTCAACCCTATCGTGGAAGGCGGCACCGGTTTCGTGCCCGGGCCTTTCGGCAGCGGTAAAACGGTATTGCAACAGGCCATGTCAAAGCAGGCCGAAGCCGACGTGGTTATCGTGGCCGCCTGCGGCGAACGCGCCAACGAAGTCGTGGACCTCTTTATGGAGTTCCCCGAACTCGACGACCCCTGGACCGGCCGCAAGCTCATGGAACGCACGGTAATCATTGCCAACACTTCGAATATGCCGGTGGCAGCCCGCGAAGCGTCGGTGTATACCGCCATGACTATCGCCGAATACTACCGCGCTATGGGCCTCAAAGTACTGATGCTGGCCGACTCCACCTCCCGCTGGGCACAGGCGCTGCGCGAGATGTCGAACCGCCTGGAAGAACTACCCGGCCCCGACGCCTTCCCGATGGACTTGTCGGCGATCATTTCTAACTTCTATGCCCGCGCCGGCATCGTCTACCTCAACAACGGCAAAACCGGCTCTATCACCTTTATCGGCACCGTATCGCCGGCAGGCGGCAACCTTAAGGAGCCCGTCACCGAATCGACGCGCAAGGCGGCCCGCTGTTTTTACGCCTTGTCGCAGCAACGCGCCGACAGCAAGCGCTACCCTGCCATCGACCCGATCGATAGCTATTCGAAATACCTCGAATACCCCGAATTGCAACGCTATCTGAACGAACAGATCGCCCCCAACTGGGTAGACCAGGTTTTGAAAATGAAAAATATCCTGATCCGCGGCAAAGAAGCCGCCGAACAGATCAACATCCTGGGCGACGACGGCGTGTCGGTCGACTACCACCTCACCTACTGGAAATCCGAGGTGGTCGATGGAGTGATCCTCCAGCAAGACGCCTTCGACGCCGTTGACGCCCGTACGCCCATGGCTCGCCAGCGCTATATGCTCGAAAAAGTGATGGAGGTGTGCAATACGCCCTTGCGCTTCGACGGCTACGAGGAAGTCAACCCGTATTTCAAGCGCATCATTAACCAATTGCGCCAGATGAACTATTTGGAATTCGAATCGGCGGCATTCCGCGAGAATGAAGCCGCTTTAATGGATATTTTGGCAGAAAGAAAAATCGCCTGATGGAAACCCAAGCTTTTCAGCGGATTTATACCAAAATCGACCAGCTCACCAAAGCCACTTGTACGCTGCGCGCTGCAGGCGTGAGCTACGAAGAATTGGCCCTGGTGAACGGCCGCCTGGCCCAGGTAGTAAAGATCATCGGCGACGAGGTGACCCTCCAGGTCTTTGCCGGCACCGACGGCATCCCCACCGATGCAGAGGTGATCTTTTACGGCAGGCCCCCCAGCCTGCGCGTGAGCGACGAACTCAGCGGGCGCTTTTTTAACGCCTACGGCAAACCTATCGACGGCGGCCCCGAAATCGAAGGCGAAGAACGCGAAATCGGCGGCCCCTCGGTCAACCCCGTGCGCCGCCGCCAACCCTCCGAACTCATCGCCACCGGTATCGCCGGTATCGACCTCAATAATACCCTGGTGACGGGCCAGAAGATCCCCTTCTTCGCCGACCCCGACCAGCCGTTTAACCAGGTGATGGGCATCGTGGCCATGCGCGCCAAAGCCGACAAGATTATCCTCGGCGGTATCGGCCTGACCAACGACGACTATTTGTTTTTTAAACAAGTATTCGAAAATGCCGGCGCTATGCACCGCATCGTGGGTTTTATCAATACCACCGAAGACCCGCCAGTAGAACGCCTGCTGGTGCCCGATATGGCCTTGACCGCCGCCGAATACTACGCCATAGACAAAAATGAAAAAGTGCTGGTGCTGCTCACCGACATGACGCTTTACGCCGACGCGCTGAGTATCGTATCAAACCGCATGGACCAGATTCCTTCAAAAGACTCGATGCCCGGTTCGCTCTATAGCGACCTGGCCAAGCTGTACGAAAAAGCCGTGCAATTCGAAAGCGGGGGCTCCATCACCATCATTGCGGTAACGACGCTGTCGGGCGGCGACATTACCCACGCCATCCCCGACAATACCGGTTATATCACCGAAGGGCAGCTATTCCTGCGCCGCGATACCGACATCGGCAAGGTAATCGTCGACCCGTTCCGAAGCCTGTCGCGACTGCGCCAACTGGTGATCGGCAAAAAAACGCGCACCGACCACCCGCAGGTGATGAACGCCGCCATCCGTTTGTATGCCGACGCCGCCAACGCCCGCACCAAACTCGAAAACGGCTTCGACCTTACCGATTACGACGAGCGCACGCTGAGTTTCTCCCGCGAATACGCCGACAAACTGCTCGCTATCGACGTCAATATCGACACGGAAGATATGCTTACCACCTCCTGGGAGTTGTTTGGCAAACACTTCTCCCCATCGGAAGTGGGCATCAAACAGGAATTTGTAGACAAATACTGGCCGGAAAATTAGGCAGGTATGGCAATTAAATTTCAATACAACAAAACCGCCCTCCAGGATCTCAACAGGCAGTTGCGCATCCGGCAGAAGGCGCTGCCTACCCTGAAAAACAAGGAGGCCGCCCTGCGCATAGAGGTCAAACGCGCCCGCGACGAAGCCGCTGCCCGCGAAGCCGCCCTGGAGCGCCGCATGGCCGACTACGAAGTGATGGTGCGGTTGTGGGAAGAATTTGACGCCTCGCTGATCGCTGTAGAAAAAGTAGAAATGACCAGCCGAAAAATTGCCGGCGTGCATATCCCCGTATTGAAACAAATCCATTTCAAACTGGCGCCCTTCAGCTTGTTTAATAACCCCCATTGGTATGCCGAAGGGGTCGCTATTTTAAAAGAACTGGCCCTCATCGCTATAGAAAAAACTTTTTACCTGCGCACCATGGAACTACTCGACCGGGCGCGCAAGAAAACCACGCAAAAGGTGAACCTGTACGAAAAAGTACAGATACCGGGATACGAACTGGCGATTCTCAAGATCAAGCGCTTTTTGGAAGACGAAGAAAACCTGGCCAAATCGGCCCAGAAGATTGTCAAAAACCGGCTTTCCGCCGAATCAAACGGCAACGCGGTATGATTACGCCGATGCGCAAATACGCCTTTTTAGTCCACTATGCGGACTACGACGCTTTCCTCGAAGTATTGCGCGACCTGGGCGTTGTACATGTCAAACCCAAACCCGAAGCCAATATCACCGATATGGGCGAGCGGGCCCAATTGCGCAAGGAAGTAGCTGCCGCCATCCGCCTGCTCGAAAAACGCGAGGTGCCGCCCCACGAAGGCGAACGTCCGCAACCCGAACCCGACGGCATAGCGCTGGCCCGCGAAATCAGAGAATTACAGGAAGAAATAGAACGGAACAAACACCAACTTACGCTTTTTGATAAAGAAGCCGCCGCGTTGTCTAACTGGGGAGATTTTTCACTCGATACTATTAAAAAACTGGCGGAAGCAGGCTGGGAACTGCATTTTTTTACATCCCCAATCAGCAAATACAAACCCGAATGGGAAGACAACCACTACCTGTCGGTGATATCCCAGAATCCGCCCGATCAATATTTTGTGGCGTTTACCCGCTCCGGCGAAAAACCCGATATTGATGCCGAGGAACTGCCCCTGCCCGTGCGCGATCCGGCAGGACTAAGCCTTGCGCGATTGCAGACAGAGGCCAGGTTGAGTGAAATCGAACAAACCCTGGACAGATATACCGGATTATACCTGCCGCTGTTGAAGCAAACCCAGGCCGCGATAGACGAAGAAGTCGACTGGCAGCAGGTGCTGGCTTTTACGCGATCTGCAGCGGAAGACCACGTCATGGTACTCGAAGGATTTGTCCCCGTTTCAAAAGAAAAAGAACTTACCGCCGCTTGCGATAAGAAAGACATCGTATACCTGGCCGACCGCCCTGCTCCCGATGAGACGCCGCCGATTTTGCTCGAAAACAAACGCTTCAGCAAACTCTTTGAGCCTATCGGCGAATTATACTCCCTGCCCGACTACGGCGAACTCGACCTGACGCCGTTTTTTGCGCCGTTTTTCATGCTGTTTTTCGGGTTTTGCCTCGGCGATGCCGGCTACGGACTGGTCTTGCTGCTGGCCGCTATCTGGTACAAACGCAAGGCTAAAAAAGACTTGCGCCCGATACTGACGCTGGTGCAATTTTTGAGTGTCTCTACCATCTTTTTCGGATTATTGGGCGGTACGGTATTCGGCTTAAGCCTGCTAGGCAAAGAATACGCATGGCTGGGCAAAATCCAGGAATACATGCTCGACAGCAACCAGATATTCACGCTGGCCTTGGCGCTGGGCGTAGTGCAGATACTATTCGGCTTATTCATTCAAGGTGTCAACCGCATACGGCAATCGGGGTTCCTTTCCTCCTTGCCGCCGTTTGGCTGGATCATTCTGCTGGTCAGCCTGCTGGATATCGGCTACCTGAAAATGGCCGCTCCGATATCCACTTACACCTCCTGGTTGGGCGTAGCCCTCATTATGTTTTTCAGCGACATGCAGATGGGCATTTTGGGGCGCATTGGGAAAGGATTGTGGGACTTATACGGCATCACCGGGTTTTTCGGCGATTTGCTCAGTTACATCCGGCTTTTTGCGCTGGGCATGTCGAGCGCCATATTGGGATTTGTGGTCAACACTATCTCCTTGCAGATCAAAGACAGCATCCCCATTTTGGGGCCGATATTATTCGTCATATTCTTGATTGTAGGCCACGGGGCCAATATGATGCTGGCCATGCTGGGGTCTTTTGTACACCCCATGCGTCTGACTTTTGTAGAATTTTATAAAAATGCCGGCTTTACGGGGGGCGGCAAGGCGTACGCGCCATTTTCCCGCAAAAAACAAGATACTAAACATCAAAACGCAACGTAAATGGGTACTTCTGTAATTCTGGCCTATATCGGCCTGGGTTTAATGGTTGGATTGGCAGGCATCGGCAGCGCTATAGGCGTTTCCATCGGCGGTAATGCGACCATCGGCGCGTTGAAGAAAAATGACAGTGCATTCGGCAATTACATGCTGTTGAGCGCTTTGCCCGGCACGCAAGGGTTGTACGGTTTTGCCGGCTTTTTTATCGTCAACAGTTCCGGCGTGGTTAGTCCTGATATGACCATCATACAGGGTATGGCCGTATTTGCATCTGGTTTTATCCTTGGTGTTGTAGGCTTGATCTCGGCTATTCAGCAGGGCCGCGTATGCGCCAACGGTATCGCCGGCATCGGCGCCGGTTATGACGTATTCGGCAAAACGATGGTATTGGCGGTATTCCCGGAATTGTACGCTATCGTCGCATTTGCTACCACGTTTTTGATCAGCTCGGGCCTGTAAGCGATTGTTTTTTTTCGACTTCCTCGCGATTTGGATAATTAAATTCTATTTTTGATTATTCAAACGCGTTTTTCATGAAGTCGGTCGCAATAGCATTTATCACCTTGTGGGCCATAACGCCCTTAAGTGCCCAAACCAACTTATTGGTAACCAACCCCGAGGCGGAAGCCGTATTGCTGGGCAATTTCGATCCAGCCAATTATGCGCCCGCGGTGGTCATCGACGACCCTGCGGCCATCGCGACGGGGTTGGTAAACGGCATTTCCCCTGATTCGCTGCACGCCTACCTGCTCCAGATGAGCGCTTTTGGCAACCGCAGCTCCGGCGCGGACACGGTTAGCGCCACGTTTGGCATTGGCGCCGCCCGCCGCTGGGCTTACCAGAAATTTCAATCTTTCAGCGCCCAGCACGAAAACCGCCTGCTGGTTTCCTATTTTCAATTTGACCTGCCCATTTGCGCTATGAACCGCCATCGCAATATTATGGCCGTATTGCCCGGGCAGGGGCCTCAATACGACGAAGTCGTACTCGTAGAAGCCCACCTCGACAGCCGCTGCGAAGACGAGTGCGATCCCGATTGCATCGCTCACGGCATGGAAGACAACGGCAGCGGCAGCGCGCTGGTGTTGGAATTGGCTCGCGTGATGAGCGCCTATTCCTACAACAGAACCATCGTATTCTTGCTCACCACCGCCGAAGAACAGGGGTTGCTCGGCGCCGACGCCTTTGCCGATTACTGCGACCTCAACGACGTCAAACTCAAAGCCGTTCTCAACAACGACATCATCGGCGGCGTCATCTGCGGCGCCACAGCCTCGCCTCCCGGCTGCCCCGGGCTCAATAGCGTCGACAGCATCAATGTCCGCATTTATTCACAGGGCACTACCAATTCCCGAAACAAACAACTGGCGCGTTTTATCAAATTGGAATTTCAGGAAAATGTAGCGCCGCTGATGCCCGTAAAACCGGTGATCAACATCATGACGCCCGAAGACCGCACGGGCCGGGGCGGCGACCACATCCCTTTCCGCCAAAAAGGCTTTGCCGCCGTGCGCTTTACCTCGGCCAACGAACACGGCAACGGCGACCCCAACGGCACGCCCAACTACGAAGACCGCCAGCATACTACCGATGATGTACTGGGTCTCGACACCGACAACGACGGACTGCTCGACAGCTTTTTTGTAGATTTCAACTACCTGGCCCGCAACGCCGTCGTCAACGGCAACGCCCTGGGAATGGCAGCAGCGGGGCCCGTTACGCCGACAAACTTTAACCTGGCAGGCATCGACAACGGTTTTGAGGTGTCTTTTGAAGATAGCTACAACTACGGCGTTTATCGCGTCGGGGTGCGCACGTTTGCCACCAACGACTGGGACACGGTATACACTATCTATCAAACTACCGATTCCCTGTATGGCCTGGCGCCCGGCAATATTTACGTAGTCTCGGTGGCGTCGGTTGATGCCGACGGCGTGGAAAGCCTGTTCTCCAACGAGCGGTTTGACAACTTTACTACCGATACCCGCGAGATACCTGCGGCACAGCAAAACGTAGAACTGCTCCAAAATCGCCCCAATCCTTTTGATGAGGCGACGGTCATCAGCGTTTATGTAGAGCAGGCCCTCGATTACCGCGAGGCGTTTATTGCCGTTTATTCCATGCAAGGCAAGGAATTGGCCCGGCTGCCCATTGCCCTGCAACCCGGATTAAATGAAGTAACCTACGATTACGATCACCACAGCTATGTGCCGGGAACATACGCTTACAGCCTGGTCATAGACGGCCAAGTGGTTGCAACCCGGCAAATGGTTTATGCTTACTGATAATCAAAGCTTATGAAATCAATACACACCGGCTTACTACTGATCGCCCTGTTGCTGGCCTGCCAGGCCTGCCAAACCACCCACTACTTTCTGGTGCGCCATGCCGAAAAACGCGACAGCAGCCCCGATACGCCGCTGTCGGAAACCGGTTGGGACCGGGCGCTGGCGCTTCGCAATCAGCTGCTTGGCCATAGAATAGACCTCGTGTATGCCTCCCGTTTTTTGCGCACCCGGCAAACTGCCCAGCCATTAGCCGATGCGCTCAACAAACCGGTTGTTACCTACCAGCCCGATACCACCCAGGCATTGGTAAAAACACTGCAAAAAATGGAAGGAAAGCGGATATTAGTGGTGGGGCATTCCAATACCATTCCCGCTCTGGTGTCGGGCCTCAGCGGCGATACCGTGACCATTGCCGACAACGACTACGACAACCTCTTTGTGGTACGCATAAGGAGTACGCCGTTGGGCAAAAAAGTCGATTTAACTAAAACAACTTACGGTCAACCCTCACCCCGGTAATATTATGCACAAGATCATTCTCTTTTTTATCGCGACCCTCTACTTTTTCGCACTGGATATGTTGTGGCTGGGATTCCTGGCCCGCAATTTCTACCGCCAACGGCTGAGTTTTATGCTCTCGGATACGACCAACTGGTATGCTGCCGCTGCCTTTTATGTCATCTATATATCCGGACTGCTACATTTCGTGGTATTGCCAGCCATCAAAACCGGTCAATGGCAAAGCGCCCTGCTCAACGGCGCAATCCTGGGCATTGTATGTTACGCCACTTACGATCTGGTCAATATGGCCACCATCAGCCGGTGGCCGCTGGTTATTACAGTCGTAGATATTATTTGGGGGGCTTTTATCACAGGTTCCTGTGCGCTGGCGGCTTACTTCGTTGGGACCAAATGGTTGCACCAATAGCCATCTTGCGTTATTTTTACT
This sequence comes from Saprospiraceae bacterium, assembly GCA_036741235.1. Taxonomy (GTDB): domain Bacteria; phylum Bacteroidota; class Bacteroidia; order Chitinophagales; family Saprospiraceae; genus JABWBR01. Next base: position 180,011 of record DAINSQ010000001.1, on the reverse strand, counting down.
AATCCATTTTTTTAAACTAACCGACTTAAAAATGAAATCACACCTGCTGTTATGCGCGCTGGCATTGCTATCGCCGGCGCTTAATGCCCAAGAGGCTGCCCTATGGCTGCGCTACCCGGCCATCTCCCCCGATGGAAAAACCATCGTGTTCTCCTACAAAGGCGATTTGTACAAAGTAGCCGCCGAAGGCGGCGGCGCTTCGCCGCTGACCTTGCACGAAGGTCACGATGCCATGCCCGTGTGGTCGCCCGACGGCAAAACCATCGCCTTCGGCTCCGATCGCTACGGCAATTACGACGTGTTTGTGATGCCCGCCGCCGGCGGCGCAGCCACGCGACTCACCTATCACTCCTCGGGGGATATGCCTTCGGATTTTAGTCCCGACGGCCAGTACGTGATCTTCACCTCCTCGCGCCTCGACGCGGCGGCCAACCAGCAATTCCCCTCCGGCGTTTTACCCGAATTGTACCGCGTGCCGGTAAAAGGAGGCCGAGAAAAACAGGTAATCACCACGCCCGCCGAGATGACGCGCTACAACAAAAAGGGCAATATGATCGCGTACCACGACCGCAAAGGCTACGAAGACGAATTCAGGAAACACCACACCTCTTCCGTAACGCGCGATGTATGGGTGTATGATTTTAATAAAAAAGAATACACGCAGCTCTCTACTTTTGAAGGCGAAGACCGCAATCCGGTTTTTGCGCCCAACCAGGAAGAAATCTACTACCTCAGCGAAGAAAAAGGCAGTTTTAATGTTTTTAAAATGAACATCAAAACGCCGGGCAAAAGCGTGCAACTGACCACCTTCGACAAACACCCGGTGCGCTACCTGAGCACAAGCAGCGACGGGCTGATGTGTTTTTCATTTAATGGCGAACTCTACACGATGCGCGAAGGCCAAAAGCCGAAACTCCTTAACGTATTTATCGCCACCGACGAACGCTATAATCCGGAGAAAATTGAAAAAATCAGCGGCAATGCATCGGAATTTGCCCTTTCGCCCAACGGCAAAGAAGTGGCTTTTGTAGTACGCGGAGAAGTATTTGCCAGTTCAGTAGACAAAGGCACCACCCGCCGCATCACCAATACGCCCGAGCAGGAGCGCTCCATTAGCTTCAGTCCCGACGGCCGTTCGCTGCTCTACGCTGCCGAGCGCAATGGCAGTTGGAACGTATATCGCACCAACCTGGGCCGCAAAGAAGAAAACTACTTTTTCAACGCCACCCTGCTAAACGAAGAACCTGTAATTGCCACCGCCGCCGAAGAATTTCAGCCTGCCTGGTCGCCCGACGGTAAAGAAGTAGCCTATCTCGAAGAGCGCACCATACTCAAGGTAGTCAACACCGAAACGAAAAAAGTGCGCGAGATCATGGGCGCCGATAAAAACTACTCTTACTCTGACGGCGACCAATGGTACGAATGGTCGCCCGATGGGAAATGGTTCCTCGTAAACTTCCTCCAGAATCAGCAGTGGATCAGCCAGGCCGGACTTGTAAGCGCCGCCGGCGGTCAGCCCATTACCAACCTCACCCAAAGCGGCTACAACAACAACAATCCCCGCTGGATGATGGACGGTAAAATGATGCTCTGGTTTTCCGACCGCGACGGCATGAAAAACGACGCCAGCTGGGGCGGCGAATACGATGTGTACGGCATGTTTTTTAACCAGGAAGACTACGACCGGTTTAAGTTGAGCAAGGAAGATTTTGATTTATTAAAAGAAAAGGAAAAAGAAGAAGATGGCAAAAAGAAAGAGAACGGTGAGAAAAAAGAGGAAGAGAAAAAAGACGAGGCCAAAAAATTGCCCGACCCGATCAAAATAGACCTCAAGGGCATCGAAGACCGCAAGGTGCGCCTCACCATGCACTCCTCGCGCCTCAACGACGCCATTATGTCGAAAGACGGCGAAAAACTGTTTTACCTGGCCCGCTTTGAAAAAGGCTTCGACCTGTGGCAAACCGAGTTGCGCACCCGCGAAACCAAAACGCTGCTCAAACTCGGCGCCGATAATGCCGGCGGGCTGACCCTCGACAAAGAAGGCAAAAACCTGTTTTTCGTTGCCGATGGCAGCATCGTGAAAGTGGAGATCGAAGGCGGAAAACGCAGCAATGTAGGCATCAACGGCGAAATGGTGCTCAACGAATCGGTAGAACGCGCCCACCTCTTTGAACACGCCTGGCGCCAGGTGCAGAAGAAATTTTACAAAATAGACCTGCACGACGTCACCTGGGAAGAATACCGCGACAACTACGCCCGCTTCCTGCCCCATGTGAATAATAACCGCGATTTCGCCGAAATGCTCAGCGAAATGCTCGGCGAACTCAACGCCTCGCACACCGGCGCCCGCTGGCGCCCCAATATGGATACCGGCGATAAAACCGCCGCGCTGGGCCTCTTCTACGACGAGTCGTATACCGGCAACGGACTCAAAATCCTGGAAGTAATGGATAAAAGTCCCGCCGCCAAAAGCGACACCAAAATCAAACCCGGGGTAATCATCGAAAAAATCGACGGTCAGGACATTACCCCCGAAACGAATTATTACAGTCTGCTCAACCGCAAGGAAGGCCAGAATACGCTGCTGTCGCTCTACAACCCCGCCGACGGCAAACGCTGGGAAACGGTGATCAAACCCATCTCTCAGGGCGAAGAAAACGAACTGCGCTACCAGCGCTGGGTAGAGCGTTGCCGCCACCTGGTCGACAGCCTCTCCGGTGGCACGATCGGCTATGTACACGTTCGCGGTATGAACGACCAAAGCTACCGCACCGTTTATGAAGAAGCCCTCGGCAAAAACGCAGGCAAGGAAGCCCTGGTAGTCGATACCCGCTTCAACGGCGGCGGCTGGCTGCACGATGACCTGGCCACCTTCCTCGATGGCAAAAAATATATGACATTGATGCCCCGCGATCAAAACCTGGGTTCAGAACCCCAGTTTAAATGGTATAAGCCTTCCATCGTGGTGATGAGCGAAAGCAACTACTCCGACGCCCATATGTTCCCCTATACCTACAAAGCCCTCGAAATCGGCAAACTGGTAGGTATGCCCGTGCCCGGCACCGGCACCGCTGTGTGGTGGGAAACCATGCAAAACGGTGTTGTATTCGGCATCCCGCAGGTGGGCATGGTAGGCAACGACGGCAAATACCTGGAAAACAACCAGTTGGAACCCGACGTAAAAGTACCCAACGAGCCCGGCGCTGTGAGCAAAGGCCGCGATCAGCAACTGGAAGCTGCAGTGAAGGAATTGAAGAAGGTGATTAAACCTTAATATATGTCGCGCGCCGTCGAATCAGAGGAGTGATTTGACGGCGCGCGATTCCTCACCCCTCCAACACCAAACTTATAAACGGCTTCACCGGCTTAAATGCTTCGGGGGAATAATAGCGAAGGAAAAAGGGCAGGTGTTTATCCATAAAGTCGGGATCGGAAACTAAGGGGTGGCGCAGGTTCTTGAAAGCGTAACGCGTTTTTAATAGGTTGATCAGATAGGGCTCGCATTTAAGAAACGCTAGATCAAACAGTTCTCTGGCTTCCTCCTTTGACAGCGTATTGGCTTGTAATAATTCTATAATGAGGGGAACGGCGGTGGAGGTGATTACGCCTCCGCCGGGGATATAACAAGCGGCTATTTGTCCTTTGTCATCATAAAGTGGCGATGGTTTATTGTCGTCTTTATCCTGCATTTTCTTGAATTTATCGAAACTCTTCGAAGGTTGTTTATCCAGGGATTTCTTATCATTCCACCATTTTTGTTGGGCTTGAAAGGCTATTTCTGCATCTTTTCCATTTTCAAACAACACCAGGCGGTCGCCAAAATATTCGAAAAAACCTTGTTCGAGATCATCTGCCATAGACCGCAAATGCTGCTGTTGTTCTTCCGTCCAACCATAAAAAGGCGCATTGGCGATTTTGTACCGCATTCTTTCCAATTGCGCGGCATTAACATTCCATGCAGTGTAGGCGCCGCTCAGCCACCAGGTTCCACACCAATTGACGATGGAAAAAGCGCCCACTTCGGAGCCGGCTTTCATTTTTTTTGTATTGAGGTCTATGGAGTCGCGCCTGACCTTGAATACGCGATTGGTATTAACTAGCTTGTAGTGATAATATTCGTCGTCGCTACCTTCGTAAACAAATATTCCGGAAATTTTTTGGTTGAGGGTCCGAATGGCGGGTCGTAGTCGATCGTCGCAGCGCGCCAACGCTGCCAGCCATTGCGGAGTATCCATGGCGCCCCAGGAAGCTGTTTTTTCAAATAAATAATCGTCTTCCAGTGTATAGGCTAGTATCCCTGTGTCGCCTTGCCATTGCTTATTAAACGAGTCTTTCTCTACCTCCTCCTCTAGTCTGTCACGCAAATCTTTAATATAAGCCGGACCGAGCAGATAATTCTGCAGCGCCATCCATTTCAATCGTTTTTTCAGCTCGAAGAATGGGATGTCTTCGTCAATATCGAGGAATTGTTCGTAAAAATCAGTGACTGGCGCCTCATCAATATGTTCTTCGAAAAAAACATAGCAGAAATCCGCAGCAAGCGCTATTGACTCAGCATAGGGCGATATTATTTTTTCTGTCGTTTTTTCCAGGTGATGCCATATGAGATAGGCAAAATCCTGTGGGTTGAGGTATTCGGGGTCGTAGTTTTCCAAATCATAAAACGGCAAAGCATAACCGTATAATTCCCGGTATTTTTCCCTAAGCGCTCTCCATAACCCAATTTCGTTTACAAAATCTTCAAAATGGCAGGTAAGCACAATGGAAAGCTTTTTTAATGCGTCGCGATCCCATATTCCTCTAAAATGATTATTGGGATCGTTGAAATACTCGAATACCTCCCCGGCTAATTTCAAATAATAATTATCGTAAGCCTGAAACAATTTGTACGGGCGGTAAACCAACCAATCGGCGGTGGTGAGGGGGCTATTGGATGGGCGTTTGAGCTTTGACATATACTTGTTTTGTTCAAAAGTAATATTATAAGCCTCGTACCACAAAAACGGGGCGCAAAACCGGAAAATTTATGCATATTCTATTGGGCAGCTATACCTCCGGCTTAACAGCATCGGCATGCGATCAATAATATTGATATTCCGGGTTGATGAGTTCCAGCACATCGTCCTTATACCGGGTTTGGTTGGCGTAAGAAATCAGCTTTTCGTGGGCCAGCTTGCCAATTACGATAGCGGGGTGCACCTGGTATTTTTCGGCGCATTCCTCAACTTTGGCAGGGGGCAGATATTTAGCGTAGGGGGATAATTGCTCCAATATCTCGGCGTGTTTCAGTTGACGGGCGGCCAGGGCATTGGCTTCTTCCTCTATGGCATTTTTTTCTCCGTCGTGGAGATTGTCGAGGATAAACGGCGTGGCTTCATCCAAATGCAGCAATACGTGGGCAATTTCGTGGGCAAGTGTAAACCAGAAATGGTCAATCCGCTTGTACCTGCCGGTGTACACCAGCACCGGATTGGCGCCCGAGAAAAAAGCGGCGCCGTCGAGATAGGTTTTTTGAAGGTGGGGCAGCACAAAAAAGATCACACCTGCGGCTTCCAGGGCTTTAATGAATGTATTGATGCCGTCTGTGGTGGTGGTATAGCTGTGCATTTGATTGTATAAGGCCTCCAACTGAGTTCGCTGGTAGGGTTGGGGCGCCTGCCGGCCGGCAACAAGCTTAGCTTTGCGATACCAGGTGAGGGCATAAGAAGCGTTAAACGCATTGTAGGATTCCGATTTTCGCGTAAGGAAAGGCAGTTGGCGATCCAGTTGTGAAAAATCGAGCGAAGGCCAGCCCCAAAAATCAAGCACTTGTTGTTTTAAATCATTGGCGTTGCTATAAGATTTCAACCAACCTTTTTTGATCATATCCTTGATTGGCATGCGCGAATAAATTGCGGCCTTAAGGTCGGCTTCGACTTCTTCGGGGGTCTTTTCCTGGCGCAACCACAGGAGGTAGTCGGTGTTGAGGTTAACCCAGTATTGAACGGAGGTGCCAAAGATGTTGGCAAACAGGCGCGCATTGTCGAGCGTGAGCGGCTGCTGATCCTGGAGGATTTTATTAATATGCTTGGCTGACATATTAGTTATCGCGGCCAGGTCTTCCTGCGTCCATTCGCGTTGTTCGAGTTGTTCCCGGATAAAGTAGCCGGGGCCAAATTTTTTAGCGGCTCTGAGTTGATTTACGGATATCATGATTGGTTGGCTTAGTCACCGTAGTGATTGGAAATCGTTTGTAATAGGCGATAAGGGCTTCCTCTTCTAAAATACTAAATAAATATACACATAGAAGGTAAAAACAAAAGTCAATATTTACTTTTTATGTAAACATTAACACAGATAATAAAAAACGGGATATTTGATTAAAATTGTTGTTTAAGCCTTCACTCCCTCCCCCCTTTCATCAACCCGCCCAAGGCCTTAAAAAACTGGTGTACCACGTCGACATCATCAACGGGAAGTTTGACATAGGTGCGGCCGGTTTTTTCGTCTTTTTCGGTGATGCTTTCTACCAGTTTTTCCGTGGCCTCTCGATCGCTTAGCGTTTGGGCGAGGCGACCGAGGAAGCGCAGTCCGTCCTGGACGAGTTCTTGCGAAGTGGACTGACCTGCGCCGGCGGTGGAGGCTACAGCCTGGGCCGGCTCGGCAACCGGCTTGCCCGGCATGATGTCTTCTTCGGCTTCAATAAGTTCTTCGGGTTGCACGGGCGGTTCGGGTAATGCGGCGGCATCCGGCGCTGCGTCGTCGTCGGTTATTTCGGCGGGGGAAACCGCCAAATCGGGTTCTTGCGGCCCGCGGGTGATCACCTCTACCGATTCCATGAACTTGCGGAATTTGTCGTCGCCCAGGAAGATGCTATCGTCGCCGGCATCGAGAACGCCGGCGGCCATGCTTTTTTTGAATTGCAGTACGCCGAGCAAGCTGTGTTCAATGGATTCCTGGGCGATCAGGTTGATGATGTTCACAGGTTTTGTTTGCCCCATGCGATGGATGCGCCCGATGCGTTGTTCGAGTACGCCGGGATTCCAGGGTATGTCGATATTGATAAGCCAGGCGGCGGCTTGCAGGTTGAGGCCCACGCCGCCGGCGTCGGTACTCAGGAAAACGCGGACCTCGGGGTCGTTGTTAAAATCGTAGAAGAGGTCGCCTCGTTGTTTGGCGGGCACATCGCCGTGCAGGTAGCGGTAATCGACGTCCAGTTCTTGTAGCATTTCAGCTACCAGGTTATTCATGCGCGCCCATTGGCTGAAGATGACTACTTTTTCGCCCTCAATTTCGAGAATATCGCTCACGAGATATCGGAGTTCGTCAATTTTGGTTTGGTGGTTGGTGGTTTGATCGATGATGTAAGTACTGTCGCACACCATGCGCATCATATTGAGGAAGCGCAGGAGCAGGTTGCGGTCTTGCTCGTCAAGAAAACCCATGCGTTTCCATTTGGCCACCAGTTTGGCCACCCCGTCGCCATATTCGCTATGCAATATTTTTTGTTCGCGGGTCATGGGCACCACGAGATTTTTATCGGTGCGAGAGGGGAGTTGGCTGAGCACCTCCTTTTTGGTGCGTCTGATCAGGCAATGGCTGAGGAGTTGGCGGATTTCGCTCAAATTGCGATAGCCGACCACCCTGCCGGTATCGTCGGTTTGTTGGTGGCGCATAAAGAAGCGATGCCGGGGGCCGAGGGCGAAGGGGTCGACAAACTGCGCCAGCCCGTACAATTCTTCCAGGTTGTTTTCAATGGGCGTGCCGGTAAGTACGATAGCATACCGGCTGGGGATTCGCCGCACGGCCTGCGCGATTTTTGTGCGCCAGTTTTTGATGCGCTGGGCTTCGTCGAGGATAATAAGGTCGTAGCTCCCTTCCGACATAAATTGCCAGTCGTATAAAGCGGCATGGTAGCTGGCTATCGTATAAAACGGTTCTTCCTGGTGATAACAACGCCGGCGGCTGATGGCGTTGCCTTCTATTACGAGGGCGTCGTTTTGTCCGGTGAATTTTTCAATTTCAGTTTTCCATTGGTATTTGAGCGAGGTAGGCGCCAGGATGAGCACTTTGGCGATGCCGTGTTCGCGTCGGAGTAATTCGGCGCCGGCAATAGCCTGGACGGTTTTGCCCAATCCCATTTCATCGCCGATGACCACCCGGCCATATTGGTAGGCAAACAAAACACCCTCTTCCTGGTAGTGAAAAAGCGGCACTTGCACGAGGCCGTCCAGAAACCGGCGGCGTTCGGCAACTTTCATTTTTGCCAATTTGGCGCTGCGGCGCTGTTGTTCGCGCAATTCAAGTATGCGCTCCAGGGCGTCATCATAGCAACGGCAGGAAGGGGCTATTTGGCGGGCGTTGTACCAGAATAATTCAAAATTGGCCAACCCCTCGGAAGTGAGACGTTTGTCCGCATCGAAATAAGCGGCAGCCAGTTCACGCAATTCCGCCTCGGCTTCTGTTCCAATGCGCAGGCAGATGGCTCTGTTGTCGAGATAATTGACATAAATGGAAGAATAATCGCGTTGAACAGGAATTTTGAGCCGGCGTTTTTTACTGCGTTTGGCCACATCCAGCAACACCGCTTCTATATGCTTGCAGGTACCTAACTGGTTGATTTTAAAATCAAAACAGCTACAGAAATTGAGGCCCGGATCGGCGCTGCGCAGGGCTACTTTGTAGGCATTGTTGTTTTCGGGGTTGGTCACCAGATAGTCGGCATAAACCGTTTCATCGGTCATTTTTTTCACGACAAATCGATTATTGGCGGCAAATTGCCGGCGCAGTGCTATCTGCCACTTGTCCGCATCCATTTCGTTGGGCTTGCGGTGGTATTGCACCTCGGGTCTCTTTTTTGCCTTTTTGGCTTTGCCTTTTGTTTTGGCAGCTTCTTCCTCCGATTGTTTATCTCTTTTAGCCATGATGCAGAGTAGGAAAGTGATAGGAATGGGGTAAATATAGAGAAAAAAGAGGTGATAGTAAAAGAGAAGCTGTCATACGAAAAAAGGCCACCCGTGGGTGGCCTGTGGTGGGCGCAGAAGGATTCGAACCTCCGACCCTCTGCTTGTAAGGCAGATGCTCTAAACCAGCTGAGCTATGCGCCCTGATGATGCGTTCGATTTTTTATGCTGGATCGAACCTCTGACCCTCCCGACCTGCCGGTCGGGATGCTCTAAACCAGCTGAGCTATGCGCCCTGATGATGCGTTCGATTTTTTATGCTGGATCGAACCTCTGACCCTCCCGACCTGCCGGTCGGGATGCTCTAAACCAGCTGAGCTATGCGCCCTTTGCGCTAAAGCGAGGCAAATATAGGGCGTTTTAAAATTTCGCACAAACATTTTTAAGATATTTTTAAAAAAACATTATTATAAAGCTATAAATGAACAAGTTATATAAATAACACTGTAGCATAAATGGATAATACTTGAGGTATTGATCTTGATAAACGATCTTTACACCCAAACACAACCATCCATGAAAAACATCATCATCTGCTGCGACGGCACCAGCAATGATTTCGGCGACGAAAATTCGAATGTCGTCAAGCTGTTTTCTGTATTGGCAAAAGATACCGCCAGGCAAATCGTGTATTACGACCCCGGCGTGGGTACTCCCAGCGCCTACGATGCCTTCAACCCCATCACCAGAAAGCTGATGTACTTTATGGGCATGGGCTTCGGCTATGGCCTCAGCGACAATATTATGGATGCCTACCGCTTCCTGATGCAGTCCTATGAGTCGGGTGATAAAATTTACATTTTCGGCTTTAGCCGCGGAGCCTATACAGCAAGAGCGGTAGCCGGTATTTTGCACACCTGCGGATTGCTTTACGACCATAGCGAAAACCTGCTATCGGAAACCCTGCGTATCTATCACGATAGAGGGAGCAAAATTGCCGACAGCTTCAAGGCAACCTTCTGCCGTCCCTGCCCGGTTCATTTTCTGGGACTTTGGGATACCGTTACCTCCGTAGGCTGGGTGTATAACCCGCTGCTGCTGCAAGCCACTACCAACAATCCCGATGTGAGCATTGTGCGACATGCCATCGCTATTGACGAAAGAAGGGCCTTTTTCCGTCAGAATATGTGGGGCAACCGCCATGAAAAACAACAGGATATCAAACAGGTATGGTTTGCCGGGGTACACTCGGATGTGGGCGGCTCCTATCCACTGCAACGAAGCGCCTTGAGTAATATCGCGCTGGAGTGGATGATCGTGGAGGCTATGGATAAGGGTATTGTGGTTGATGACCTGCACAAGGCCCGCGAGATTGTACATGCTATGCCCGACCCCCACCTGAAAGATCAAAATGAGTCGCTAACGCCAGGCTGGTATATTGGCGAAATTTGGCCCAAATTGGTGTGGGTGAAACGCAAACAAGCCGACGGCAGCTCGAAGTGGAAGTCGAAACCCTATATCAACCTGGGTAAACCCCGGTTTATTCCCAAAAATACTGTCATTCACGAATCTGTTGTCAAACGCCTGCAGCAACGGCCCGATTACCGCCCGAAAAACTTGTTATGGGGTATCGACGTGGCAACTGTGACAAAGCAATACCAGGTAGAACCCTGGAAAATGTTATAAACACCCCGGAATGATAGAAAATCCGCCCCCCGAGCGGACCGTACTAATAATGATTAGGAGCAAATCTTTTAATTTTTTTCTCAGCGCTCTGCAATTTTTTTCCATGCGCTGTTCATTCGACATTTATTTGTTTTTTTATAAAATTTAACTTCACTACTACTCCTCCTGTAAGTCTGAAAATTTCACCCACATTCCGCCCACTAAAGATATAAGCCGAACTGATGTAAAAACCCATTTTTCCGCTTTCCGAATAATATGCTGTGCCGCCGATCTGGTTATAAGATACGCCGTATAACTGTGGGAGATCAACTACCCCGGGCAAATAATCTGTCCCACCCGGCGTATATTGCCATTCATACCAGGCATCGAGATAGTAATGCGCTGCGGGAAAGCCAACTTTTAACAGCAGACTTGTATAATTGGCTGGGGCTTGCGCTTCAAAATCGGGGCGACTCATGCGCACGGCGGCAACATCACCTTTTGAGGCCCTGTCTAAACGCCAGTTATATCCGCCTGTTATATTAATAAACAGCCCAACCGGCGTTTCAAGTTGTACGATCAATCTCGCCGGAAGCGTAATGGCTTTTACGCCAAGCGCACCGTTGGCAGTAGGTTCGTAATCGGAAAGCGGGAAAGCCAGGCCGCTACCGGCAAGCAAGTGCAAATTGAAATTCCCGGCTATTTGACGACGAAGGAACCGGTATTTTACAAACAGGCCGCCATCCTGAAGCCCATCTTTTAAAGGTGTAAAAATGTAGGCGCCTGTCCCTATTAAGTCAAGATTTTTTGTCAATCCATATTCCGCAAAAATGCTTAGCAGGTAACCCCGATAGGATAAATCGTATCGCTGTTGGTCGGCCCCCTGAAATTGATCAAATGTATTACTGGAGAAGGAAGGCGCGATGTCCAGATTTCCTTTGCCTTTGAGGTAACCGTCAAATGGGCCCTGCCCGTATAAAGCGCCGGCTGTGCACAGCAGTCCTGCGACGGTGTTTCGAATGTGAATAGTAAATCGCATTTTGTGATATTTTTTCCTGATAACTGAAATCATGCCATAGCCGGTAAAGATGATAAGTCCTGGCCCCATTATAAAAATTACTCGCATGCTAACTCATACCACCATTTTAAAGTCAGGATATCGCAAATTAATTATTATTGTCTATGTCAGAATGTGAAACCATTGCTAACTAATTCGCAAACAACTTTATACAATATGCATTTTCAATTATTATTCATTTCGCTTATCACCTACGCTACCTTAGCCGGCGATACTACCGGCTTAAAGCCAGTTGACCACACCATCTGGGATGGACTGCTGCAACGCCACGTAAAAGCTGATGGTTTTGTAGATTACAAGGGTTTTATACGCGATAGTGCTGAATTGAACCGCTATCTCGACTTGTTGTCATCAGCCGACCCCGAATCTACAAGTTGGAGCCGCGAAGAAAAAATGGCTTTCTGGATTAATGCCTACAATGCGTATACGGTTAAACTGATCGTCGATAACTATCCCGTTGCCAGTATCAAAGATATTAAGCGGGGGATTGCCTTTGTAAATTCGGTGTGGGATATTAAATTTATACGTATCAACGGCAAACCCTATGATTTGAATAAAATTGAACACGGCATTTTACGGCCTAAATTCAAAGACGCCCGCATACACGCTGCCATCAACTGCGCCTCCTGGTCGTGCCCACGGCTACAACCCACTGCCTTTGTAGCAGAAAAACTGGACGCTCAGCTCACCCATGCGATGCGCGAATTTATGAACGACCCCGTGCGCAATAAAATATCCTCCAAAAAGGCGGAAATATCTGCAATCTTCAAATGGTTTGCCGGCGATTTTGTGCGAGATGCCGGCTCGGTCAGGGCATACGTTAATCGGTATGTAAAAGAAAAATTGTCGAGGGACGGCAAATTGAGTTATCTTACTTACGACTGGCGGCTGAACGACGCCCGGTAACCGATCAAAAACTGTACTTATGAATATCGTCATTCTCGGCAACGGCGTCAGCGGCATCACGGCAGCCAGGTATATTCGGAAACTCAGCGATTACCGTATCACCGTCATCTCCGACGAAGCCGATTATTTTTTCAGCCGTACGGCGCTGATGTATGTGTACATGGGGCATATGCGACGCAAGGACATACAGCCCTACGAAGACTGGTTTTGGCAGAAAAATCGCATTGAACTGCTGCGTGCCAGGGTGGATTCCGTGGATTTTTCTAACAAACAACTCCACACATCCGACGGCAGCATTATCGATTATGACAAACTGATACTGGCCACCGGCTCCGTATCGAATAAGTTTGGCTGGCCGGGACAAGATCTCGATGGCGTACACGGGCTCTACCACTGGCAAGACCTGGAAGCCATGGAGCGCCATAGTCGGGGTCTCCGACGTGCAGTGATCGTGGGCGGCGGACTCATCGGCATCGAAATGGCCGAAATGTTCCACTCCCGCCATATTCCGGTTACTTTTTTAGTACGCGAACAAAGTTTCTGGGATATCGTGCTGCCACCCGAAGAATCGGCCATGATCAACCGGCACATCACGGAACACGGCATTGACTTGCGTTTGCAAACCGAGTTGAAGGAAATCCTGCCCGATGACAACGGCAAATGCCGCGCCGTGACGACCTCGACCGGCGAAACCATCGAATGCGGATTTGTTGGCCTTACGGCCGGCGTAAGCCCTAATGTCGCTTTTTTAAGAAATACAGCGCTCGAACTCAACCGCGGCATCCTGGTCGACGAGTACCTCCACACCAACATCCCCGATGTATATGCGATAGGCGATTGCGCAGAGATGCGCCGACCCCGCCCCGGCAGGCGCCCCATTGAGGCGATCTGGTATACCGGACGCATGATGGGAGAAGTAGTAGCACAAGATATTTGTGGCAAGGCCGTAGCGTACAACCCTGGTATCTGGTTCAATTCGGCCAAATTCCTGGATATCGAATACCAGGTATATGGCGAAGTCCAGGCCAGCATACCCGAAAATCAGGCTACGCTGTATTGGGAGCACCCCGGCGGTAAAAAAAGCATCAGGCTGGTATACGATAAATCGTCGGGGCGCATCCTGGGTTTCAACCTGATGGGGGTGCGCTATCGCCACGAGGTATGCGAAAAGTGGATACAAACCGGCGCCGGCATCGAAGCAGTATTACAACAACTCGGCCTCGCCAATTTCGACCCCGAGTTTTTTCCGCAGCATGAAGCCGAATTGATAGCACTTTACAATCGGCAAACCGGAAAAAATCTGGTTCTCAAGCAAAAAAGAGGATTGCCGGCAGTGCTCAATTTTTTAAAGTAAAAACAAAAAAATAATGCGCGATCACTCTCTGTCTATAGCCACGCCAACGCCCCAGTTCACAACGGGCAAGCAAAAACTGGCGCTAACCCTGGGCGGTCTGGGCATACTGCTGCTGCTTATCAGTTGGGCGGGAGGCAAAAACACAGCGCCCGTGGCTGTTTTCATCGCCGCTTTTGGCTTCATGGGGGCCGGCATTGCTGTTTTTGTAAGGGAAGAATACCTTAAATTTCCTGAGGGCATCAAAAACAACGGCGTATGGTTTCGGAGCCTCAGCGCCCGAGGGGTATGGGGGTGGCTGGCAGGCATTGTTATCACTGGTTTTTATGTGTGTTTGTACTGGTTTCCGGAATACCTCTCCGGACTGATACAGGTATTCGATCCCCTGAGCCGGTTGCTGCAAGCCAAGGCCGCCAATCAGTGGTTTGTGTACGGCTCTTTGTACACTGCGGCGGTACTGTTCATGGGGGTAAAATTTTTATACAAATACCGGCACAATCCCTACCAGCGGCTGCGCACCTTTTCGGTGATGTTTTTTCAATTGGGTTTTGCTTTTCTCATTCCGGGTTTGCTGGTTAGGCTACAGCAGCCGGAGTTATACTTTACTTACTTCTGGCCCTTATCGTATTACCAGGGCACGCCCATGGCGCACCAGGGCTATAGCGGATCTACCCTCGGCGCCATTTTCTTTTTCTTCGGCCTGGCCATGTTTTTTATCGGCACCCCCATTTTGACCTACTTTTTTGGAAAGCGCTGGTATTGCTCCTGGGTATGCGGATGCGGCGGGTTAGCAGAAACAGCCGGCGATCCGTTCCGGCATTTATCCGACAAAAGCTTGCGCGCCTGGAAAATCGAGCGCTGGATGATCCACAGTGTGCTGGTGTTTGTAGTATTGATGACGGCCTTGCTATGGATTAATGTTGCCACCGGCAAAAGTATTCTACACGAATACTCCCAGTTATTTTACAAAACCTACGCCTTTCTTATCGGCTCGGCATTTTCGGGGGTCGTGGGAGTAGGATTTTACCCGCTGCTGGGCAGCAGAGTGTGGTGCCGCTTCGGCTGCCCCATGGCCGCCTGGCTGGGTATTTGGCAAAAGAAAAAATCCAAATTCCGGATCACTACAAACGGCGGACAGTGTATATCCTGTGGCAATTGCTCTACTTATTGCGAGATGGGCATCGACGTGCGGGCTTATGCGCAAAAAGGGCAGGACATCGTACGTGCTTCCTGCGTGGGTTGCGGCATCTGCTCGGCGGTATGCCCGCGCGGGGTACTGCGGCTGGAAGGCGCTATGTCGGATATAACACAACGCACTGAGCAGCTCAGAACAATACACGTCAAAGCTGACTGATGACTATTTTCTAATTTCAGCACATGAAAAAGATCACTTTTCATGGATATCGCGTCAGCCGGCGCCGGCAATCCGCGGTAAAACCATAATTCAGCATTTCAAAATGAAAATTTCAGTTGTCATTCCAACGCTCAATGAAGCAAAACACATAGGTCGCACGATAACTTATCTTAAACAATACGGCGGTGAGCATATCGCTGAAATCATCATTGTTGACGGCGGGAGTAGCGACGATACCGTTCAGCATGCTAGTGATGCAGGTGCTTTAGTCATCCGCACGATGTTGAAATGCAGAGGAGCCCAGATGAATGAGGGCGCGCGCCATTGCAAAGGCGACATTTTGTATTTCGTACATGCCGACACCCAACCGCCAACTACTTATGCAAATGATATTATTGCAGCCTTTGCGGAAGGTTGGTTAATGGGTAATTTTCAGTACAGGTTTGATTCTTCCAGTCTTTTACTCCATTTTAATGCCATATTTACCCGTTTTTCCTGGCTTTTCTGCCAAGGCGGAGATAAAACTTTTTTCATACAGCGCAATTTGTTTTTTTCATTAGGCGCTTATGATCCGGAGCATATCGTAATGGAAGAATACGATTTTTTGCGCCGGGCAAAAAAAGCGGGATACCGCTGGGTGGTATTGCCCGCCAAATGCGTGGTTTCAGCCAGAAAATACAACAACAACAGTTGGATAAGGGTACAAATTGCCAATATCGTGGTATATAAACTTTGGCAATGGGGATGGGCAAAACCAAAGCGACTCAAGGAAATTTATTGGAAAATACTATACCCCTACTCATTACTATTTTTTGTCGTTTCGGCGCTCCTGTCCCTTTCAGCTTGCGGGATAAGCCACACATCCAATCGCCTGGGGCGCTGCCAGGATCCCGGTTTCGACAAAGAAGTTTCGTCCTGGCTTCGGTTTAAAGTGCCTGCAATTGATGTTGACTCGTTGCGCAATATGAGCACATCGGTACTCCTGCTTGATGCCCGCGAACCCGGAGAATACAAAGTGAGTCACTTGCCTGGCGCTATACACTGCGGATATCGCCATTTTGACAAGGCGCTACTTCGCAATACACCTAAAAGCCGGCCCATCGTAGTCTATTGTTCCATCGGGTACCGTTCGGAGAAAATAGTCCGGAAAATTTCCAAAATGGGATTCACCAATGTAACTAATCTGTACGGCAGCATATTTGAATGGGCTAACCGGGGGTACCCGCTCGTAGATGACGACAATCAACCCACCAATCGGCTTCACACCTACAACAAATCCTGGGGAAAATGGGTGAAGGAGGATAAATGCGAAAAGGTGCACTAAAAAATTTTTCAGACCTTTGACGCATGATTTACCTCAAACTCTTAGCTGTAGCCTGCGTATGGGGCGGCACTTTCATTGCTACGCGCATGGCGGCGCTGGTAATAGGTCCCTTTGAAGGAGCTTTCTGGCGTTTTTCATTTGCTACTGCGGGGCTACTGGGAGTTGTAGCGCTCACCAAAACACCTATGCCCAGGTTAACGGCGGTGCAATGGCGTTATCACATTTTGCTTGCTTTGTCGGGCATCGTGGTGTACAATTTTTTCTTTTTCAGCGCATTAAAAATAATTCCTGCCAGTCGGGCATCGTTATTGGTGGCGCTTAATCCTACGATCATCCTTTTTTCTTCTGCCATTCTTTTCAACGAGCCTTTGAAATTCAGCAAAATAGTTGGCGGTTTACTGTCGCTGTTTGGCGCAGTAGTCGTCATTGCGCGCGGCGATCTTCGGAATGTTTTCGATCATTTCGGCCCTGGCGAGATGCTGGCGCTGGGCTGTCCTACATCCTGGGCTGTGTATACCCTGCTTCAGCGAAAAATGTCGTTTACCATTTCCCCGCTGGTGTCCACCACCTACACCTGCCTGCTGGCCATGGTTTGCCTGCTGCCACTGGCGCTATACGAAGGGCTTCACACCATGGCAATTCCCTTCAATGTATGGGCGGCGCTGGCCTTTCTGGGGCTGCTGGGCACCGTACTGGGCTTTGTATGGTATGCCGAAGGCATCAAAACCATCGGCGCGTCGCAAACGGCTATTTTCAACAACCTCGTACCTGTTTTTGGCGTACTGTTTTCTGTATTGTTGCTCAACGAGAGCATCAACGGCGCTGTGATTGCGGGCGGGGCGCTGGTGGTAGCTGGGGTGGCGGTGATAAATTTTTGGTAGGGATGCTCTGTTAATCCTCAAAATCCTTAAAAAAGCCGATCAAATTCCCCACATGATCGTCAATGGTCACGCCCAGGTGCTCGCAGCCCAGATAAATGGTGCTCCGGTCGATTTTTGCGGCAAAAGCTTTTTCTTTTAGCCTGCTTTTGATCGACTTGACCTGCATTTCGCCATAGGGAATGGGATTGACTTTGCGATAAGCGAAAAAGATACCGCAGATTTCATCGCAAGCCAATAAAGCAGCCGCCAGACGGGTTTGCGGCAGGGTGCGGAATTCGTTGTAGCCGTAGGCATGCGCTTCTACCGCATGGATCAACGCTTCAGGATATCCCCATTCTTTAAACCATTTCAATGCTATACCGGGATGCGCTTCGGGGAATTCCTCGAAATCGAGATCATGCAGGTAACCGGTGAGAAACCACAGGTCTGCGTCTTCGCCGTAGTGACGGGCATAACCTTCCATGACGGTGGCCACCATCAGGGCGTGGTAGCGCTGGTATTCGTCTTTGACGTGCTGTTCGAGCAGTTGTTGGGCTTCGGCGCGGGAAATCATGCGTATGGGTTTATTGCGTTCTGTCTTTTTGCTGCCAATTGTAGCGCATGAGTCGATTAAGCAGGTTATTCGGCTCAAATATACCATTTTTTTGAGCCGAATAACGGGTTTAACCGGCTCAATAATGCCTGCAGCCGCTATCAGCCCCTCAAAAAAGCGCCTCCGGCATTGACATCAGAGTATAGTTCGAAAACCTGTTTGCTGTTGTACATCTTTTCAAAAAGATCTCGAATTGGCTTGTAATCATTGTGGAACGGACAGGGCCGGGTTTCGCTGCACTTGCTCAACCCCAAACCGCATTGATTGAAAATATCTTTGCCGTCAATAGCCTCGACGATGCGGATGACTTTTTGCTGCGATTGCGCTGTGGTGATGTAAAACCCGCCTTTAGGGCCTTTGCTGCTGTTAATGACGCCTTCTTTTACCAGCTTCTGCAGAAGTTTTCCCACGGTATGCTCGTTTTCATCAATGGCATCCGCAATCTCTATTATGCTGGATTTTTCACCTGATTCGAATTTTGAGCCCAAAAAAATTACCGCTTTTATGGCTGCTCTACAGGTTAAGCTCAACATGGTCATTGGTTTAAAAATGCTTTACCTTTTTGTGTGATCCGCTCACTATGGTCCGATTTATTTTACATTCCAGAAATGATCCCCCCACCCTCCGTCAATATCGCAGGCTTTTTCTTCGATATGACGGCTTATCTCCAGTAATTCCGCTTCAGCCAATTGCGATTGCAGGTGATTAAACAGCGTTCTTTCCTCAAAGCGAATATGCGCATCCAGTTTATCCGCAAATTGCTGCAACGTTTGGTAATTCGCAACTCCAGCTTTGATGCCGTTAATCACTTCATATATTTCACCGTGTTCGCGCACTGCCCTGACAACGAGGGGATCGCCAGCCATTTTTTCAAATAGCGCCTGTTCTTCTTTGTCGAAATGGGCTTTCAAATCGGACTCAAAAAAGTGCAAAACGTATGCTGCAATCCTTCCAGGCGCAATATTGTGCTTGACGCCATGCCGTATTTTCCAGCACAGCAACAAACCCAAGTGATGTTCTCGGGACAATGGGGCAATGGCCGGATGCCGCTTGATGGGTTGATGTTCCAATTGTTTTTTATTTATTAAACGATTTTTCGAGCTCAACAGCTTTTGGAAAAAGTATATTATTTTCCAAATGAATGTGCAGGTGCAGGTCGTCTTCAAATTCATCCAGCATCCGGTATAACAGGCTGTAACTGGCGCAAGCGTCTTCGGGCAGCGTGTAATTATTGGTAATACTCCTGATCTCTTCCATATTTTTGCCCACCATTTCGTGCTCCATTTCCATCATATTGACGGGGTTTTGCACCGTTCCGAATGGGCTCGCTTGCATGGTCTGCGCGCTGTTTTTTGCAACAGCCATCGCTTTAATGTAAGGGAACAAAATCCTTTCTTCCTTCATCATGTGCGCGTTCAACTCAGCGTAGACGTCATTTACCAACTCATTGACGCGAATCACCTCAGGATGGCGATTACCATGTTCCGTCATGACTTTTTGCGCGTAAGCTTTGATGTCGGGCAGATTTTTTTGTACGTAGGCGTGGTGCGTATTCACAATATAGTCGGCCAGAAAATCGAGGCGCCAGTCATTATAAGGCAAAGGCCTGGACAACGGAGCCTGCCGGTCGGACTGCTGCAATTCGTATTCTATTTTGGTAACGTCCAGTCCCTTTTCGGCGCAAGCTTCTTTCACCGTTTTCTTGCCGCCGCAGCAGAAGTCGAGACCGTATTTTTTGAAAATCTGCGCTTTGCGCAAATCATTTGCGGCTATTTGGCCCAGCGTTTCGTCGCCTTCGCCCAACAAGCGCTTGCTGATTTTTACTTTCCACCACTCAGGGCCTTGTTCGAGGTATTCCCAGGCGAACACATTGCCCCGCTCACCCAGCATTTGGTAATATAACGGCTTGGGATCGTGGTCGTTGTGAATAATGAAACTTTGCCCTTCCGCCAATTCGTCAAACCGGGCAAAAATGGTTGGATGTTTCAGCCTCGGTTCTAGTAATGTAACATTAAGGATGCTGTCCGTTACTGCTTCCATGTCTTTTAGCTTTTGATTGTCAAGACAAAGATAGCGTCTTTTTATAAATAAAAGCATTTAAATACTTTTATTATTGTCATAAAACTGCCATTTGTTGCGTAATCATACCCGCAGCGAGTTGCCCAATTCATAGCGTTGAAACAGCCGCCTGTATTGCTCCGCTTCGGCGAGCCATGTTTCGCGCTGAGGCCCGGGAGCGGCCTGCGACAATTCCAGCGTAGCGACTTTCCAGCGCACGTTGGCTCGATAGAGTTTAAAAAAATGAAAAATGGCTGAGTCTTCGCGGTTTTCCAGACAAGGCATCAGCGGCAGATAGGCATTGAGGAAAGCGGTACCCAGAGCAGGCTGGTTGTGAAAATCGAGATCCATGCACAAAAAGGCGATTTCGTTGAGCACATCAATATGGCGCAGGTGGTCATTGAATTCCAGACAGTCAAAAACAATGGGCTCTTCTAGTAGAAAGATATTGCGGGAATGCAAGTCGCCGTGGCCGTCAACCCACAAGCCCTGTCTGGCGCGGTCTACCAGCCGCCCGGCATGGCGGTTGATAAACAACCTGGCATCCTCCAACGTATTGTCGATGAGGGCTACGGCTTTTGGGCCCCACAAGTTGTCTGCAATTCTGGTTATGCTGCCGATATCGGCAAAGTCTTCCCAAAGCAACTCCGCCTGAAACGTAGGATGCGGCAGCCGCACGCGATGGTGAAAATTTGCCATCACTGTGGCCAGTTGCTTCATATGAAACATAGTGACCATTCCTTTTCTTAGCAACAGGTTCATCTGTCGCGTATCATCCATGCGGCGCATGCGTAGCGCGTAGTCGACGATTTCGCCGTTGCCGGCGTCGTCAATGGCGCATAAACCATTATTTTCGTATACCGGGCGTACATCCAGGTACATATCCGGCGCGAGCCTGCTATTGAGTTCCAATTCTCTGTTGCAAAAAAACTGCCGGCGCTCTAGTGTTGAAAAATCGAGAAAGGAAAATTGTACCGGCTTTTTGATTTTGTAAACGACCGAATCATCTAATATCACCCATGAAATATGGGTTTGTACCAGCTTGCCGTGGCCGCCGGCGCCGGGATAAGCGCCCCCGTCTAATAGCTGTTGTATCTGTTGGGTTGTCATAGCCGTTTTTCTAATAGTTGCCGGGCTTTGCTCACCATACTATCAAGTGAATCCGCTCCCGAATCAAGGGGAAAATGAGGTTGATCAAAAGGCTCAAATTCTGCTTTGATGCGCTGATACACCGCAAAATTGGCATCGGTATGGGGCCGGATCTTGGCGGTGCGTTGCCGGATAATTTCTTCCGGCGCTGTGATGACGAAAACCACTAATAATGCGCCGGTTATTTCGGCCATGATTTCGTACGGCCGGCGCAGTTGTTTTTTATAAAAAGTAGCGTCGACAACTACGCTGTGTTTTTCCAATAAGGCTTCCCGGCATTTGTTTTCCAATTCCCGATATACCCTGGCTTTGGCAGCTTCATCATATACGCCCCGCAGCCCCATCGCTTCGCGCACCAGGTCGCTATTATAATGACAGGCTCCGGTAGCGGCTGCCAGCCGTTGTGCGAAACTGGTTTTGCCCGATCCCGGCAATCCCGCCACCAGTACGAGCAGGGGACGATCGCTGTTTTCGGGCTTTTTCATGCTATTGGATGATTTTTATACGTTTTAAAATTTGTATAACTACCAGCGGCGCTATGCCGGCAATACCCACCACCATCCATTCATTCCAATGCAGGTAATTGAGCTGTAAAACAGTTCTGGTTACTGGTATGAAATAAGCCAAACCTGTGAGCAAGATACACAGCGGCAGAGCTATCCAGATATACCTGTTGCGAGTCACGCTATTAAACCAGAAGCCGTCTTCCCGGGTCGGCATATTAAATACGTGTAGTAATTGCGCCAGGATCAGCGCATAAAATACCGAGGTGTTGGCCGAAGCTGCACTGACGCCCATATAGTGCGTCCCCCATAACAACGCGCCGAGCGCCCCCAGGGTCATTACCACTGCATAGGCAAAAATAGCCCGCCACTGGGCAGGCGCGATAACGCCTTCGCGCTGCGAACGCGGCGGTCGGCGCATTACATTTTTGGAAGCCGGATTGAGGCCCAGCGCAAGCGCCGGAAAGACGTCGGTAATCATATTGAGAAAAAGGATTTGCAGGGGCAACAGGGGAGTGGCCAGGTTGGCGAAGGCGGCAATGGTTACGACTAACAGTTCGCTGAGGTTGCATGACAGCAGATAGATAACGAAATGGCGGATATTGTCATAGATAACGCGCCCCTGTTTGATCGCCATAACAATAGCGGGAAAGGAATCGTCTTGCAATACCAGGTCGGCGGCTTCTTTGGCCGCTTCGGAGCCTCTTTTGCCCATGGCAATGCCGATGTCGGCTTTTTTAAGTGCCGGCGCATCGTTGACGCCGTCGCCGGTCATGCCCACCACTTTACCTTGCGCTTGCAGCATAGTAGCCAAAGCCAGCTTATCTGCCGGTGAAACCCTAGCAAATACAATCGATTTGAGTAATTTATTGCGTTCGGCTTTGCTCAATTTGTCTGCTTCGCCAATAATTTTGCCCTGCAAAACTGCTACATCGCTGCGATGCACTAACCCCGTCATTTGCGCTACCTGCCCTGCAATGGCAGGATGATCGCCGGTTACCATCATTACTTTTATACCCGCTTTCTTGCAGGTAGCCAGCGCCTCCTTAGCGTCAGCCCTGGGCGGGTCGTAAAAGGCCACAAGTCCCAAAAAAATGAGATTATCAAACGCCCCCCCTCGCCCCTTCGCCTCCTCTCCATAGGCCATCGCCAGCACGCGTAGTCCCTCCGCTGCAATCGCATGCGTTTTCGCCAGCCAGTCATGGGTAAGAAATAAATCGGCAACGCCTTGAGGCGTCATTACGCGGTTACAACGGGGTAAGAGCGTCTCCGGCGCCCCTTTCACACAATGCATCAATGCTGCGTTGTCTGGCTGCTAATGCGCTGTCGCCTTCAACCTTGTTGAGCTTTCGATAGGTTCTTCCCGCTGCCGAGGGAATTCCATGCGCAACTGATGCGTGTCAATGTTTTCTTTTTTCGCCCATTCCAACAAGGCGATTTCGAGCGGATCGCCGGCGTGCCGCTCGTGATCTTCGGCCAGCTGGGCGTTATTGCACAACGTTGATACTTTCAATAACCAGGGAAAGGCGGGGTGAGATTTAACAGGCTCGCCTTGTTGTTGCGAAAAGCCCTCGGCGATCCACTGCCTCACCGCCAGCTTGTTTTCTGTGAGCGTGCCGGTTTTATCGGTCAGAATTACGTCTACTTCTCCGAGTGTTTCTACTGCGCTGAGGCGTTTTACAATAACCTGATGTTTGGCCAACCTCAACATCCCGCCGGCAAGCGCAATGGTAGCCACTACGGGCAAGCCCTCCGGAATCGCGGCGATGGCCAAAGCTATTGCGGTTTCTACAACCAGCAGAATGGGTTTGCCTTGTGTTAGCCCGGCAATAATCACGATGACTGCTGCAAAAAGAGCAAGAACAATGAGCCGGCGACCCAATAGTTGCAGTTTTTTCTCCAGCGGAGTCACTTCTTTGTCGGCAGTAGCCGTCAAGCGCACAATCTCCCCCAACTCTGTACCGGCCCCGGTGGCCGTTACCAGAGCTCTTGCATTGCCGCGTACAACTGTTGTGCCTTTGTAAACCATGTTGGCTCGCTCAGCCAAAACAGTTTCTTTATCCAGGGTTTCTGCGTGTTTTGAAACGGGCAGACTTTCGCCAGTGAGTAGCGCTTCTGATAGTTGAAGTTGTTCTCTTGAAATGATACGCGCATCGGCGGCTACCACGTCGCCGGCCTCCAGAAATAGCAAATCGCCGGGCACGATCCGGTCGGCGTCAATTTTCACCAATACCCCATTGCGCCAAACATGGGCACAGGTTTGCGCCAGCCGTCGCAATGCCTCCATGGAGCGCTGGGCCTGTAATTCCATAAAAAAACCGATAAGCGCATTGATCAGTATGACAACCGCTACGGCAATACCTTCCAACCATTCTTCAAAAAAAACGGATAATACGACGGCGACAAGCAAGACAAAAAACAGAGGACTCAAAAACTGCCGCAGAAGAATACGAATCCAGGATTCGGGCTTGTAACGCTCCAGCGCATTGGGGCCGTAGCGGCGCAACCGGGCTGCCGCTTCATCCTCACTGAGGCCATAGCCGGCGTCGACCGACAGTTGGCGCTCCAACTCCTCAACACTGTATAAGTATGCCTGCCGCCCTTTCGCCATGATTTGCTTACGCTTGTTATTTACAAGTATAAGCTCACAACGCGAAAGAAGGGGTGATTTTTATCAGACTACCAGGCTAATTTCTCCTATATGGGCATATTTCCATCAAAAGCCTCCAGATAGTCGCCCACTTTGCGCAGGAAAGAACCGCCGAGGAAGCCGTCTACGATGCGATGATCATAAGACAACGACAGGAACATCATGTGGCGCACCGCAATCAGATCGCCGTATTCGGTTTCTACCACAGCCGGTTTTTTGCGTATAGCGCCAATAGCCATGATAGCCACCTGCGGCTGGTTGATAATCGGCGTGCCCATCACATTGCCGAAAGTGCCCACATTAGTCAGCGTGAAAGTGCCGTCCTGAATTTCGTCGGGTTTCAGCTGGTTGTTGCGGGCGCGGTTGGCCAGGTCGTTTACCTGTTTGGTGAGCCCGATGAGATTGAGTTGGTCGGCATTTTTGATCACCGGCACGATCAGGTTGCCGCTGGGGAGCGCCGTAGCCATGCCGATATTGATGTATTTTTTGCGAATAATACGCGTGCCGTCGAGCGAGATATTGATATTGGGAAAATCGCGAATTGCTTTTACCACCGCTTCAATAAAGATCGGTGTATAAGTCACATTTTCGCCGTATTTATCGAGGAAAGCTTTTTTATTTTTCTCGCGCCACTTGACAATATTCGTAACATCTACTTCTACAAACGAGGTTACGTGAGGCGAAGTATGCTTCGACATCACCATGTGTTCGGCGATGAGCTTGCGCATGCGGTCCATTTCCACAATTTCCACATCGCCGCTGATGCTCACAGTTGGGGCGGGTTTAGGCGCAGCGGGTTGCTGTTGCGGCGCTGCAACAACTTGTTGTGGTTGCTGCTGAGGTTGAGCGGGCGCTACAGGGGCTACGCCGCGGTTTTGCACGTATTCCAGGATATCCTTTTTCGTCACCCGCCCTTGTGCGCCGCTGCCGCCAATCTGGTCGAGTTCCGACATGCTGATTTGCTCTTTTTGGGCAATCGTGCGCACCAGGGGCGAATAAAACCGGCCGGATGAAGAAGAAACTTTTTCAAGCGGCGCGTCAACGGCTGCCTGCACAGGAGCCTGAGCCGCTCCGTTGCCATTTGACGAAGCTGCAGGAGTTGCGACGGGCGCCTCGACAACGCTTGGCGTAGGCTTTACCGACTCGCCCTCAGTGGCAATAACGGCAATCACTTTGCCAATACCGACAACGTCGTTTTCCTGGTACAGAATCTGGGCAATAGTGCCGCTTACCGGCGACGGCACCTCCGAGTCCACTTTGTCAGTGGCAATCTCCAGGATCGTCTCGTCGGCTTCTACGCTATCGCCTACCTGCTTGACCCAACGCAGGATGGTAGCTTCCATTATACTTTCGCCCATTTTGGGCATGATTAGTTCCACTTGCGCCATAACTCAATAATTAACTTAGTGCTATTCGGTTAGTTGCCGCAAATTTAGGGCATATGTTCGATTATATCGGCATTCTTTTCTATCGCATGATAACAAATTCCGTTCTCCGGTTGTTTTGGCGGCCTTCCGGCGTATCATTGGTGTCGATGGGCTGGCTTTCGCCAAATCCCAGGTAACTGAGCCTATTAGCGGCAATACCGTTATCTACCAGGTAATTATACACTGCTTTAGCCCTGTTTTCTGATAAGACCAGATTATCAGCCGCTTCGCCCTGGTTATCGGTGTGACCCTGAATGCGGATTTTCAAAGCGGAATGCTCTTCCAGCAGCTTTTTAAGCCGGTTCAATTCGGCAATCGATTCTGGGCGCAGCGCTGCCGAGCCGCTTTGGAAAAAGACATTGCGCAATACAACAGGTTTGTTGCCTGGCAACACATCGCCCAACAGCCCTTCTTCCGGAATGGGCGTTAGACCGATTTCTACTACAAAAGGCTTTTCAAAACTCGTCGCTTCTGACAAGGCATAATGCTCGGAGTGAAACAAATATCCTTCCTTTGATACATTAAGCGCATAATTGTGACCCGCCGGCAGGCAGATGAGAAACTCCCCGTTGGAACTCGAAGCTATTTCGCGCAACCTGACGGCAGATTGCACATCAAAAACCTCTGCCTTGGCCTCCAGCCGGCGACGGCTTTCGCTATCAAAAATGGTGGCCTTGACGTACGTTACAGGCCCTGGCCGGGCTGCCATGGGCATCTCAAACGTATAAATATCCAGATTCAGGCGCTGCCCCTGGGCAGTCGACTTATCGCTGGCATAGTACCCTGTTCGACCATCGGTGCTTACATACAGCGCGCCTTCATCGGCAAAAGTATTGATAGGGTAGCCAAGGTTTTTAGGTTCGCTCCATTTTCCATCTTCGTCAATTTTGGCGACAAACAAATCAGCGCCGCCCATACCTGGGTGGCCGTTCGACATAAAATACAGCGTATGCCCATCGGGGTGAAAAAAAGGCGACTGCTCGTCGTCGGGGGTATTCACCGGAGCGCCCAGGTTGAGGGGGGCGCTCCATATGCCGTCGCTGCCGCGTTTGCTCATCCAGATATCTCGGCCGCCTAGCCCACCGGGCCGCGCACTGGCAAAAAACAGCGTTTGCCCATCGGCGGCCAGGCAGGGCTGTGAATCCCATGCATTGGAATTCACCGGAGTGCCCAGGTTGACGGGTTTGGCCCAGCGCGCTTGTCGCACCTCAGACATATAGATGTCGTAATTGCCTAAGCCTGCCGCGCCATAATCGGCGGCATATACCAATACGCGACCATCAGGAGAAATTTGTTGGGCGCCTTCGCTGAGCCGGGTATTGAGTGCGGCAATAGGACGGCCTTTGCGCCAAACGCCTTTATCGCGGCGGCTTACGTAAAAATCTTCCTGCCCATCGGCATTGACGGTATACACCAGGTTGTCTCCATCGGCAGTCAGCGACGGTAAATATTCAAGCGCCGGCGTATTGATGCTGTCACTGAGTGGTTGCGGAGCAAAATTTTCGGGATTTTTTACGGCCTCACGGGCAAATCGCGCATTGGCCAGTTCCCGCTCCACTTCCCGGCGCTGAGCCGGCTTGAGCCGGTCGTTGCCTGCATAAAGCTCAAAATGGCCAATAGCTTCGTCGTATTTCATCTGCATTTGCTCGGCGCGCCCGGCATCATATATTCCCCGCCAATAATAGTTGCGATCAAGCGCGATTGCCTGCTCAAAGTCAGCCTCGGCGGCAGCGTAATTTCGTGTATCAAGATAAACGTTGGCCCGCAATAACCAGGCATCAACAAGCTTGGGCTTCGATTCTATCAGTTTGTCGAGCACTTCAATTGCAGCACTGTAGCGCTGCATACGGTAGTGCGATAATGCTTCGGCATATTGTACCCTTGCTTTTCCTTTTACATTGTCGGCCGTCATGTATTCCTGACCGGCAACAGGTATTTGTGCGCCAATCAAGGCAACAACAATAAGCAGGGCTCCTAGCCGTGTACTGCTGCTCCGAAAGTCCTTTGCATTTTGCATCTTTCCTCTTCCTTGTTAATCTTCCACAAACTTAGCAAACATGTATTTTAACGACACGCTACTTTTATCCTTATGAGGGCTTATTTTTTCAACGCCCGATTGTTAGTTCTATTATTTATTTAAATTTTAGATTTTTTGTTCTAATTTTTTTAAAACAATAGCGCAATCTGCCCTAATTTTGAAGCAAAACGATACGGCATGAAGCCAACGAAGCAAAAAATCATAGCCGCCGCCGTAACACTGTTCAACCAACTTGGCGTCAATAATATCACGCTGCGGGATATTGCCGCCGAAACCGGCATCAGTACGGGCAACCTGGCCTATCATTTTAAAAATAAAGATTTTATTATAGAGGCGGCTTTTAAGCAAATGGAAGAAGAGCGCGACGAAATTTTGGCCGGCGTGCAGCAAATTCCCTCCTTTGAGAATATCAACCGGCAACTATTGCCATTGCTGGAAGTGGCCCACAAATACCAGTTTTTTTACCTGGATATGGTGCATCTCATTCGCGTTTATCCCGGTATTGCAGCCCTGCACCGGCGTTATATCGACCAGTCTATTCAATACATCCGCGCTGTAATTGACTATTCGGTAGGCTCCGGCAATATGCGCCCAGAGCACGAAAACGGCCATTATAACCGGCTTGCGCAGACAGTATGGATGCTAATGAATTTCTGGATTGAAAAAACAGCGATTATCGGCGCAGGCGACTTACAGATCGAAGAATTGCGAAAAAGCATTTGGGATTTAGTCATTCCGCACCTGACAGAAAAGGGGCGGCACAATTTCAGCTATAGCTATGCAAGTTTTGCCCACTAAGATCAATACCAACAGCCCCGGCTACCAGGCCAATTATTCCGGCATGATGGAATTGGTTGACACGCTGCGCAACCATATGCAGGCCAGCCTTTTCCAGGGCAAGGAAAAACACCTCGAAAAGGCGCGCAGCCAAGGCAAATTGACTGCCCGCGAACGCCTGGAACTGTTACTCGACCCCGACAGCCCTTTTCTTGAGTTACTACCGCTGGCAGGGTTGGGCGGCAAGGGCTTTGGCCCCGGGGGCACTACGGTTGGCGGCATCGGCCTGGTTAATAAACGCTTGTGTATGCTGGTGGCAAATGTGGGCACCAATAAAGGCGGATCGGTAGATTATGCTACCTTGCAGAAAAGCCTGCGACTAGGCGAAATTGCCTTCCAAAACGAACTCCCCATGATTAACCTCGTGGAATCGGCCGGCGCCAACCTGCCCGAACAAGCCAAAATTTTTAACTATGGAGGCGCTTCGTTTCGAGATATCACCCGCCGCTCACGGGCCGGCATTCCAACTATATCTGTTGTTTTCGGGAATAGCACTGCCGGCGGCGCCTACGTGCCGGGCATGTCAGATTACACTATTTTTGTCAAAAACCGCGCCAAGGTATTCCTCGCCGGCCCGCCACTGGTAAAAATGGCTACCAATGAAATCGTCGACGACGAAACCCTCGGCGGCGCAGATATGCACAGCCGTATCAGCGGCGTAGCCGATTACCTGGCCCGCGACGAACGCGACGGCATACGACTGGCCCGCGAAGTGACGAGCCGCCTAAGACCGCCCCGAACCCATTTTTCGCCTGCCGGCAACATCGAAGAACCTGTTTACGATCCGGCTGAAATCCTCGGCATTCTTTCACCTGACATACGCAAACCGTTTGATATGCACGAGGTAATTGCCCGAATCGTCGACGGCTCGCGATTTTTAGCGTTTAAACCCGATTGGGGCCCTACCCTGGTCACCGGTTTTGCAGAGATTCATGGCTACCCCGTAGGTGTCATCGCCAACAATGGCGTGCTTTTTCCCGATGCCGCCAACAAAGGCGCTCACTTTATACAACTCTGCAACCGCAGCCAAGTACCGATCCTGTTTTTTCAAAACATTACCGGTTTTATGGTAGGCCGTCAATACGAACAAGAAGGCATCATCAAACACGGCGCCAAGTTGATCAACGCAGTTTCCAACAGCGATGTGCCCGCCATTACGATCATTATGGGCGCTTCATACGGCGCCGGCAATTATGCCATGGCCGGCCAGGCCTACCAACCCCGGTTCCTGTTCAGTTATCCCAATTCCCGCATCGCCGTGATGGGCCCCGAACAACTCAGCGGCGTAATGGAGATCATACAGCGCCAGGCCGCCGAAACTACAGGAGAACCCTTTGACGAACAACAAGCCCAGATGATGCGCGCCTTTATGATGCAGGAGGTCGAACAACAATCAAATGCCTGGTACGCTACCGGACAACTATGGGATGACGGAGTGATCGACCCCCGCGAAACCCGCAATTACCTCGGCTTTTGCCTGGCCGTTGTGAACAATAGCCCCATTAAAAGCGAAAACCAATACGGCGTTTTCAGAATGTAATTTCACGCTTCAACTACTTTATAGCTATGTCACAGCAAATATCTTCTCCTTCCGTTTGTGTTATCGGGGCCGGGTGTTCCGGCATCACAGCCGTAAAAAATCTTATCCAGGCCGGCGTCACTAATGTAGTATGCTATGATCAAAACAGCGACGTGGGCGGCAACTGGATTTACTCTGCCGTTGAATCGCATTCCAGCGTATGCGAAACCACGCATATTATCAGCAGCAAAAAAATGTCGGAATTTATGGATTATCCCATGCCCGACCATTACTCCGACTATCCCTCGCATGAAGAAGTACTGGCCTATTTTCGCAGTTATGCCCGGCATTTTGGCTTGTACCCTTATTTTCGCTTTAACACGAAAGTGGAAAAAGTGGAAAAAATACCCGGCAACCGCTGGCGTTTGCAATTGAACGATGGAGAAACTCGCGAATTTGACTTTCTCTTTATAGCCAACGGCCACCACAATGTGCCGCGCTGGCCTGAGCTGCCAGGTAATTATTCCGGCAATTTCCTGCATGCGCACAACTATAAAACCAGCCGCCCCTTTGCCGGGCAACGCGTGCTGGTAATCGGCGCCGGCAATTCGGGCTGCGATTGCGCCGTAGAAACCAGCCGAGTCGCCCAGTTTGTCGCTATCAGTATGCGCCGGGGGCATTATATTATCCCTAAATTCTTTTTTGGCAAACCCACCGATCTGTACAATGCCAATATACTGTGGCTGCCTGAAAGCCTGGTCAATTGGATCCGTAAACTGGCACTCATAATAAACGTGGGCAAATATCGGGATTACGGCTTGCAGGAACCCGATTTCCCCATTACCAAAGACCATCCCACTATGAACTCGGAGCTGCTTTACAAGATCAGGCACGGCAAAGTGCATCCCCGAAAAGGTATCGCCAAAGTTGAAGGGAAAACCGTGACTTTTACTGATGGAATTTCAGAAGAATACGATGCTATCATAGCCGCCACCGGTTATAAAATTGCGCTTCCATTTTTCGATAAGGATTTTATCAATTACGAAGATGCTTACCGGGTGCCGCTTTATCTGCGTATGTTTCACCCCGACCATCCAACGCTTGTTTTTATTGGGCTTTTCCAACCCCAGGGCGCAATTTGGCCTATTAGCGATTACCAGGCCAAACTCGCCGCTAACTACGTAACGGGACGTTGGCAACTTCCCGCCAACTTGCGCGAAATGGCAGAAAAAGACAGCGATTTTATTGAAAAATCTTTCCTGCGCAAACACCGTCATGCTATTGAAGTGCATTTCGAGCCGTTTTTGAAGCAAGTGGCCCGGCAAATTCCTCGTGATGCTCCTGAATGGCAGACCAAACAACAGCAGGTTAACGCCATAACCTCAACGACTTAAGACCCTATGCACACTGTTCTGATTGCTAACCGGGGAGAAATAGCTGCGCGCATTATTCGCACCTGCCGAAATATGGGTTTACGATCGGTAGCTATTTACTCCGATGCCGACAGGGAAGCGCCCTATGTGCAAATGGCAGATATAGCGTTCTATATTGGCGAAAGCCCGCCCTCGGCATCTTACCTGCAAGCCCATCGCATCCTGGATGCCGCCCGGCGCGGCGGCGCTGATGCTATTCATCCCGGCTATGGCTTTCTATCTGAAAATGCCGCATTTGCCCGCTTGTGTGCTGCCGAAGGCTTTATTTTTATAGGCCCTCACCCTGACGCCATAGAACAAATGGGGTCCAAATCAAAGGCCAAACAACTAATGGCTGCACACGGAGTGCCTACAATCCCCGGGTACCAAGGCGAAGACCAATCAGAGAAACGGCTGCTGCAGGAAGCCAGGCTACTGGGGTTTCCCGTGTTGCTGAAAGCATCGGCAGGCGGCGGCGGCAAAGGCATGCGCATCGTTTATCATGAAGATCAGTTGCCCCAGTCCATTGAAGCCGCCCGACGCGAAGCAATGAGCAGTTTTGGCAACGATGAACTTATTGTAGAGAAATACTTTCCCGACGCCCGCCATATCGAATTTCAAATCTTCGGCGATCGCCACGGTAATGTAGTTCACCTGTTGGAACGCGAGTGTTCCCTGCAACGCCGTCACCAGAAAGTGATGGAAGAAAGCCCGTCGCCCGTGTTAACCCCCGAATTGCGCCGGCGCATGGGCCAGGCCGCCGTCGACGCAGCCAAGGCCCTGCATTATGACAATGCAGGCACAGTAGAGTTCATCTTTGTCGGGCAAGATGAATTCTATTTTCTGGAAGTCAATACTCGCCTTCAAGTAGAACACCCGGTAACAGAGGCCGTTACCGGACTCGACCTGGTTCAACTGCAAATTGAGGTCGCCGCTGGAAAAAAACTGCCGATCAGCCAAGAAGATGTGGTTGCCCACGGTTATGCCCTCGAATGCCGCCTTTATGCAGAAGACGCCCGCAACAACTTTCTGCCCGTAGCGGGCCGTGTGCTAAGGTGGATACCCCCCATACTCGAAGGATTGCGCTATGAATCTGCGGTAACCGACAGGGCCGATATTTCGATTTATTACGACCCCATGATCGCCAAGATCATTGCTTTTGCTCCTGACAGAGCAGCGGCTTTTCAGCGAATGTCGTATGCCCTGGGCAAGCTTGTATGCCTCGGATTGACCACTAACCTGCCTTTTCTCAGACGACTCATCGACCACGCCGATGTCAGGAACGGAGAGTATACTACCCGGTTTATCGAAACATCGCTGGATTTAAACGATTTGTATGATTATCCTGCGGAGGTTTTGCATCACGCCGCTTTGGCATTAACGGTATACAACTGGCAGCAACAACGTCAATCACAGCCGTTGCTAAAACCAATACCGTCTGGATGGCGCAATAACTTTTTTCAGGATCAAAAGGCTGAATTTCGAGTTGTTACATCCGATATCTGCGTTTATTATCGCTACAGCCAGTCAGGGGTATTGTCATGCCGTATTGACCAACAACACTACGATGTTCGATTAATTAAGGCAAGCGACAACGACTTAAGGATGGAAATCAATGGTATGCAATTGTACTTTGACATTGCACAACAACACGATTGGTATTTTCTGCACTATCCCGGTTTAGGCCAACTCATAGCGCAGGCCCTACCTCGATTTCCGGAGGGCGCCGTTGAAACGGAACAAGGCGGCTACAGTTCGCCTATGCCTGGAGAAATACTAAAAGTCTTGGTTGAACCTGGACAAAAAGTAAAACCAGGCGAAAATTTGCTTATATTAGTCTCTATGAAAATGGAAAACACTATCGTCGCTGATGCCGATGGCGAGGTCGAAGAGGTGTATGTCAATGCCGGGCAACATGTAGCTGCCGGGGCAATTTTATTAAAAATAAAAACCACAGCAACCCAAGTCAATTGACACAAAAAAGGGAAATCATGGTATATTCAAAAGAGCAAACGGCATTGCTTGACAAGCAAACTTTCGGCTATTTGGAGGTAGAAGAAAGGGAAAACGTATTGCGAATAACACTCAACAGGCCGGAAAAGAAAAATGCCCTCAACCCCGTCATGCTTAATGAGCTGGCCTATGCGCTTTGTTATGCCGCTCAACACCGCCACATATGGGCAGTATTGATACGCGCAAAAGGCAACGTGTTCTGCTCGGGCGCCGATCTCAGCGCCATGATGGGTATGGCCGAAGATCGGCCTTCAACCATACCCGCTCCCGATGGCGATATTTTGCTCGCTGAACTGTTTCACCACCTCCATAAACCTTCAATTGCTCAGGTTGAAGGCGATGTTTACGCCGGCGGCTTTCTTATTTTGGCTGGATGTACGTACGTAGTAGCCTGTAACGATATAAAACTGGAGCTGCCGGAAACAAAAAGGGGCCTTTTTCCTTTCCAGGTCATGGCGAGTCTGCTCGAAGTAATGCCCACCCGCAAGGTACTCGACTGGTGTATCAGGGGTTATAACTTGCCGGTTGAAGAGGCGCTGGAATTGGGATTGGTGACCCACGTGGCCATCCAGGAAACTATAGATGGAGAAATCGGCAAAATTCTGCGCGATATTTTGTCCAATTCACCATCAGCTATTCGACTTGGCTTGGAGGCGCACGATTTTTTGCGACAAAAAACCATGGACGGCATGCACCGCTATCTGCACAGCATGCTCATGCGCACGCTGGAAACAGAAGATGCCGCCGAAGGGCTGACGGCTTTTCGCGAAAAGCGAAAACCCGAATGGAAAGGTCAGTAGTCATTTATAATTGTAATCATGAATCAAAAAATTATCATCTCTGCAGCGCTCACCGGCGTATTGGCTACCCGCAAGCAATCGCCTTATATACCTTACACGCCTGAAGAAATAGCGGAAGAGGGTCGTAGAGCGGTAGATGCCGGCGCTGCCGTTTTGCACATCCATGCCCGCCAGGATAGCGGTTTTCCGGCCTTCGATGTAGAAACTTACTCACGCATCGATCAAGCTGTGCGCGAACGATGCCCTGAGGCTATTATTAACTATTCTACCGGCGCTGTAGGTATTCCCCGCGAAATGCGCATTCACCACATTACTGCCTTAAAACCCGATATGGCAGCGCTCAACATGGGCTCGATGAATTATGCCATCTATTCTTCAAAAAATAAAACTTTCTACCACGACCATGTATTTGCCAATCCTTTCGGCGATATTGCTTTTTTCCTGGAACATATGCTGGCCGCCGGCACGCGACCTGAAATGGAATGTTTTGACACCGGGCACATCAATAATGCTATACCTTTGATTGACATGGGTTTATTACAACCGCCCTACCAATTTAGCCTGATTATGGGCGTATTGGGCGGCATTCCAGCCACAACCCAAAATCTGGTGCACCAGGTAAGCCAATTGCCGGCCAATTCGCACTGGCAAGTTATCGGAATAGGCAATAAACAGTGGAGAATGATTGCCGCCGGCCTCACCATGGGGGGCAATATCAGGGTTGGGCTCGAAGACAACCTCTACCTTCCCAACGGCGAACTGGCCAATTCCAACGGCGCCTGTGTGGAAGAAGCCGTTAAATTAGCACGCATCATCGGCCGGGAAGCGGCAACTATCGCGGAGGCCAGGGTAATATTGCAACTTCCGGCGCAAGTTCGTGTGTAACATGTGTTTTATTGCCTATCTTGACCCCGCATTTTATTAGCACAAAAAAACAGGTTGCCATGCCAAATACTTCAACGCAGAACTGGACGGCCAATCACTATCTGGCGCTGATCATGTTGTACGGCGCTAATATCGATGCCGAAATCAACCAGTTAGAACTTTCTTATATGAAAGATCATGCCGGAGCTGCAACCTGCGACGAAGTAAAAGCCTATTTTTCAACCTTGTCTGATTACGAATCAATCAATACAATAGTAGCTTTGCGCGATCGCTTTTTCCCTGGAGAAGATGGCAAAAAACAAATATTGGCCGCTTTGACCGGTATTTTTGAAAGCGATAATAATTTTTCAAAATTCGAACACGCCATCAGTCACCTACTGGATAAAATTATACAGTAATCACCATTTAACGCGATATGCTAATGCGGCTCCCAGCAAAAGTGCCAGGGAGATCAGCGCTAACCCGGCTTCCAATCCATATTGGTCGCCAAGCGCGCCTATGACAGGTCGGCCAAGCAATTGGGTTAACTGGCCCGTAGTTGACACAGCAGCAATGCCAACCCCGGCCGTTACGCCTTCCTGACTGGCAGAAGCTGCAAAAATAATAGGCACGATAGCCGACAACCCCAGTCCTACAAAAGCAAAACCCACTAATGCCACCCATAAAACAGAAGCGCTTGCCACCAGTAATAAACCGGCAACTGCGACTCCGGCGCCTGCCAATATAAGACGCCTTACGCCTAACCAACCTCTTAACCTGTCGGAATTAAACCGCCCCAATGCCATAAATGCCCCGAATCCTGCAAACCCCAAACCGGCTACTGATGACGGTACCCCCATCTCCGACTTGAGAAAAACGCTGCTCCAATCTGCCATAGCCCCTTCTCCCAATATGAAACAACCGCTCATAGCTGATAGTACAATCAAAGCGCGCGGCGGCAACGTAAAAACGCGCCTGGTAGACAAACGGCGGTGCGGCAATGCCAATAACACCGGATTCAAGAAAAGAATGGTGGCAATAATTGACAAAATGGCCAGCAATATGAGATGGATCTCAATAGAAATACCTAAACTGGTTAGCATTACAGCTATTAACGCGCCCAATACCAAACCGGTGCTGTACATAGCATGTGCAAAAGGCATTACCCTAATCCCGTAATTGGCCTCGGCAACCGCTGCTGCGGCATTCATCGATACATTCATGAAACCGTTGCCGATTCCCAAAGCCACTAATGCTAACGTAAGTGAAAACTGGTTCCAGGCAAAGGCCGGCATCATCATTATAACACAGTACAGTAGCGTACTAATAACGGTTGCCCATCCAGCAGAAATGCGGCTAAGCATCGCCCCGGAAAGAACGGTCATGGCAATGGCGCCTATAGACATCCCAAACAAGGCAAATCCTAACTGGGTCTTGTTAAGCGCTAATGCCAGTTGAACTTCCGCGATACGCGCTACCCAGCCGCCATACTGAAGGCTTAATATCATGAATATACACCCGATGGCAATTCGGGGTGAAATAGCCGGATAACGCCTTAGACTGCCAATCATAAATGCTATTTTTGAAGCGGCCAGGGCCTGCAAAGCTAATGCTTATTAAAAATACTATAACGATGTTTAAACCTGATCTCTTTAAAAACAAAATCGCTCTCGTCACGGGTGGCGCCACAGGCATCGGATATGCAATAGCCCAACAATTACTGCTGTTGGGCGCTAAGGTGTATATCGCTTCCCGTAAAGAAGAAAAACTGGTAAAAGCCGCCGCCCGGCTCAACGAAATCGGCCCTTGTGAATACGCTGTGTGCGATATCCGCAACACGGAAGATATTCAAAAGCTTGCCGATATGATTAAAGCCAAAGATCAGCGGCTCGACCTGCTGTTTAACAACGCCGGCGGTCAATTTCCCGCCCTGGCCGAAGATATTACCGAAAAAGGCTGGAATGCCGTGATTAACAACAACCTTAACGGCACTTGGTACGTAACCCAAACCATGGCCAAAACCTTTTTTATCCCCCAACAATCCGGCGCTATCGTGAATATTATTGTCAATATATACCGCGGATTTCCAGGCATGGCCCATACCGGGGCTGCCAGGGCAGGGGTTGACAACCTCACCAAATCACTGGCCGTGGAGTGGAGCAAATACCATATCCGCGTTAATGCCGTGGCGCCGGGTATCATACAAAGTTCTGGACTGGAAAATTACCCGCCAGAGCTGGTCGATGGTATCGCCCGAACGATACCTATGAAAAGACTGGGCGCCGTTGATGAGGTGGCCTGGCTTTCTTTGTTCCTGGCTAGCCCAATGGCCGGTTATATCACCGGCGAAACAGTGTATGTGGATGGCGGTCAACGCCTCTGGGGCAATATGTTTGAGGTATAAGTCCAATATTTTTTATCTTTATCAGCTTGATTCAGATCAACACCTAACCCTGTTTGCACTATGACGATTGCTACTTCACCCTTGCGTTCAGCCTTAGAGCTGTTTTATCAGTGGGAAGTTGAAAAACCCAACGCCCCTTTCCTGCGCCAACCGACCGGTAATAGCTGGACCACGATCTCCTGGGCAGAAGCCGGTCAGATCAGCCGCCGGATAGCTGCCGCACTCAAAGATATGGGATACCAACCGGGCGACCATATCGGGCTGGTATCCAAAAATTGCTACCACTGGATACTCGCCGACCTGGCCCTCATGATAGGCGGTTATGTTTCCGTACCTTTTTATCCAACCCTCTCCGCAACACAACTGGAGGAGGTCATTCGCCTGGGCGATGTGAAAGCGATTTTTGTAGGTAAACTCGACAACTGGGAACATATGAAACCGGGCATCCCCGCCGATGTGCCCATCATCGCTTTTCCGCATTATCCCGGTAATGCTTTGGTATCGGAAGGTTATCAGTGGGACGATTTGATCGCCCATTTTGCCCCCCTTGAGGGCAATCCCAAACCCGATATCCGAAATTTGTGGACAATCCTTTTTACCTCGGGCACTACCGGCACCCCAAAAGGCGTAATGCTCGACTATTACGCGCCTTCGGCCCTGATGGAAATGGAGCGCAGGCACAATGTACTCAAGCTTTTTCAGGGCAGCGAACACCGATTTTTCTCCTATCTGCCGCTCAATCACATTGCAGAACGCATTATTGTAGAAATGGCAGGTATACTCACCGGAGGGACTATCTTTTTTGCCGAATCCCTCGACACTTTTGCCCAAAACCTGCGCGCCGCCCAACCCACGCTTTTTATGGCTGTGCCGCGTATCTGGTCGAAGTTTCAGCTCGGTATTCTGGAGCGACTCCCTCAAAATAAACTGGACATGTTACTCAAAATCCCCATCGTATCAGGCATGATCAAAAATAAGATTAAATCCGGCCTTGGCCTCAGCAAGGCTAATATCATGCTGACAGGCGCCGCGCCTACTCCTGACGCGCTTAAAGATTGGTATAAAAAATTGGGTATCGTCATCCAGGAAGTTTATGCCCAAACCGAAAATTGCGGCGGCTGTACCCTGATGCCCTATGCAAAAGTCAAGTCGGGTACAGTCGGTATCCCCCTGCCCGATGTGGAAATCCGCATTCACCCTGACAACGGCGAAGTAGTAATGCGCGCCCCCTGGCTTATGATGGGATATTATAAAGATGAAGAAAAAACCAACGAAATGCTGCGCGACGGCTGGCTATACTCGGGCGACCAGGGCGAAATCGACGCTGAAGGGTATCTCAGTATTACCGGCAGGGTAGCCGATACTTTTAAATCAGCCAAAGGCAAA
Organism: Saprospiraceae bacterium; assembly: GCA_036741235.1. Taxonomy (GTDB): domain Bacteria; phylum Bacteroidota; class Bacteroidia; order Chitinophagales; family Saprospiraceae; genus JABWBR01. The sequence goes on along the minus strand of DAINSQ010000001.1, from coordinate 140,918 downwards.
TTTATCGTGCCTGCGCCATTGGAATGGGGTTTTGCCAAAAACAATCTGATCGAACAAATTTGCGTGGTAGGGCTCACGCTACCTCAACCAGTTGCATTGGTAGTGCTATCTGAAATCGGCAAAAACACCCAACAACAAGAAGTCAGCAAAAGCCTGAAAGAAACGCTTGTGGACGTCAACGCAGAACTGGCCAACTACGAACGGATAGGTAAAGTGGTCGTTGTGAATGAAGAATGGACGGTTGACAACGGCATCCTGACGCCAACGATGAAGATCAAACGCAACGTACTGGCACAGCGTTATGCTCCGCTACTCGAAGGATGGTATGCGCAATCGGCTGAAGTGGTTTGGGAATAAATGATAAATAGGTATGAAAGATTTTCGCGGTAAAGTGGCCGTTATCACAGGCGCAGGCTCGGGAATGGGCAGGGAACTGGCCGCCCAGTTGTCTTCACTCGGAGCAGCAGTGGCCATTTGCGATTGGAACGCCGATAACCTATCGGATACGTTGCAAATCATCGAGCATCAAGGCGGCAAAGCCTGGTCTGACGTTTTTGATGTCTCCGACTATTCGGCCGTCGATCGCTTTGCTGCACAAGTGATGGAGCGTTTTGGCCAGGTTGATCTGCTGATCAATAATGCAGGTATCGCACTCGAACACCAAACTATTGATCAAACATCGCTAGAGGCCTTTGAATCTATCTTCGGTGTAAATTTCTGGGGCGTCGTTTATTTTACAAAAGCTTTTCTACCCGAACTCAAGAAAAGAACTGAAGCCGCTGTCGTGAATATTAGCAGCGCCTTCGGACTGGTGGGCTACGCCGGGCAGGGGCCGTATGTGGCAACAAAATTTGCCGTGAGGGGGTTTACTGAAACATTACGACAAGAATTGCACCGCACTCGGGTTAATGCCATATCAGTCCATCCTGGCGCCATCAAAACGAATATCGTTCGCCATATTCAAACAGATAATACCGCCATGAAAGACAAACTGGTGAGGCGATTCGATCAGGTGGCCAAAATTTCAAGCGCTGAAGCTGCCAGACAAATTATTAACGGCATCCGAAGCCGAAAAAAAAGAGTGCTGATAGGAAAAGAAGCCTGGATTGTAGACGTTTTGGCCAGACTAATGCCCCAGCGATACGATGAATTTTTGCTAAAAGCTTTTGGCGTTGATTAGATCAATTAAACACGCTTCATAACATGACCGCAACTACTACAAACACTACCGATCAATCCATCCGGCGGATCTTCGCGCTCCAGCAAGCCCATCTGCAAGAACTTAAATTGACGACAGCCGCCCAGCGTATTCGCAAACTGAAAAAACTGGAAGCCTACCTGCTCGACGACGGCAACTTTAAGGCGCTTTGCGAAGCGATGAACGCCGATTTTCACAAACCAGAAGCAGAAGTTTTTCTTACTGAAATAGGCGTAGTACAAAGCCAGATCCGATATATCTGCCGCAACCTTCGTCATTGGATGCAGCCCAAAAGCGTATCGACATTACTCCCGCTGGCAGGCACAGGCTCATATATTCTGTGCGAACCCAAAGGCCAGGCGCTAATCATTTCTCCCTGGAATTACCCCGTAAATCTGGCATTCGGCCCCCTGGCCTATGCCATTGCCGCAGGTAATGCGGTGATTATTAAACCGTCCGAACTTGCTCCACACACTTCTGCATTTATTAAAAAAACAGTCCAACAACTGTTTGATGAAAAAGAAGTAGCGGTAGTCGAAGGAGATGTGCAAACGGCGCAAGCCTTGCTGGATATGCCTTTCAACCATATTCATTTCACAGGCAGCCCCCATGTGGGGAAAATTGTTATGGCTGCCGCAGCCAAACACCTGGCTTCCATAACGCTTGAATTAGGCGGCAAATCACCTGTGATCATAGATGATACCGCCAACATAACATCACATGCCGCCAAAATTGCCTGGGCGAAATTGATGAACAACGGCCAAACCTGCATTGCCCCCGATTATGTGCTGCTACCCACAGCCAAACTCCCGGCTTTTACAACTGCTTTCAAAAAAGCAGTAAACCAATACTATAACCCCAATAATTCAGGTATTAAAACATCTCAGGATCTGGCCAGAATGGTCAATGTTCGCAATTTTCAACGCGTTAAACAACTGATCGACGACGCTGTATCCAAAGGCGCAACAGTGGAAATGGGCAATTCCTATGATGAGCAGGATCGCTATATTGAACCAACCCTGCTTACCGGTATAACTGAAACTATGAGTATCATGGAAGAGGAAATTTTCGGTCCGGTTTTGCCTGTGCTAACTTACGACCACCTTGACCAGGCGCTCGCTATCGTCAATAGACGCCCGAAACCACTTACTATGTATATCGCCAGCAGTAGCAACCGGCATATTGATTACATTTTAAAACATACTTCTGCCGGTACCTCTTGTATTAATGACTATAACCTCGGCTTCAGCAATACCGATTTGCCTTTCGGCGGTGTGAACAATAGCGGTATCGGAAAATCGCTGGGCTACCACGGTTTCGAGTCATTTTCGAATGAGCGAAGTATCATCAGACGTTATCTGGGCACATTGAGCCCGCTGTTTCCGCCTTTCTCAAAATTCACGCTGAAATTGGGCAAATTTTTCTATAAACTAACCTGACACTTATGCCAAAAACTGTACTTATCACCGGCGGTTCAAGCGGGATAGGCTTCGAACTGGCCAAACTTTTTGCCCGCGATGGCTATCGCCTGGTGCTGGCGGCCAAACCCGCCGACGAATTAAACGCTGCCCGCGAACAACTCGTCGCCCTTTTTCCCCGAGTGGATGTCCTGATTTACGCAATCGATCTCACCCTGCCCGACGCCGCCGACGCCGTTTACGGCTGGGCTCTGCAGCGCACAAGTCATATCAATGTTCTAGTCAACTGCGCCGGCTTCGGCTCCTATGGCCATGTTTGGGAACTTGACACACACCGCGAGCTCGAAATGATTCAGCTCAATGTACTCTCACTTTACCAACTCAACCGGCTGGCGCTCAGAGATATGATGGAAATAGACGAAGGATATATTATTAATTTTTCTTCTATATCCGCATTTCAACCCAACCCGCTGATCGCAACTTACGGCGCTACGAAAAGCTTTGTACTCCAATTTAGTATGGCGCTCAACCGCGAACTTCAACAAAGCGGGTCTAGTGTGCGTATTACCGTGGTATGCCCTACATCTACCAAAAATACAGGCTTTCAAGCTACCGCAGGTATGTCGGCTACCCGTACTTTTTCATCGTGGATGACCGTAACCCCCGATTTTGTTGCAAGGGAAGCTTATCGCGCTATGCAACAACGACAAACCATGATTATCCCCAATCGCTTTTTCCACTTGCTGCACAAACTGGTGAAACGTTTGCCTACCAGTTGGCTAATGGCAATTGCCCAGGGGGAATTAAAACCGGTTAAATCCTGATTTGCTTGAAAAGTATTTTTTTTATCTTGAATTAGATTTTTTGTTCTAATTTTCAACTGCTTTTTAAACTCAAAAACCTAAATCATTGCGCTCCAGGTATGAAATCGTATTATTTTAGCGACGAACACGAATTGTTTCGGCAGGGCCTTCGCAGCTTTCTCCAGCGAGAGGTGATACCGCACATAGATGAATGGGAGGCCAACGAACAAATCCCGAAATCGCTATGGAAGAAATTTGGCGATCAGGGTTATCTGGGGCTAAACTACCCTGGTCAATACGGCGGCGCCGACGCCGATTTTTTCTATTCCGTCGTATTCCTGGAAGAAATAGCCCGCTGTTTTTCAGGCGGTTTTACGATAACGCCCTGTGTGCAACAATATATGGCTTCCCCTTATCTGCATAGACATGGCTCCGACTTTCTGAAAGAAAAATACCTCGCAAAAGCCATCAGCGGTGAATGGATTTGCAGTATTGCTATCACTGAACCCGGCGCAGGCTCAGATGTGGCTAATATACAAACCAAAGCTATTCGCAGCGGCGACTATTACATCGTTAACGGCACAAAAACCTTTATTACCAGCGGCGTGTACGGAGATTTCCTGGTGGCAGTAGTGAAAACTGATCCCGGCGCAGGCATAAATGGCGTTAGCCTGTTGGTAATAGACAGGAATGCCCCCGGCGTATCGGCCAATAAGCTTACTAAGCTGGGTTGGCATGCCAGCGATACCGCAGAACTGCATTTTGACGATGTGCAAGTGCCTGTGGAAAACCTCATCGGACAAGAAGGACAGGGCTTTTTTTACCTGATGGGCGGTCTGCAACTCGAGCGATTGTCAGGGGCTATTTGCGCCGTTTCAGCCAGCCAACACGCACTGGAATATACGCTTCAGTACATGAGCGAAAGAGAAGCTTTTGGCCGAAAAATCAATAAATTCCAAGTGCTGCGGCATCGCATCGCACAAATGGCCGCCGAAATCGAAGCAACCAGGTATTTTGTGTATCATTGCTGCCGCTTGCAAGCCGACGGCCAATATGCAGTAAAGGAGAGCTCGATGGCTAAATTGTTGGCTACCGAGCTCAGCGACCGCGTCATGACCCAGTGCCTGCAATGCTTCGGCGGTTATGGCTATATGGAAGAATTCAAAATCGCCCGCATGTTTCGCGATAGCCGAATTGGTACTATCGGCGGCGGCACCTCTGAAATCATGCGCGAAATCATTGCAAAAATGGTCATTGACGACGTAAATTACGATGCGGTCAATAACGCACCGACTATTCATCCACTAAAAAACGATTCCAATATGAGTTTCGAATCAACGCTGAATGCGATTAAAACCAGGGCCGCCAGTGCAACAGCGCTAGGCTCCTCGCTGAAATTCGATTTTGGCGACCAGAAAATCCGGCTCGACGGTACAGGCGATAGTAATATTGTCAGCACCGACGATAATGACGCCGATTGTACCGTAAGCGTCAAACTGGAAGACCTCGAAGCCATGATGAGCGGCGATCTCAACCCGATGATGGCTTTTATGAGCGGAAAAATTAAAGTGAAAGGCGATATGGGAGTGGCGATGAAACTCCAGTCTTTCCTTAAATAATTTAAACTATTTTAACTATCTTATCCTCGATAAGAGGCTACCTCTTTTGGCTGGTAATCAGGGGCGGCCTCTTTTTTTTATCTTTTCACTTAACCCGCTAAGTCTATGTCTGCAATTTCTTTCCGTTCAGCTTTGTTGTGGAGCATGCTGCTGTTTGCTTTTTCCTTATTGAGCGCTACCTCTTGCAAAAAGGACGACGACGACAGCATGCCTGTCGTGCCCGCCTGTGATTCGACGCTGACCCCCATTGTCTTTGTACACGGTTTTCTCGCTTCGGGCGATACCTACGCGGCCCAGGTACAGCGCTTTGAATCCAATGATTATTGCTCGGCGGGGCTTTTTGTATTTGACTGGAATACACTTGGTACTCAGGACGCAGCAGTACAACAACTCAACTTGTTTATAGATAATGTATTGGCCAATACCGGTGCAACTAAAGTGAACCTGGTTGGTCACTCTGCCGGCGGCGGATTGGGCTACAATTTCCTCGCAGACGCTTCCCGGGCAGCTAAAGTAGAGCGATATGCCCACCTCGGCAGCTCCGCCCAGTCGGGGCCTGCAGGTCCCAATGGCAGTATCCCGACGCTCAATGTATGGTCGGATGGCGACAAAGTGGTACAAAGCGCCGATATTCCTGGCGCAACCAATGTGCAATTGCCCAACCTCGATCACTATCAAGTAGCTACCGGACCGGCTACTTTTGAAACTATGTTCAAATTTTTTAACGGCGATCAATTACCTGTTACTACAGCAATCACTGCTGAAGACGAGGTCGAATTATCAGGCCGGGTAGTTACGCTTGGCGAAAATGCCCCTCAGGCCGGCGCTACCATCACTATTTATTCGCTCGACGCCGCCACCGGCAATCGCAAATCAACTACTCCCGACGCTGTACTCGCCGCCGACGCCAATGGCAACTGGGGCCCGTGGCCGGCAGCTAAAGCAACTTACTACGAATTCTTTGTGCGAACTACTACTGCCGGCGATCGCCCCATCCACTATTATCGCGAGCCGTTCACCCGCAGCAACCGCCAGGTGTATTTGCGTACGTTCCCACCGCCAACTTCATTGGCCGGCCTCTTGCTGGCAGGCATACCCAAAAATGATAACCAATCGGTCTTAGCTGTATTTTCAGCCAACCAGGCCGTTGTCGAACAACGTGATCAGTTGATGGTGAATAATTTTAATCTGGCAACCAATCAATACGCCAGCGCAGAAAGAACTACTATCGCATTTTTCCTATACGACAACGGCGATAATCAAACCAGCGGAAATACACATGCCGCCTTCAACTTCCTGCAGGCCTTCCTCACCGGAGTCGATTATTATATTCCTACTGCGTTGCCCGCAAGCATTAAAATGGAATTCAACGGTCGCAGCATGGCTGTCCCCAACCTGCGATCTGAAACCGACGGCGTTATCGTGGCTGTGTTTGATTAACAGCGCCGCCCATCTGGTATTTGATGAAAATAACCACTGCCAATAGCAGAATGGCAACTGCCTGGTGCAATACGCCCAAACCAACGGGTATGATGCCTATGCTGTTTATAAGCGTGAATATTCCTAACAAAACCTGAGTTATTAACAATGTTATTAACATCGCAATTCCCAACTTTAGCAACCCGCTAACAGGCCGCCTTAAAGCCAGAAAAGAAAACCATAACGTTATGATTGTGAATACGTAAGCTGTATTTCGATGTAATACCTGCACAAGTGCAGGCATAAATGGGGTTTTATCGTATTCCACAAAGTTATCCACATTCCATTGTGAATAATCTGTCAATATGCCGGGAATAAACTCCCCGTGCATATCCGGCCATGTGGGATACGATAAACCGGCTTTCATGCCCGACATGACCCCGCCCAATAATATTTGTATGATCAAAACGCCGAAAAGCGTATTCGGCCACTTTCGGCTAAGCCCTTCATAAGCGTAAGCCGGTCGTTGCGGTAGCCAAACGCCAATGGTTGTCCATACCAAATATCCAAAAACAGCCAGCGCAATGCCCAGGTGAAGGGTAAGCTTGTAAGCATTCACCCAGGGACGATGAATCAATCCGCTAGCCACCATAATCCAGCCAAAAGCAGCCGCTAATGCTGCAAGTAATACGACTATCCCAAGCCGTCGCATTAGCAGCCTGTCGATCCAACCTTTGCGCCAGAAGATCAGAAAGGGAATCAAAAAAACAAATCCCATCATCCGGGCCCACAACCTGTGAAAGTATTCCCAGAAATAGATGAACTTGAATTCCCCCATGCTCATCCCCTTGTTAATTTTGTGATACTGCGGAGTAGCTTTGTAGAGCTCGAATGCCGCCTCCCACTGATCCGCCGTTACAGGCGGGAATGTGCCTGTAACAATTTCCCATTTGGTAATTGACAAGCCGGAACCGGTCAAACGCGTGATTCCTCCAATGACAACCTGCATGAAAACCAGGAATATGCCGGCAAGCAACCAATATTTTATGATGCGTGGATAAGCTGATACGGTATCCATACGATTTGTTTTTGTGACGAAATGCAAAAGTACTCGGTTTTGTTCGTTGCTCAAGTCACCGCAGGGTCATATCAGGAGTAATAATTTTTTATAATTTTTTTTTATTCCCCCCCCTTATTATTAGCGCTGTGGATTTGTGGAAAACATATTGGATTTACAAATTATTAACGCACACTTACCATTGTCGAACAGGTTATAAACATGTTTCCCATATGTGAATTGATTGATATACATGTCGTTATAGCCGTTTTGTACACCGTGTGGATAATTAAATCGAAAAGGGTACTTGGGTTATCTACATGTTAAGTTTACGGGGAAAACCTGATGATTTATACTTCCATGCAGCGTAAAACTCACATGAAAATGGGGAATAACCCGGGATTAACCATCGTTTTGGGGAAAGCGGTTGAAAACGGGGCTGTTTACTGACCTTAATCCACAATTTGCATGTGGAAAACGGCTTCCTTGAAGTACTTGCTTTTTAATGGTTTACAATTTCTACTATTTTGATGTGTTAATAACTATATTTATTGGTAAGTTAGCCGTGTCAATTATTGTTCACCAGGTTTTATTACTATGTGCGGGCGTTTTTCATTTGTGGTTTCAAAAGAAAAGATCCAGCAGCAGTTGGGCGAACAAATTGATACTGGCATCAATCTGCGGATGAATTATAATGTGGCGCCTACCCAACACGCTTATGTTATAACTAATGACAAACCTCAGGTATTGCAATATTTTACATGGGGACTTATTCCGCATTGGTCAAATGACGGCGAGAATAGCGGTAAGTTGATCAACGCCCGCATGGAAGGCATCGAAACAAAACCCTCCTTCCGCGTACCTGTCCGCCAACGACGATGCCTGGTGCTTGCCGATAGTTTTTACGAGTGGAAAAATGAGGCCGGAAGGAAAATTCCTTATCGGATTGCACTAAAAAATGGCGACATCATGGTGATGGCCGGCATCTGGGATGTGTGGTACAAAGATGACTATGCTGTGAAAAGCTTTTCTATTATTACGTCGCCGCCTAATAAGGAGGTGGCGCCCCTCCACAATAGAATGCCCATGTTGCTTACAGACTATACTTCGCAAAAAAAATGGCTCCAGGACCTCCCGCTCGAAGCCGTCTTGTCTATGCTGCATACCCCGCCCAATGATCTGCTGGATTGCTACCGCGTGTCGGAAAAGGTAAATGCTGTAAATAATAACGGCCCGGAATTGCACCAGCGACTGGCCGAACCACCTGCTTTATTCTAATCGTCTGTTATGCGTACTGTTATTCAAAGGGTATCCGAAGCTTCAGTCGTGGTAGACCATGTTGTTGTGTCGCAAATTGACTCAGGCCTACTTATATTGTTGGGCATCGAAGAAAGCGATACTGCAGATGATGTCGATTGGCTGGTTAAAAAAATCGCACAATTGCGTATTTTTAGCGACCCACAGGGATTGATGAATATGTCTGTCATGGACGTATCAGGCGAATTGCTCGTGATCAGCCAGTTTACGCTTCATGCAAGCACCAAAAAAGGGAACCGCCCTTCGTTTATCAAAGCAGCAAAACCCGATACGGCTATACCGCTTTATGAGGCTTTTATACAAAAACTGGCCTTTGCTTCTCAACGCCCCGTGAAAGCCGGCGTTTTTGGCGCCGATATGAAAGTGCGATTGCTCAATGACGGGCCTGTTACCATTATTATGGATTCAAAAAATAAAGAATGATGACGATTAGCCAAGCTCAACAAATAGTTGATGAGTGGATCCGGACAATCGGCGTGAAGTACTACAGCGAACTGACGAATACCGCTATTTTAATGGAGGAAGTGGGAGAAGTCGCCCGATTAATGGCCCGGCTCTACGGCGAGCAATCGTTTAAAACCCCCGATCTGGAAGCCTCGGCCCGCCACGACCTGGCCGATGAAATGGCCGATGTGCTGTTTGTCCTGATCTGCCTGGCTAACCAAACCGGCGTTGATCTGACCGAAGCGCTTGCCGCTAATTTGAATAAAAAAACAAACCGGGATGCCTCAAGGCATGCCGCTAATCCTAAATTGAAATAACAATGACCGATCCCGCTTTTATTCAAAAAGAACAAGACGAATACAACTGGCTGGACTGGCTTCCTTTGTTTTTTATTGCCGCCAGTTTGTTGATCGCAATCTGGTATTATCCATCCTTACCGGATAAAATTCCTACTCATTTTAATTTGAAAGGCGAACCCGACGATTGGAGCAGCAAAAATGCAGTGTTTATGTTGCCTGGTATTGCTGTATTTATGTACGGCATCATGATGGTAGTTATTAAAGGCGTGCCTCCGCGTATGTGGAATTTGCCGGTGAAAGTCACCCCCGAAAATGCCGAAGTCCAATATCGACTGGCACGCAATATGATGCGAGCACTGAATGCTGTAATTACAGGCTTTTTCTGCCTGATGAATTACTTGATTATCCAGGTGGCGCTGGGTAAGCTAAGCACGCTGAGCAACCTGTTTATGTTTGGCCTTTTTGGCGCAATAGGCCTGGTTTTTACGGTCTATATTATGCGTTCTTTGCGCTATAAATAATAAGACTTATACTGGGGCTCCCCAATTGGAGAGCCCCAATGTGTTAAGGTACAAGTCGTATTTTCTGGCTGTAAACCCGTCCGCCGGCTTCGATGCTATAAACATAAATACCTGCTACCAGCCTGGCCCGGTTATTTCTGAAAGTAACCTGATGCGTTCCCTGCCATTGCTGACCGTTGTAAAGTTGCTCAACCGGGCGGCCAACAATGTCAAATACCCGTATGGTGACAGGCATAGCTTCGGGAAGGGTGTATTCTATGATCACCTCGCCATTGCCGTACAGCGCCCTGTGCTGAATTGAGGGCGCTTGTATATAACTGGTAGAAGTGGGCAGGCAAACAATACCCAATTCGGGCATTCTGGTAAACGATTGCCCCATCACCTGATCTACCAGCGCGCCATCTACGCACAACCACTCCTCTAGCACAGTAGCATAAATACGGCGGAAATCTACGCCGTATTGCAAGTTTCCTACGGCATCTACATTTTGAAGATTGGGCAACCCACCGACAAAACCGTTGCCGTTAAGCCCGCTGCCGAACATCATCAGCGGCGCTGCGGCGCCGTGGTCCGTACCCTGTGATGCATTTTGTTCTATGCGCCGGCCAAATTCCGAATGCGTCATGCACAATACGTCGTCGGCAACACCGCCCGCAGCCAGGTCGTCGTAAAATGCTTTAACATTTACTGCCAAATAGTACAACAGGGAGGGATGGACATTATTCTGCCCAGCGTGCGTATCAAAACCATCTACAGTAACCATATACAAGCGCGTTCCCAATCCGCCTTTTATCAAGCGGGCAACTACCGCCAATTGCTCCGCAATATCGATGCGCAAGGGGCTATTGTTGGGCGATTCGTATGCCCCGTCGTTGGTTGATGCACCGTAAGCCGCTGCAATGGATTGCGCATAGCGGAACGTGCTGTTGGCTATGGTGCGCATGTATGTGAGCTGCTCGCCGTAGTAGCAGTCGGGTACGTCCTGGGTATCGTACAACATACCTGTAACGGCAATCTCCGCCAATTGCTCGGGGTTGGCGGCTATCATGCTCATATCAATTTCATCGGGGTTGGTAAATGTGATGCTGCCGCCGCCGCCGATCTGGATAGCAGGCGGCACATCGGGCGGATTGGTCACAAATTCAGGGTATAATTCGTTGAGCCAACGACCCAACCAACCCGAATCGTCAACTACATTGGCGTCGCTGGCCGAAGCCCATATATCGCCCGACCTGAAATGCGACAGATTCTGGTCGGGATAACCTACGTTGTTGACGACCTTCATGCGACCGTCTTGCCATAGCGTTTGCAACGCCGCCATCGTATTGGGAATCGCCAATTCATTACTCAAGCCGATTAACTGATTTTGCGGTATGGCAATATTCGGGCGCATGGATTGGTACATGCCGTACTGGTATAACGGTATGATGGTATTGATACCGTCGTTGCCGCCTTTTAACCTGATCAATACCAGTATCCTGTCAGAATTGGTATTGCTTAATGCGTAACTCAAGGGAGAATGCGCCAATGCCGTTACGGGTACGCGGCTTAGTAGCAGCGACATACCCCCCGCAATGCCGGCAGTGCGAATAAAATCGCGGCGGCTCCAACTGCGGTGATGCTGCTCGTGCGCTTCACCGTGCTCCAGCTTGCTGCCGTGTATTTTTGATGTATCGTTGTTATGCTGATCGCACATATTACTTCAATTTAATTAAGTGGTTGAATGGATTTTTTACATAATCACATGAGCTGGAATTCTGGCAACCTCGAAATATGTCGCAATAACAAGGCCACCTGAATGTAGGCAATGTCCCAGTCCAGGTTCCACCCTCCCGAATCGTAGTAATTCTGTGGTACATCCCACTTGAATACAGCAGTGGCCTGCTCGTATGAGGCAGGATTGTTAAAACCGTTCGGGAGGTAGTAATCCACTATCTTTTGAGTAATATATGCCGGGTCGTTGGAATCGTCGCTTAGTGTTTTAGCCAGGTTGACCAACGCGGCCTGCTGATATTGGAATAAAAAGAAGACGTGGTAGTCCATTCCTTGCCAGCGGGCAGTGAGCGTGCTTCCATTAATCCAGGAACGGTTGCCAGCCCAGCCGGAAACATCAGGCGGGTTGAAGAGTTCCTGGCCAATAGTGTATATCAGATATGTCACCGACAACATGATATCGTCGCTGGGCAAATACAGGCTGTTGTATCCCGAATCCTGTATAAAGTTGACCATCATATCCGTCGGGCTTTTTACCTGAGTGCCGATGACTTTTTCGTCAAAGAAGTGTTCGCTTTTGAATAATTGCCGCAGCACCGGCGCAATTTCCCAGTTATGAGCCTGGAAGGTTTGCGCCAGTCCGTCTACGATATCCTGGTTAACTTCGTCAGGATGGATAAACTGGCGGTACAATTTTCCGCAGATGTATTGAGCTACTTGTTCTGCGCGTTGTTCAAACAATATATCGATGACGTCGTCATATCCCCAATTACCTGTTTGCCCAAAAATGGTTTTTTGGCCGTTGTCATGCAGGAAAGGAATATAGCTGATACCGCCGCAGAAAGTCAAATAACCGTTCCAGCCTGTAAGTGCCCGGGCAGTTTCCTGAATATCGGTTTGCGTATATCCGTTGCCCTGCCCCAGGGTAAATAATTCGTATAGTTCACGCGCATAATTTTCATTGGGTTCCAGGCTGGTATTTTGTACGCCGTTTAAGAATACGAGCATGGCCGGCGTTTTGCCCATCTCGTATACCAGTGTTTTGAAATTGCCAAAAGCGTGCTGTTGAAGCAAGGTATGGTACTGATACAATTGCGAAGGGCAAGCATAAGCTTCGTATTTGGCGACCAGGTGGTTTGACCAGAACAAGGTCATTTTTTCCCTCACCCCATTGTTAAGCATTGATCGTATCCAGCTCACCACCCATTCAATGAGTTGTTGCTGGGTCTGCTGTCCAAAGTCGGTGTAGTCGTTGATGTCCCAATCAGCCCATACCGGCTGGGGCGGTAGAGGCGTGTTTATGGCCTGGTTAATCAGGTTGTCAACCAGGGTAGCGGGCGTTTGCCCCAGGGCAGCTTCCACCACTTGCGGTGAAGCGCCAAAACCCAGGCGGCGGTACAAGTGCAACACCCTTCTCTGATCCCAAGGGGTGATCGCATCAGGAACATAAGGCGCCAACGTTCCGGTAGCGCAATTTGTAAGGAGCATACTTTTGGGTTTATAGTGAGAAAGCTAAATAGTATGCAGTTTTTCAGGGTGGAAAATTTTATTAAGACGGGTGCTCGCTTAATGTAATTGCGATATTTGATAGGGGTGCCGTTATTATGTATAAATTTGAGAAAAAAAAAGACATCATCATAACGATAGATGTTTTCAATTCATTGTTTCCCCTATTCCAAATCCTTTTTTTTATAGCAAATGTAGATCATATTATGCCAAAAACAGTAAGCTTCCGAAGCGGTCTGTCAAGTGTATTGTTCTGGTCGGTGATTTCTGCGGCTTTTATTGGTCCGGGTACTGTGACTACTGCGGCCAAAGCAGGTTCATCCTATGGTTTGGCGCTCCTCTGGGCGCTTACTTTTTCTGTTGTTGCTACGATTTTACTTCAGGAGGCTGCGGCTCGGATCACTATTGCCTCGGGAAAAAGCCTGGGTCAACTCATCGCGTTGAAGTACCCGGGCGCCTCGCAGCGCTACTTGCGCGCTTCGCTTTTCGCAGCGGTTGCTTTTGGCTGCGCAGCTTACCAGGCAGGCAATATGCTGGGCGCGGTTGCAGGTTTGCAATTGCTTTCCGGCTTGCCCAATGCCTGGCTTACACTGGCCGTAGGATTTCTAAGTTTTGGCTTGTTATGGATCGGCAATTTTCAGCAAATTGCCCGCTTGCTGGGTATGGTTGTTTTTTTGATGGGGATCGCTTTTGTTGCTGTGGCGCTTTATACAGATCACGAATGGAAAGACTGGGCCGGACTCGTAGCGCCCATAGTGCCACAAGGCGCAGAATTATTGGTTATTGGCCTGATAGGTACTACGATTGTTCCCTATAATTTATTTCTCGCTTCCGGCATAGGACAGGGGCAGAATATTCTCGAAATGCGCATAGGGGTATCGGTTGCCGTTCTTATCGGCGGATTGATTTCGGGGGCAATACTTGTGGCGTGCACGCTGGTGAAAGGCCCCTTCAGCTTTGAAGCTGTGGCCGCTACCATGTCGGATTCCCTGGGCCCCTGGGCCTCCTGGTTGTTTGGCTTCGGCTTGTTTGCCGCCGGCGCAACTTCGTCCGTCACAGCGCCATTGGCCGCTGCTATCACTGCAAGAGGCTTATTGGGGAGTAGCGAATCGGCATGGGGAACCAGCTCGCCCGCCTTTCGCTCTGTCTGGATTATTATTTTATTGGTCGGGTTATTATTTAGTTTACTTGAAGTCAAACCAATTCCAGCTATCATCCTTGCCCAGGCTATCAACGGTATTTTATTGCCCCTGGTTGCCGTATTTCTGATTTTGGCTGTTAATGATAAACGCTTATTGTCCGCTACATTCAATAACGGTCTGTTTTCTAATGTCGCTATGCTGCTTATCGTGGGTATTACCGGGGTTTTAGGCTGTTATAATATGCTGACAGCTCTTCTTTATGTTTTTCCCGCTATCAAGCTCTCTACGGAATATAATATTTTTATTTCTATGACAATAAGTGTGTTATTGGTAGCGGCCCTGGTTGTGCGCCTCTGCTATCCCCGCAAACAGGATTGATATCGATCTTACCACCCAGCTAACTGCCGGGCCTTTGCAAATTGTTGTAAATAATGATCTACGTATGGTTCAATTTGCTTTCGACGGTATTGCATTACCCAACGCGGATGCGGCAAAGGCAGTATGTGTTCAAAAAAGCCGTGTAACCCATTGATTTTGTCAAAAAAATGATAATTCTGACCCTCACCCAAACATAAAGCCACTTTGTTAGTCGTACCAAAAGTCATCTGCGTTTGAATATTATCCAGAATATGGGGCGTTACAGCTGCTTGCAAAGCTTTGTCGTCGTAATAATTGTAATTTTTTCCGCCTTTGGTAAAGCCGAGCGGGCTCAATGAAGTGATGTAAAAGTGCCGATAGAATGCAGCAACACCGCCATATGCTTGAATAAACTGATACACAAATTGCGACGATAACTCCGCCTTTTTGTCGAAAGAATTAACAATGCCGCATTCGCGCTCCAGCCGGACAGGATCGGTAAAGGGCACCCCGGTGATACCCGCCCCGAAACGCCCCGGATTGATACCAAAGATGTAAATCCGCGGCTGTTCATCTCCATAGTATTTGTGGTAAAAGGCGCTCATCGCCGCTGTCGTTGCCGGTAGCGCGTATGGGTACAACAGCTCTACTCCCTCAGGTAATGACCAGTCTGGAGCCAATTGGGTGGTGAAAGCAATCACTTTTTCAGAAAATAATGTCATAATTACCGGTTTTATCGACCTTTTACGTGTTCCAGCCCTTGACAAACTTGCCAATGTTGATTATTTTGCTGATTCTTGTATCCCAACGCAGCTTTGATACGTTTAATGCGCTCGAAGGGTTCAACTTTTTTGTGTAGAAATGGGTTTTTAAGGGTACGCCCTTTTTAAACAACGATGTAAATATGGCAAGTCAGGACAATTACCGGCTGTTGATTGAGAAACTGGACCAATTTATTCGCAAGTATTATATCAACCAGCTCATAAAAGGCTCGCTCTACAGCGTAGCTACTATTCTTGCGCTGTTTTTGAGCGTCAATTTTCTTGAACACTACTACTTTTTTCCGTCGGGTACTCGACGGGCGCTGTTTTTCTCTTTTGTGGGGATAAGCGCCGCAGCCCTTGCTTACTGGGTACTTGTGCCGCTGATGCACTATTTCCGTCTGGGCAAGGTAATCTCCCATGAAAAAGCTGCCCAGATCATCGGCAGCCATTTTACAAATGTTAAAGATAAGTTGCTCAATATCCTTCAATTACGTCAACAAGCCGATCACGCCGCTCAGCGTGATTTGATATTGGCCAGCATTGATCAAAAATCAGAGGAGATCAAACCAGTGCCTTTTAAAGCGGCTATCAATCTTTCGCAAAATAAAAAATACCTGCGATTTGCACTACCCCCACTGCTGCTGCTGCTTGTCATCCTCCTGGCTGCGCCCAGCATTATCCGCGAAAGTACCGACAGGCTGATCCATAGCAACCGTCATTATGCCAAACCCGCGCCTTTTCAGTTTGTGGTGAACGAAAAGGATCTCAACGTGGCACAGTTCGAAGATTATCCCCTGGAAGTAACAATCGAAGGCAAAATATTGCCGAACGAGGTCTTTATTGAAATCGAAGACTACCAGTATCGCCTTACCAAGGAAAATGCCAACCTGTTTACTTACCGCTTTAGCAATGTGCAAAAAGACGTGGAGTTTAAGCTGTTCTCAAGCGGCATAGAATCCCGGGACTACACCCTCAACGTTCTTGAAAAACCCAATATGCAGGGTTTTGACGTGAAATTGAATTATCCGGCATATACCCAGCGCAAAGACGAGTCGCTTCAAAATATAGGAGACCTCGTAGTTCCTCAAGGCACCCAAATCGACTGGATATTTAATGCGCAGTTTACAGATGAGATCAATATGCTGTTTTCCGGGCAGGGTAAAATTATCGCTGCAAAACGCTTCTCAGACGATTTATTTACATTCCAGAAAAAAGCCCTGAAAGACGAAACTTATAAACTCTTTATTTCTAATAAACAACTCCCTAATGCGGATTCAATCAGCTATACCATAACGGTAATTCCAGATTTGTATCCCAATATCGCCGTTGAAAAATTGCAGGATAGCACTAATAAAGAATTGCTGTTTTTCCTGGGAGAGGCTTCCGATGATTACGGTATTATCAGCCTTTCTTTTAATTATAGTATTAAAAAATCAAACGGACAGCAAGGCGAATTGCGCACCGTTAAATTGCCTAAATCGGATGGCAAACAGCTGCGTTACGACTATATGTTTGATATCCAAAATCTCAATTTGGCGCCCGGTGATGAAGTCTCCTATTATTTCGAAGTGTACGATAATGACGGCGTAAATGGCAGTAAATCAGCGCGCACAAACCTGATGACCTACGCCAAACCAACCGTTGAAGAGTACAAGGCTATGGCAGCCCAGAATAATAAAGAGATTAAAGACAACCTCAAAAAAGCGCTCGAGGAATCGCGCAAAATCCAGGAGGATATGCAGAAAATGCGCGAGAAATTGCTTCAGGAGAAAAACCTCAACTGGCAAAATAAAAAGGAACTCGAGAAAATGCTCGACCGCCAAAAAGAATTGGAAAAACAAATAGAAAACGCTAAAGAGTCTTTTGAAGAAAATCTAAAAAATCAGGACGAGTTTTCTGAAACTGACGAAAATATCAAAGAAAAACAAGAACAAATCCAGGAACTCTTCGAAGAAGTGATGAGCGAAGAGATGAAGAAAATGATGGAGGAAATCGAGAAGTTGCTCGAAAAACTCGAGAAAGAAGGCGCCCTGGATGTTATGGAAAATATGGAGATTTCTAACGAGGAAATTGAAAAAGAACTCGATAGAATGCTCGAAATGATGAAGCAACTTGAAGTGGAACAACAACTCCAGGAAACTATCGACGAACTGAATAAACTGGCTGAAGAACAGGAAAAACTCAGCGAACAAACAGAAGATAAACAACTCGGACAGGAAGAACTCAAGGAAAAACAAGAGGATATCAACGAGAAATTTGACGATCTCCAAAAGAAAATGGACGAACTCGAAAAGAAAAATGAAGAGCTCGAAAAACCTCAAAATATCGGCGACCACGATCAGGAAATGCAGGATATTGAGCAAGACCTGAATAATAGCAAGCAGGAATTGCAGCAAAATCAAAATAATAAAGCCGCCAAATCGCAGAAAAAAGCCGCCGGCAAAATGAAGGATATGGCCAATTCTATGGCTATGCAAATGCAGGCAGGCGAAATGCAGCAAATGGAGGAGGATATGCAAGCCCTCCGCCAATTACTCGAAAACCTTGTGGGCCTTTCT
Source organism: Saprospiraceae bacterium (assembly GCA_036741235.1). GTDB lineage: Bacteria > Bacteroidota > Bacteroidia > Chitinophagales > Saprospiraceae > JABWBR01. The sequence goes on along the minus strand of DAINSQ010000001.1, from coordinate 122,783 downwards.
TTCGAACAGGAAGAACTGATCAACCGTTTCGGCGAAGTGGATATTAATACGCCTAAGTACACCGGCCTCGTCCAACAGCAATTTAAATTGAAAGACGATTTCAAACTGGTGGAAGACAGCCTCCATGCCCTGAGCAAACGCGTGTTCCAAATCGAGTCTTTTGTGTCGGAAAAAGTTACAGAGATTAAAACGAATATGCGCTCCAGCCTCGACGATCTCGAAGAACGCCGTAAGCCCCAGGCCGCCGACCATCAGCAGCGCTCTATGAAAAATCTCAACGACCTGGCCCTAATGCTCAGCGAGGTGATGAATCAAATGCAACAACAAATGTCGGGCATGATGTCGGGGAGCCAAATGTGTACCAAACCAGGCGGACAAGGCCCGAAAGGCAGTACGCCAAAGGATAAGATCAGCCAGGGCCAAAAAGACCTCAACGACCAACTCAAGCAGATGAAGAAAAATCTGGAAAACGGCAAGGGTATGTCAAGCAAGGAATTTGCCCAGGCCGCCGCCCGACAAGCCGCCCTGCGCAAAGCCCTGCGCGAAAAACAACAGGAACTCCAGAAAAAAGGTAAAGGTAGTAAGGAACTCCAGGAACTTATGGAGCAAATGGATAAGGTGGAAACCGAACTGGTGAACAAACGCCTGTCTAACGAAATGATCAAACGACAGGAAGATATCCTCACCCGCCTACTCGAACACGAAAGCGCTGAACGCGAACGCGAACAAGATGAAAAACGAAAAGGGGAAACAGCCAAAACAACTGAACAACGACTGCCCCCCTCGATTGAAGAATATATCAAAAAACGTGAAGCCGAAATCGAATTGTATAAGTCGGTTTCGCCCTCGCTGAAACCTTATTACAAGTTTTTGGTAGAAGAATATTTCAAATCATTGAACCAAACTCCCGCCCAGCCCCGCAAGTAAACGCGGACTGGCACGGTTGTTGAACGCCATCCTGTGAACTTATAGCCTGTTGAATACGTACCGAAAACGTAAATGGGTGACTTTTTGCATTGCTTTCGTCCTAGAAAAGATGCTAAATTGAATGATTTTCATGAAAGATGGTCAATACACATATATGCTTAAGCTCTCTTCCAATCCCTGCAATATTGCCGTGATAGAGTCTTTCGTGGATAAACTGGCCCAGCAATACGCATTGCAGCCGGACACTTACGGCAATATTCTGATCAGCCTGACTGAAGCCGTCAACAATGCTATTATTCATGGCAATAGAAATGACGAATCTAAAGCAGTGCACGTTCATCTGAAAAAACAAAAAAACTCGCTGGCTATTGTCGTCTCAGATGAAGGCCCCGGGTTTGATTACGATAATCTGCCCGATCCTACCTCGCCCGAAAACCTGCTTAAAGTAGGTGGCCGGGGCGTTTTTCTCATGCACAGATTGTCTAACCGTATCCGCTTTTTTAATAACGGTAGTACAGTTGAAATGCATTTTAATATTTGAGCTATGACCGAAAATGACGCGCAGTTTTTTTTCTTCGACTCCGGAGAGGAGGAAGACCCTATTGCTTTTTTTGCCGAAGATATTGATTTTGAACCCGACCAATCCAACGAACTTTCATCCTGGATGAAAGCAATCGTTGATGAAGAGCAATGTAAACTGGGAAGCGTTAGTTTTATTTTCTGCTCCGACGAGCGCCTGCTCGAAATGAACCAAACCTACCTCAATCACGACACCCTCACCGATATAATTACTTTCCCCTACGCCGACCCCCCGCTCGTCAACGGCGATGTGTTTATTAGTCTCGATCGCGTAAAAGATAATGCCGATACTTACCAGGTGCCTTTCGAACACGAGCTCCACAGGGTGATGATTCACGGCATACTGCACCTCTGTGGCTACGGCGATAAAACTGCCGACGAAAAAAATCACATGACTGCCAAAGAGGATGCCGCACTTGCCAAGCGCAAGAATTATCTTCGCGGTCTGAATTAAAATATAACCATATGAAAGTGTTGAAGTTTGGCGGTTCTTCCGTTGCCAAACCCGAACGTATTGAAGGCGTCGTGTCTATCCTTCGGCAATATTACCAGCGCGGCGACCGATTTGCCGTAGTGTTCTCCGCCTTCGGCGGCGTTACCGATTCGCTGATTGAAATGGGCAATCTGGCTGCCGCCGGCGACGAACGCTACCAGGATCTCTTTCAACAATTCAGCCAACGCCATATCGATGCCGCTACCACCATCCTCAAAGGAGAACACCTCGATAAGGTATTGCCGGAACTCCAAAATAACCACGAGGTTCTCGGCAATCTACTCTATGGCGTTTTCCTGGTGCGCGAAGTCTCTCCCCGTACACTCGATTATATTCTCAGCTTTGGGGAACGCAATGCCGCTTTTATTATCACCCACGCGATGCGCCAAGCCGGTATCAATGCCGGCTTCCTGGATGCGCGGAAAGTGATTAAAACTGACAAGACCTTTGGCAGTGCTAAGGTGGATTTTGAACAAACGAATACCCTTTTACAAGAGTATTTTTTGCAAAATCCTGAAATTCAAGTTGTTACAGGATTTATTGGCTCGGCTAAAGGAGGACTTACCACTACGTTGGGCCGTGGTGGCTCCGACTATACCGCCGCTATCCTGGGCGCCGGCCTTGACGCCTCGGCAATTGAAATCTGGACCGATGTAGATGGCGTGATGACCGCCGACCCCCGCAAGGTAAAAAAAGCATTTTCTATACCCCAGATGTCTTATGCCGAAGCCATGGAGATGTCGCACTTCGGCGCCAAGGTGATTTACCCCCCTACAATACAGCCTGCTCTCGCCAAGAAGATTCCGCTTTATATTAAAAATACATTTAACCCCGACTTTGAAGGCACTTTTATTTCCGATAAAACCGATGCAGGCATCGGCCATGCCGTAAAAGGCATTTCTTCCATTGGTCAGATTGCGCTTATTACATTGCAAGGTAGCGGACTGGTGGGAGTACCTGGTATAGCAGGTCGACTCTTTACAGCACTGGCTCAGTCCGGCGTCAATGTCATTTTGATCACCCAGGGATCCTCCGAGCATTCCATCAGTTTTGCTGTGCAGCCTTCCGATGCAGCCAAGGCCAAACGCAGCGTTGAAAAAGCATTCGAATTTGAGATGCGGCAGCGACTGGTTGAAATGATTAAGGTGGAGGAAGACCTGGCGACTATTGCCATCATTGGCGAGAATATGCGCTACCGCCCGGGTATCGCCGGCAGGCTTTTCCAGGCACTAGGCAAAAACGGGGTGAATGTAGTAGCCATCGCTCAGGGGTCTTCGGAGCTTAATATCTCGGTGGTGAAAAACAGTATATACTAGGAAAAAGCGCTCAATGCCATTCACGAAGCCTTCTTTTTGTCGGATACCCAGGAGCTGCATTTGTTTATGATCGGCGTTGGATTAATTGGAACAACGCTGATTAAACAGATCAAAGCGCAGGCCCCATTCCTCAAAGAGAAAAGAGCAATGGAGATCAAAATAGTGGGATTAGCCAATAGCAAAAAAATGTATTTTGATGAAAATGGCATCGACCTCCACAACTGGCAGGACTTACTCCAGCATGCTGTAACGCCAGCCGATATCGCCGGTTTTGTACAGCGCATGAAGCAACTCAATTTGTCGAATACTATTTTTGTGGACAATACCGCCAATGCCAAGGTGGCCGATTATTATGAAGATATTCTGAATGCGAGTATCTCGATTTCTACTCCGAATAAAATAGCGACCTCTTCTTCTTATTTACAGTATCAAAGGCTAAAAACGATTTCTGAGAGAAAAGGAGTGTTGTTCGTTTATGAAACCAATGTCGGCGCCGGACTGCCAGTCATATCTACCCTGAACGACCTGATCAATAGCGGGGATCGAATTATTCGCATTGAAGGTATTTTGTCGGGATCGCTTTCTTTTATTTTTAACTCGTTTACCGATGGAAAGCGATTCAGCGAGGTGGTGAAGGAGGCGATGGCCCTCGGCTATACCGAACCCGATCCGCGTATCGATCTCAACGGCGTGGACGTGCGTCGTAAGTTGATCATCCTGGCCCGTGAAACGGGATTGGCACTCGAAGCATCAGATGTGGTTATTGAACCCATCTTGCCGGAAATCTGTCAACAAGCCAGAAACGTTGAAGAATTGTTGGATGAGATTGAAAAAGCTGACCCCTACTTTGAATCCATAAGAATGGAAGCGGCAAAAGCAGGAAAAGTGCTGCGCATGATGGCCAAACTTGAAGATGGCAAGGCAAGTATTTCCCTTCAGGCTGTCGACCTGTCGCATCCTTTTGCGGCATTAAACGGCAGCGATAATATGATCGTATTTACAACCGAGCGTTATAAAGAAAGGCCGCTGGTAGTACGGGGCCCTGGCGCAGGCGCCGAAGTGACGGCTGCCGGCGTTTTTGCGGAGATCATCAAAATTGGCAATTATTTATCTTGACACAAATGGCCGATAAAGAAATAAGGGTTTTTGCCCCGGCGACGGTAGCCAATGTTGCCTGCGGTTTTGATCAACTGGGATTTGCACTTTCGCTTCCGGGCGATGAGGTAGTGGTGCGGTTTGGTGACGCCCCCGGTCTGGTCATTACGCACATCACTGGCGCTGATGGCAAACTGTCGTGCAATCCTGAAAAAAACACAGCCGGCGTTTCTGCTTTGGCCCTGCTCGAAGCATTGGGGAAAAGCGACCTGGGGATAGAGATGGAAATTCATAAAAAGATGCCCATGGGGAGTGGGTTGGGCTCTAGTGCAGCCAGCGCAGTTGCCGGCGTCTTTGCGGTAAACGAACTACTTGGACAGCCTTACAATAAACGTGGATTATTGCCCTTTGCACTAGAGGGAGAGTTCCTGGCACATAAGGCTTACGTAGCCGATAACGTTTCCTCTTCTTTGCTGGGCGGTATTTTACTACTCAGGAATGTAGAGCACAACCTCGATGTTCAGCCTTTGCCAGTGCCTGTTGACTTATATGCCGCAGTAGTATACCCTCATATTGAAGTGTTGACGAAGTCGGCCCGTGCAATTCTGAGTCCGACTATCACGCTGAAGCAGCATATTGAACAGAGCGGCAATTTGGGGGGATTGATAGTGGGGTTATTCAGGTCGGATTACGACCTCATTGCTCGTTCGCTTAATGATGTTGTCATAGAACCGCAACGGGCGCATCTTATTCCTCATTTTTATTTGGTGAAAGAAGCCGCTTTACAAGCAGGCGCATTGGGTTGTAGTATTTCCGGATCAGGGCCTTCAATTTTTGCACTGTGCAAAGGTCGGGATATTGCCGATTATGCCGGTAAGGCTATGCAGCATATTTTTCAGGATGCCGGCATTCAAAACGAATTATTTATATCGGCGATCAATCCCGATGGCGCCGTCAAATTACCATCATGAAATTGTACAGCACTAAAAATAAATCGCATATAGTCTCTCTTCAGGAAGCCGTGTTCAAGGGTTTACCAGAAGACAACGGCTTGTACATGCCTGATTATATTCCCCGATTGCCTGATACTTTTCTTGATCGTCTCAACTCGTTTTCTTTTCAGGAGATTGGATTTGAGATAGCAAAGGCATTATTTCGGGGTGAAATTCCTGATTCAGACCTGCGCCAAATCATAGATCATGCCATCAATTTTCCGGCGCCGGTTATAGCTCTTGACGATGATGTGCATGTGCTCGAACTATTTCACGGGCCTTCATTGGCGTTTAAGGATTTTGGCGCCAGGTTTATGTCACAGCTAATGTCGTATTTCAACCGGGGTGAGTCAAAAGAACTGGTCATTCTGGTAGCTACGTCAGGTGATACAGGGGGGGCGGTTGCTGCCGGGTTTTACAAAACCCCGGGTATCAGGGTAGTCATACTCTACCCTTCCGGCAAGGTAAGCCACTTGCAGGAATGCCAGCTTACTACTCTTGGCCACAATGTAGCTGCATTGGAAATTGCCGGCACTTTTGACGACTGCCAGGCCATGGTTAAGCAGGCTTTTTTGGATCAGCAGATGAGGAATTCCATCAGACTTAGCTCGGCCAATTCAATAAATATTGCGCGTCTTATTCCACAATCGTTTTATTATTTCGAAGCATTCAAACAAGTCAACACCGGTCGACCAGTTGTTTTTAGTGTGCCCAGCGGCAATTTTGGCAACCTTACCGCGGGGTTATTAGCCTATGAAATGGGATTGCCTGTCCATCACTTCATTGCAGCAACTAATATTAATGATGTGGTGCCGCAGTATTTGTCAACAGGAGTATTTACCCCTCGACCTTCTGTTCGCACTTTGTCTAATGCGATGGATGTGGGAAATCCCTCCAATTTTCACCGGATAATTGATCTATACCTCGATAAAGATGAATGTTCCACGTGGAACAATCTGCGTAAAATGGTAACAGGGTATGGGTATAATGACGAGTCTACTAAGCAGGCTATGTGCGAAGTGTTTCAGCGCTATGGCTATGTTATCGATCCACATGGAGCAGTGGGGTATTTAGCGCTTAGAGACTTTCAGGGAAATAAGAGCAATCCAAAAACTGCTGGTGTCGTATTAGAAACAGCCCACCCCTCCAAGTTTAAAGACGACGTAGAATTGACATTACAGGCAAGTATCGAAGTGCCTGATCGTTTACAAGAACTGGCGATGCAGCCAAAAATGTCATTTCCTTTGCCGCCTGAGTACTCGGCCTTAAAAGGCTGGTTGATGGACCATCTAACTTAAATTATAAACTATGTTCCACGTGGAACATTGATAAAATAAACAACATGGATTACAGAAACCCTAAATTGGTGCTAGAGACCTCAAAAACTGAACCCGGGCAAACGGCCTGGCGAAGTCCGTCTAATTTGGCGATAATAAAATACTGGGGTAAATACGGCAATCAACTGCCTAAAAATCCTTCTATCAGTTTTACGCTCAAAAACGCCTATACCGAAACTATACTATCGTACGAGCCTAAACAGTCGACAGCGCTGGATATCTCGTTAAAGCTCTTTTTTAATGGAGAAGAAAATGAGGTTTTTTTGTCAAAGATGCAGCGCTATTTCGAAAGCCTGGTAGACGTATTTCCATTTATCAGGCAGTTGGATATGACGATTCATACCACCAATTCTTTCCCCCATTCCACAGGAATAGCTTCTTCTGCTTCCGGTATGAGCGCTATTGCGCTTTGTCTGTGCTCACTTGAAAATAAGATTTTTGGCACGCTGCCCAAAGAAGCCGATTTGCTAAAAAAAGCATCATTTTTGTCTCGGCTCGGCTCCGGCAGCGCATGCCGGTCGGTTTATCCTAAAATGGCGTTGTGGGGAGAGAGTAGGGAAGTTCCGGGATCTTCCAATGAGTTTGCGATACCCATGGCAGAATACATCCATCCTGTATTCCAAACTTACCATGATGATATTCTTATTATCAGCAAAAAAGAAAAAAGCGTATCCAGCAGGGCTGGACACCAACTAATGGAAGGCAATGTTTATGCCGAAAATAGATATCATCAGGCCCGACAGCGACTACACAACCTATTGCGTATACTCAAAACTGGCGACCTGGATGCTTTTGGCGCAGTAGCAGAAGCAGAGGCGCTTACCCTGCATGCTCTGATGATGATATCAGAACCTCCCTATGTGCTGATAAAACCAAATACACTGAAAGCCATTGAAGCTATCCGCAACTTCCGGGAAAGCACCAAAAACCCCCTGTATTTTAGCCTGGATGCCGGGCCCAACCTGCACCTGCTTTATCCTGACTCGGTGAAAAATGATGTGCAGCATTTTATCAGGGGCGAATTGAGCGAGTTGTGCGAACAACAACAGTGGATCGAAGATGAAGCCGGCGACGGCCCTTCACCCATTAATGATTAGTGTTTGAATTGACGGCGTACGCAGAATTAGTTAAGACAACAATTATTCGATGCGAAGTTGTTATCTTTGCATGGCAAAGTGTGACCAAACACAACACTGTTTGAATAGCATCATTTAAATAGCAACGACATATGGACTTGTTTGAAAAACTATCCAGCAACAGAGGCCCGCTAGGCAAATACTCGGCAGTAGCTCACGGGTATTATACATTCCCGAAATTGGAAGGTGAGCTGGGCAACCGCATGATTTTCCATGGGAAAGAAAAAATCATATGGAGTATCAATAATTACCTGGGATTGGCCAACCACCCGGAGGTGAGAAAAGCAGATGCTGAAGCTGCGGCCACCTGGGGCCTGGCATATCCTATGGGGGCCCGTATGATGTCGGGAGAAACTAACTTTCACGAACAATTGGAACGCGAACTCGCCGACTTCGTTATGAAGGAGGACGCCATGCTCCTCAACTACGGCTACCAGGGCATTATGTCAATTATCGATGCATTGCTCGATCGCCGTGATGTGGTGGTATACGACAAAGATAATCACGCCTGTATCTACGACGGCGTAAGAATGCATATCGGCGAGCGATTGCCTTTCGAGCATAATAATATCGATAGCTTTAAAAAGCAGATCGAAAAAGCTACCGCCTATGCAGAAAAAAGCGGAGGCGGTATTCTCGTTATCACAGAAGGCGTTTTCGGTATGCGTGGCGAGCAAGGTATCCTCAAGGAGATTGTGGATATGAAACAGCATTACAATTTCCGACTACTTGTTGATGACGCACACGGCTTCGGCACCCTCGGCACTACCGGAGCAGGCGCCGGCGAAGAACAGGGCTGCCAGGATGGTATCGACTTATATTTCAGTACTTTTGCAAAGTCTATGGCCAGCATCGGCGCATTTGTTGCAGGCGACCGCGATGTACTCGAGTATCTTCGCTATAATACCCGCTCGCAAATCTTTGCCAAATCACTGCCCCTTCCTATTGTTATCGGTAATATCAAGCGATTGGAATTGTTGCGCAAGCATCCCGAACTCAAAGACAAACTCTGGGAAAACGTCAACCTCTTGAAGCAAGGCCTTCGCGATGCGGGCTTCGACCTTGGCTTGTCAAATACCTGCGTAACACCAGTATTTATGCATGGCTCGGTAGAAGAAGCAGTAACGTTGGTCAAAGACCTCCGCGATAATTACGATATCTTCTGCTCTATCGTGGTATATCCGGTTATCCCCAAAGGAATGATGTTATTGCGCCTCATCCCGACTGCCGACCACACCAAAGAGGATATCGATATCACGGTGCGCGCCTTTGGCGAAGTAGCCAAGAAACTCAAAGCCGGCATTTACCAGGAAATCGCAGCAACACTGCAAATTACACAGTAATCTTATACTGCGATTTATTCGCAAATCTGATTGCATTAACACCAAGAAAGCCCGGCGCCTTAATAGCGCTCCGGGCTTTCGCTTATTTTGTAATGATATGGAAGCAAAACATCAAAAGCATGTGAATTTGCGTCGCCCGGAAGCGGGAGCGTTTGGCCGCCTGGAGTGGGCGATCCTCGGCGCGCCATGCTCAATTATACAGGAACTGGCAGCAGCGCTTATAACACAGTTACACGCAGGGTGTCAAATAGGCTATGTCGATGCCGACCATAAAGATGATCAAGCACCAGATAGTGAATTTAATAACAATTTAATTACAAAAGGGGCTTCTCACCAGCTTACCGACAAGATAACTTATGCTCGAATAGACCTCAGGCGCCCCCCCGATGACTACCAGCGCAGAGCTTTGATGAATAACTGCGATATTGTACTAGTCAACGGCAATCATTTTTCCGCAAAAAGGCAAATCGTAATCATTGACCCTCGAAAAGAGCAATCGCTGCAGAAAAAACTGGACAGGCTTACGCAGGTCGACATGATAATATTGTCAGAAGCCGGAAGCACCCCGTATCCTTTTTTGCTGCAGCACCTGGGCGAGCAGGGCAATAGTATTCCCATACTCCAAATAGCCGATATAGAAAAAATATCGGAGCGACTGCGTCAGCATTGGGAAAAAGCCCGCCCACCACTATTTGGGTTAGTATTGGCCGGTGGGAAAAGCCAACGTATGGGAGAAGATAAAGGGGCTATAATATACCACCAGAAAAAGCAGCGCGAGCATGTTGCAGATTTATTGAAGCCCTTGTGCGAGAAAGTGTTTGTTTCTTGTCGCCCCGACCAGATTGAGCAACTGGAAGCTGAACAACCCTATCCAGTGTTGGCTGATACGTATCTGGGGCTCGGCCCTTTAGGCGCCATTCTCTCTGCTTTTCGCCATCAGCCTGATGCAGCCTGGTTGGTAGTCGCTTGCGATCTGCCACTATTAAATGCCGGTACGCTACATCAATTGATATCGGCCCGGTCGCCGGAAAAAATGGCAACTGCCTTCCGTCAGCCCGATAGCAATGGCTGGCCCGAGCCTTTAGTCACTATTTGGGAACCCAAAAGCTATTTGACAGCGCTCCTTTTTCTTGCACAAGGCTTTTCTTGCCCGCGTAAGATATTAATAAATAATGACATACATTTAATCGACTGTCAGCATCCGGATGCGCTGAAAAATGTCAATACGCAGGAAGAAAAGGAAGATATAGAAGGATTGTTGAAATAGGTCAGCAAATTGTTATTTGGCCGGTTTTTCCTATTGTTAAAAAAATTAGCAAAATTTTAACACTTAAAAAACAAGGGTGTTAGTAACTCAAAATAACCATATAATATTTTTTTAACAAAAGTTAAAATATGAAATAATTCCAGAAAGCGGTTTACTAACCCGATATATATTGTATAAAAGCAGGGTTTTAATTTTTGCTCAAATACATAACTTTATATTGTTATGAACAAGGTTTTTTGCTATGTGGTTAATAATCATTGCATTTGAAGAATAGATGAAATAGCTTTGTCCTTGAAACTGAAAGTTCTTTACAAAAAACTGTGCCAAAAAATATTTTTAAAAAAGGCACAAATCGTAAAAAACAACCTGATACCCTGGTTGGTTGGCTGCCTGGCCTTAAAGAGATTTATGAGCAAGCAGTTATACTAATCGCCAAAGTCGAGGCGTTTTGATAGTTATTATTTTGACGCCCGGCCTTGTGAAAACAAAAAATTGAACAACAATGAATTTCCCGTGGACATTAACTGCCGTCATAGCAGCATGCTTTATGACGGTCGTAACAGAAACCTCTGCATTAACCTCATGTTATTATAACGACGAGCCGGTAGAAGCTGAATTAGCTCCCGGCGACGAGGTTATCAAAGCGCGTGTTGCCGGTATCAACCTGCCTTTTTGCGCAACCTACAACAAAGAAGTGCGCGAATTCATCAAACGCTACACTGTCATTGGCGTTAAAGAATCGGAAGCCATGCTTGGCCGTACGGTGTTGTATTTTCCCATTTTTGAGCATTACCTGCGAGTATACAAATTGCCGGAAGAGCTGAAGTACCTGCCGATGGTAGAATCTACGCTAAGACCGGAAGTACGCTCGACGGCGGGGGCCGCCGGCTTGTGGCAATTTGTTCCCACTGCGGCTCGCCACTTCGGTCTGAAGATGGAAGGCGGCGTTGACGAACGGCTTGACCCCTACCGCTCAACGGAGGCCGCCGTCAAAATGCTGGCAGCACTCTATGAGGAATTCGGCGATTGGATGCTGGTTATGGCCGCATTCAACAGCGGCTCAGGCCGGGTAAAAAAAGCTATCTGCTATGCTAATAGCAAAGATTACTGGGTAATCAGCAAGTATCTGCCGGTAGAATCACGCCGCTACGTGCCCTCGTTTATTGCCGCCGCCTACCTGGTCAACTATTTTAATGAGCACAACCTGGCGCCCAAGTATCCTTCTTATCAAATGCAGGAAACCCGCACTTTTCGAGTGTATACGCCCTTGACTTTCCAGCAGATTGCCCAAGTAGTTGGCGTAAAGACGTCTGTAATACAGGCACTTAATCCCAGCTATTTGCAGCAGTACGTGCCTGCGGGTAAAAACGGCCATTTCGTGATCGTTCCCGCAAGCGGCGCCGTAGCTTTCCGCCAGTTTCTGGCTAAAAAGGCGGGTGTTTCGCCCAACAGTGAAACGCCGCAGGGACGATTCAAGTCGTCTTATATTGTAGTGCCTGGCGACCGCATTGAATCGGTAGCTATGCTATTCCGCTGTGATGTGGAAGATTTGATGAAATGGAATCAACTTGCTCACCGCGAAGTAGTTGTCAACCAATATCTGCAACTGTTCCTACCCGAAAACAACAAAAAGATCAAACCCTAAACTTCAGGGTTCCCAGCTATTATAGCTAAAGGCATTTCGGATTATTTCTCCGGAATGCCTTTTTGTTATTACAGGTTTCTATGATATTATAAATATTTAATTTTAAGAAATATTATTGTTATGGTATTTTGTTCTAAAAATTAACTTAATATTGCAATATCAATTCCAAGAGAAGCTAGCCTACCGCTACCAACCTGATTATTCACCATTATGGTTTCTGTTATTACTGTGCCTGCCTCGGTAAATGTGGCAGGCAAGACAGATTTTTTACCATAAATAAGCCAGTCATGAGAAATCTACCCCTTGCTGCCTGCCTTCAGGTTGGCCTGTTATTTGCATTTCAACTTGCCGACCTATCGGCTTGTACCTCTACGCAGCAGATGCCGGAATTACATTCTTTGACGCATCATCAATCGGCGATGCAGCGTTGCGCATCAGCTGCCAATATTCCCTTCGGGGTGGAGGATTGGGCGATTGTGCGTGTTATGATGCGCGAATACGCCGGCATGGGAAGAAAATCGCGCAACGCCATGGATAAACGTATGGCGAATTACCTGCCTGACATTGCCCGGGCGCTCAAAGCCGGCGGGTTGCCGGAGGCCCTGCAATACCTGCCGCTGGCAGAATCAAGGCTTTTTCCAAAAATCGGATCCCCGGCTGGAGCAAAGGGCATCTGGCAAATCATGCCCGCAACGGCGCGTAATTATGGGTTAGTAGTAAACAGTGATTGCGACGACCGCGAAGATCCGCTCAAATCAACAAAGGCTGCTATTCAGTTGCTGTCCGATCTCTATCTGGAGTTTGGCAACTGGCCCCTGGCAATTGCCGCCTATAACTGCGGACCAACAAAGGTCAGGCGTGCTATGGAAGAAAGCAATTGCGACAATTATTGGGATATAGACCACCTGTTGCCGGCTCAAACGCGCACGTATATTCCGGCGTTCATCGCAGCCGCCTGTTATGCCGGTTATCGAAAAATTCATTCAGACTCCTCAGTGACGCCACTCATATCGCCGGTGTTTGCCTGCCAAACCTGCGATAACTGGCATCGCCCCTTTGAATTGATCAATGCTGCGATTCGATCTGGAAAATGGCAATGGGCAAGCAAAGAAAAAATATCTGTGCCGTTTAACACATAAGGAGCAGGTCATAATGATACTGGGATGGCTATTTTTTGTTAACTTTCGCCCTGCGAACAAAGTATTATTTTTTGCCTATTCTGATGAGTTAACCCGATAGCTAATGAACCTTGCATCGTTCATTGATCACACGATTTTGAAGCCCGACTGTGATTTAAGCGCCATTCAAAAAGTATGTGAAGAGGCGCTCCAATACCAGTTTGCGGCAGTTTGTATTCCGCCGTATTATGTGCCGCAGGCTTCGTCGCTGCTGGCCAACAGTGCCGTCAAAGTCGCCACTGTGATTGGTTTTCCTATGGGCTACGCAACGACGGCAGCCAAAGTAGAGGAAATCAAACGCGCAATTGACGAAGGCGTCGACGAGTTGGATGTAGTTATCAATCTCTGCGCATTGAAAAATGGCGAGTGGAAATATGTGAGCAGCGACCTGGACAGGATGATCACCGCCGCGCATTTAAAAGACAAACAGGTTAAAGTCATTATTGAAACCGGTTTGTTGCAGGATAGCGAAATCCAAAAGTGTTGCGATATTTGCAGGGAATTGAGCGCCGATTTTGTCAAGACCTCTACCGGCTATAGTGGCGAGGGCGCCACAGTAAGGGTTGTACAATTGATAGCGGCAAGTTTGAAAGACAGCGGCGTCAAAATTAAAGCCTCAGGCGGAATTCGAACCAGGGAAGACGCCCAGCGGTTGATCGACGCCGGCGCCCAGCGCTTGGGCTGTTCGGCCAGTGTGTCGATTATTACTTCTATATAAAGGTGAAGCTTATGCAAAAATATTACCTGTTATTGCTTCTGGCCGGTTGGTGCACTGCGTTGTCGGCCCAGGTCAAGATCAAGGAAGATCCCTTGATTACCCGTATGGTAGAAACCTACATCAACAACAATAAAGCAAAAGCTGCTGTTGAAGGCTGGCGAGTGCAGATATTGGCCACCACCGACAGACAGCGCCTGGAAAGCGTGAAGCAATCTTTCCAATACCGGTACCCCAATATCCCCATCGATTGGGTGCATTCTTCGCCTTATTACCAGCTCAGAGCAGGAGCCTTTACCAATAAACTGGAGGCGCTGCGCCTGAAATACATTCTCGAAAGAGAGTATAACGGCATTTATTTGGTAAAAGACGATAAAATCAAGCCGGAAGAACTAGTGGGTTCATATTGAGAGGAGCAATATGCTAGCAGCAAGAAGAGGCGGAAATGCCAGAAATATCGACTTGATCACTTTTTCCCTTTACCTGAGCCTGGTGGCTATAGGCTGGCTCATGGTATATACTGTGGGTTATGGAGAGGGATACACTGGCAATATCTTTGATTTTTTTGCTACTCAAGCAGGTAAGCAAACCATCTGGATTGGTATTTCGTTGCTGGTTTTTGCTTTTATTATGTTATTTGACTGGAAGTTCTGGTCTGCTTTTGCCTATCCGATTTACGGTATTGCCATCTTTTTTCTTGTAGCTGTACTAATATTTGGCACCAAAACCAAAGGCGCCACGGCTTGGTTCTCTTTCGGCGGCTTTTCATTTCAACCTTCTGAGCTGGCCAAGTTTGCCACTGCGCTTGCAATGTCGAGCTTTTTGAGTCATTATAGCACCAACTTGAAGACACTCAAATCGCAAGCGATGGCTTTCGGCATTCTGCTATTGCCCATGACGCTGATTATGCTACAGCCCGATGCCGGGTCGACAATGGTTTTCTTGTCCTTTTTCATCGTGTTGTACCGCGAAGGCCTATCTCCAAATCTTTATATTATTGGCATCACTGCCGCGGTATTGCTGATTCTGGGGCTGATCGTAGAGCCGATGTATATTGCCCAGGCGTTAGTGCTTATGGCGACTACGTTTCTGGCAATGCAATTCAAACCGCAGTTATATTGGGGGGCAGGGGCGCTGGCTTTAACGGCTGCCGTGATCTATCTTACTAAAAATGAACTGGGGCTCGAAGCGCTGGCGCTGGCTGTTGCCGGGTTCACCGGGGCAGGAATTACTATGGTGCGCCGCAGAAAAACCAGGATGGTAGCCGTGTTAGCCTCTGCGGTTGTACTAGGCATCGGTATCGCCATGGCTGCCAACTATGCTTTTAATTCAGTGCTGAAACCCCACCAACAAGATCGCATCAACGTATGGCTGCGCCCAGGTTTATGCGATGAAAAAGGGTCGCTTTACAACGTCACACAATCCAAAATGGCTATCAGCTCCGGCGGATTTCAGGGGAAAGGGTTTCTGAACGGCAGTATGACCAAGCTTAACTATGTACCCGAACAATCCACCGATTTTATTTTCTGTACCATTGGCGAAGAACAGGGATTCGTGGGTAGCATGGGCACTATTCTGCTTTTTCTCCTGTTGCTCATTCGAATCACTATTATTGCCGAAAGACAACGATCAAACTTTTCCCGGCACTACGCCTACTGTATAGGAGGAATTTTCTTTATCCACTTTTTTGTCAATATAGGTATGACGATGGGATTGCTGCCCATAATCGGCATTCCATTGCCCTTTATTAGCAAAGGCGGATCGGCGCTGTTGGGCTTTACGGCAATGATCGCTGTATTGATGAAACTCGATAGTCACAGATACCAGATCTAACTAAATCCGCTTATCGTTTTGTTCAATTTTCAACTGCAACATACCGACGCGTCGTCATCTGCCAGGGCGGGGTTGATAACAACCGCCCACGGACAGATTGAAACCCCCATCTTTATGCCGGTAGGCACAGTAGGGTCGGTAAAAGCTGTACACCAACACGAGTTGGAGTCGGCGGTGGGCGCCCAGATTATTTTGGGCAATACTTATCACCTGTATCTTCGGCCAGGGCTTGATATTTTGCAACAGGCAGGCGGGTTGCACCGCTTTATGTCATGGAACAAACCCATTCTGACTGACAGCGGCGGCTATCAGGTATATTCGCTGAGCAGCAGGCGCAAGATCAAGGAAGAAGGAGTAACTTTCAGTTCTCATATAGACGGCTCAAAGCACTTTTTGAGCCCGGAAAAGGCTATCGATATTCAGCGGGTAATTGGGGCAGACATCATGATGGCTTTTGACGAATGCCCGCCGTATCCCTGCGACTACAAGTACGCCAAAACATCAATGGAATTGACCCATCGTTGGCTACGACGCTGTATGGACCACCTGCGCCATTCACCATCATTGTATGGCTACGACCAGACGCTTTTTCCCATTGTACAAGGTAGCGTATACGAAGACCTGCGCAAGCAATCAGCAGAAGAAATCTCGCAATACGACGCCGGGGGGTACGCCATCGGGGGCTTGTCGGTTGGCGAACCGGCAGAAGACATGTACCGCACTGCCGATTTGGTATGCCGAATACTTCCCACACACAAACCGCGATATCTCATGGGCGTAGGCACGCCGGCGAATATTCTGGAATGCATCTCATTGGGCATTGACATGTTTGACTGCGTATTGCCCACGCGCAATGCCCGACACGGCATGTTGTACACGGCAAACGGGATCATCAATATCAAAAATGCCAAGTGGAAGGACGATTTTAGCCCCATAGACGATTCTATTCCCTGCCCCAGCAGCCGGGAATATTCGAAGGCTTATTTGCGGCATTTGATCCACAACCAGGAAATATTAGGCGCGCAAATTGCATCTTTGCACAATCTGGGTTTCTTTTTGTGGTTGGTAAAAGAAGCCCGCAGACACATTTTGGCAGGCGATTTTCTGCCGTGGAAAAATCGCATGGTTAACGAAATGCAAAAACGGATTTAAACGGCAACACCGCAAACGCTTCAGGCGTATACATCAGAACGCACAACTTATGTTGAAAAAGCTCGATTGGTATATTATCAAAAAATTTCTCACTACCTTCTTCTTCACGGTATTGATCTTCACCATGATATCTGTGGTGATCGACTTTAGCGAGAAGGTCGAGAAATTTATTGAAGAGCCGATCACGAAGAAAGAAATACTCATTGACTACTACCCCAATTTTATCATTTTCATTGCGGGGCTATTGTGGCCGCTGTTCACCCTGATCGCCGTCATCTTTTTTACTTCCAGGATGGCATACAACTCAGAGATCATCTCTATTTTTAATGCGGGCGTTAGTTTTCGGCGATTGATGAGGCCTTATCTGGTGGCAGCAGGGGGCATTGCAGTGTTGCACATGCTGGGTAACCACTTTTTTATACCCAAAGGCAACAAAACGCGCCTTGATATAGAGCACAAATACATTTCGCGCGACAATGACAAAGGCAAGACCAATGACGTACACCTGTTTATGTCGCCCGATTCGAAAATTTACATCAACCGCTACCAAAAACGCGACAGTACGGCCCGCGATGTACGTATCGAAAAATTCAAAGACCACGAACTGGTCTATGTCCTCAAAGCCAATACTGCAGAGTGGCAAGGGCCCCCCGACAAATGGCGCCTGCGAAATTACGAGATCAGAACTTTCAACGGGCTCGACGAGTCTCTACTTATCGGCAAAGGCCGGCAGCTCGATACAACGCTCAACCTCACCCCCGACGATTTTGTCGACTACCTCAACCAGGAGTCGATGATTCCTACCCCGGAATTACGCCGCTATATTCACAACCAGAAAAAAAGAGGCGTAAGCAACACTCAGAAATATGAAACCGAGGTATATCGTCGCACGGCCGAGCCGTTCACTATCTTTATCCTTACCATCATAGGATTGGCCATTGCCGCCAGAAAAGTCAGGGGCGGAATAGGTCTTCACCTGGCTATCGGCATCGGCATTGGCGCTTTGTTTATCTTTTTCTCCCGCTTTTCCATCGTTTTTGCTACCGGTGAAGCCATTCCCGCTTTGCTCGGTATCTGGATGCCCAACCTGGTTTTCGCCGTAGTTGCCGCTTATTTTGTGGTAAAGGCCCAGAAATAGCACTGCTTGACGACTAGTACCGGATGGCTAAAGGCTTTATCAAATAACAAACTTTCAATTTTTATTGAAAATAAAATATTTTTCATAAAATTAATTGTTTTTTTTATATACTTGATAATCAGTAATTTAAAAAATAAAGAAGGTCGAAAATGTCAAATTCTGTCAAAAATGTCTAACATTTTTCATTAAACACTTGCTGGTTGTTGAACTTTGTTGTAACTTTGATTCAACAAAAGGACGTTAGAAACAATAAACGTTAAACAAACCACTTGGCCATGTCTCAGCTCGAATTTTATAGCCAGCTCAATCAGATGTCGTCGTTGCTACAAGCTTTTGCCTACAACCTCACCAAAAACGGGGAAGACGCGAAGGACCTGTATCAGGAAACGGCATACCGCGCGCTAACCAATAGCGATAAATTCAGGCCGGGCACCAATTTCAAAGCCTGGTTGTTCACGATCATGAAGAACATCTTCATCAACAACTATCGCAAGAAGGCAAAGGCCAACACGATCATGGACTCTACCGACAATCTTTATTACATCAACTCGGGCAGTACCTTGATCAGCAATGGCGCAGAGTCTAATATTCTCATTGATGAACTCACTGGAATGATCGACTCGCTTGATGATAGTATTCGCATACCCTTTTTGATGCACTATCAGGGTTTCAAATATCAGGAAATAGCAGACGCGCTCGATCTGCCTTTAGGAACGGTGAAAAGCCGCATATTTTTTGCCCGAAAAGAATTGAAAGACCAGATTTCCAGGCAATACGGCGCTACGGCATTTGTGGAAACCGGCGCAGAGGCGTATGAAGAATAGGTCAATGATATACTACGTCTAATCCCCCCGGAAAAAAAGTATTGAAGCGGTGGCGCCTTAAGGTTCCATCGCTTTTCTTTTTTGTGGTTATTCAACCGGGGGCGGCATTCTGCGGTTATTACAAAAGGAATGGAAAAGACAAGCGACAGGGGGGGGGAATTCCGCTCGCGGCTGATGTTGTGGCACGCCGCCCACCAACGGCCAATGCCTTGGAAGGGAGAGAAAAACCCATACCTGGTCTGGCTCTCAGAGATAATCCTCCAGCAAACGCGGGTGGAGCAGGGCCTGCCCTATTATGAGGCCTTCAAAAACCGCTTTCCTGCAATCGGTGATTTGGCTGCCGCCCCGGATGACGAGGTAATGAAGTTGTGGGAAGGGCTCGGCTATTATTCTCGTGCACGGAATATGTTGGCCGCAGCTCGCCAGGTGGTCGATCAGTATGGCGGTCAATTTCCTATGCAATACGATCAAATTGTAGCTTTGCCCGGAGTGGGTCCCTATACGGCTGCTGCTATCGCTTCTTTTGCTTTCAACCAGCCTTATGCTGTGCTCGACGGCAATGTATTCCGCGTATTGGCCCGGTTTGAAAATCTGGATACGCCCATAGATAGTTCTGTTGGCAAAAAAGCATTTACTGCGCTTGCCCAGCAGATGCTCGACCAACAACAGCCCGGCGCATACAACCAGGCTATCATGGATTTTGGCGCATCGGTTTGTACTCCGCGGTCGCCGGCGTGCACCGCCTGCCCGCTCACGCTCTATTGCAAGGCTTATGCCTCCGGTAGCGTTTTGCAGCTGCCCGTCAAGTCAAAAAAAATTGCTCGCCGCGACCGCTATTTCAACTATCTGGTCATTCAGCCGGCGGGCGCCCAATCAGTGTGGATCAGGCAACGCACAGAAAAAGACATCTGGCAGTTACTTTATGAGTTTCCAATGATTGAAACCGGGGAACTCGTCGATCAGCCCGGCGATTTATATTCCCTGGCCGAATTTCAGTCGCTAATGCAACACACCGAATTTGTCCTGCGCAAAAAATCGCCTCCGATCAGGCAAGAACTCACTCACCAGCGCATTATCGGCGCCTTCTGGGAATTAGAAATACCCGAAAAAGCCGAATTGCCAAAACTTGACGATGCAATTCAGGTGGATAGAAAAAACTTGAATAAATTTGCATTTCCAAGATTAATAGATGGCTACCTAAAGGATAATTCACTATTTTTAGAGTTATTTTAAGTTGAAACGCAACCCTTTTGCATCATGGTAAATCGCGTGATATTGATCGGTAATCTCGGAAAAGACCCCGAGATCAGGACACTGGAGAACGGCGCCATGGTGGCCAAATTTACCCTGGCAACCCATGAATACTACAAAGACAAAAACGGAGAATGGAAAAAACTTACCGAATGGCATGATATTGTGGTATGGCGCGAATTGGCCGAACGCGCTCAGAGTTTGCTCAAAAAGGGCATGCAGGTGTATGTCGAGGGTAAGCTCACCCACCGTACCTGGCAAGACCAGGACAACAACCCCAGAAAGGTTACAGAGGTGGTGGCCAATACGTTCAGAACATTAGGGCCCCGAAAAGAAGGGCATACCGGCCCTGATGGCGCCTCTGAGTCACCCGAACAAGAACCAATTCCCGAAAATATGGACGACGGCCTTCCTTTCTAAACCTGCCGCCGCCGCATTGATCACCAAATCCAGGATGTTTTGGAGCCAGAACCTGACAGTTACGCATTAGCGCTACTACTTACCATCAACCCCTCATTCGAAATCATTGCGGGCGTAGTCCTGCTGTTGTTATTGTTGATTGGCGCGGCATTTTTATCTGCCGCCGAGGTAGCTTTTTTTTCGCTTGGCGCGGAAGATTACGAAAAAATCCAGCAGGATAATCGCGATCTGGGCATCCGATTGCTGAAACTCAAAGAAGATACCCGCAGGCTGCATACCACTATTCTCTTTAGCAGCAGTATTGTCAACGTGGCAGTCATTTTGTTGTTCAACGCCGTCTTGTCTAAACTACTCTCGCATGATACGCTGGGCGAATGGGCGGTACA
>DAINSQ010000001.1:0-101746 GCA_036741235.1 Saprospiraceae bacterium | reverse complement strand
ACATCGAGCTATGAACATAGGCCTGCCGCTGAATACAACGCCTGAAATAATGGGCGGCGTACTGAATTTTTTGCTTGCCCTGGCCGGCGCCACTTTTTTGCTCATCCTCTTTGCCGAACTGGTGCCCAAAGTGTATGCCCGCCTCAATAAAGTATACGTATCTACAATCATGATACAACCCATGTTTGTTATTATGGCAATCACCAGACCGCTTATAGCAGGAATCATGGGGTGGACCAAAGCAGTAGAGCGCAGGCTTGCCATGGCGCCTTACTCCGCCGCCGCAGGGTTGGCCAGCCGTAAAGACATCGACGAGGCCATCGAACTCACTGTAAACAGAGCCGAAGACACCGACCAGGAAAAAGACATCCTAAAAAGTCTGCTCAAATTCGGCGACGTCACCGTCAGCCAGATCATGTGCGCCCGCGTCGACGTAGTAGCCGTAGATCATAGCGCCTCCTATAACGATCTACTCCAAATCGTGCGCGAGTCAGGGTATTCCCGTATCCCGGTGTACAACGAGGATTTTGACAATATAACAGGCATCCTTTACGTCAAAGACCTGCTGGGCCACTTACGCGAAACCGACGACTTTCAGTGGCAGCAACTGGTTCGCACCAGCGTGTTATTTGTACCCGAAACAAAAAAAATCAGCGATCTGCTCAAAGAATTCCAGCGTCAGCACCTGCACATGGCCATCGTCGTCGACGAATACGGCGGCACTTCGGGTATTGTGACACTGGAAGACATCATGGAAGAAGTCATCGGTGAAATCAAAGACGAATTTGACGACGAACCCGAGGTCATCTTCCAGAAAATCGACGAGCATAACTACATCTTTGAAGGCAAAACCTTACTCAACGATGTCTGTCGCGTAGTGGGCATCGATACCGACACTTTTGACGAAGTCAAGGGCGACGCCGACTCCTTTGCCGGTCTTATCCTGGAATTGTTGGGTGATATGCCGCGCGAAGGGCAAGAGATCTCCTACAATTCTTATCACTTCCGCATCGTTGCAGTAAATGAGCGCCGGATTGAGCGCATATTAATCACCATCGCCAACGGCGATTAACTATACGATATGCAAACCTGGTCTTTTTTTCGCCATATGCTAGGCGTTATTTTTGTTACTGTGATTTGGGCAGGCTGTAAGGAGGAATCAGTGCCGGTACCTCGGCCGCGGGGGTATCCCAAAGTTGTCTACCCCGAAAAGAGCTACCGCGCCTTCGACAAAGACTACTGCAATTTTACATTTCAATATCCGGCTTATGCCGAAATACAGCAGGACACTTCTTTTTTTAATGAAAAACCCGCTCATCTTTGCTGGTTTGACATTTACACCCCGGCCTTTGACAGCCGCCTGCATTGCAGCTACGCCCCTGTTAAAAGCAGTCAGGATCTCGAGCTCCTCAAGCGCGATGCCTTCGAAATGGTAGATTGGCATAAAAAACGCGCTAACTATATCGATGAAATACCGATTTCAAAAGACGGCGTTAGCGGATTTATTTTTGATATTCGGGGCCCTGCCGCCTCGCCCCTGCAATTTTACCTCACCGACAGCTCCAGCCATTTCATCCGCGGCGCCTTGTATTTCAATACTCAAGCCAAACCCGATTCGCTGGCGCCGGTATACGAGTTTGTAAAAGCTGATGTCATTAAAATGTTAGAAACTTTTGAGTGGACGAAATAGTCGAAGGTTGTCGGCTGTAGGAGCGACCAGACATACTGGCATCATTGCATGTCGTTTAATTTTGCGTATCACGAAATCATTATAAACTGTGTATCATTCATAATGATAAAAACAATTATTCAAGTCGAAGCCACCTTCAATTGCTCGCTGGAGCGGGCATTTAAAACGCCCATACTCGGAGATGTAACGCAATTTCTGGTGGGATACGGCCCTGTTCCCGCGGTGGTAAAATTTACGGAAGATGTAACCTGGGGAAAGCCGGGCGGTACGAGAATTCCTCATTCGGCAAAAAGCATGTTTTCAAAAGGCGGTGAAATCGGTATTGATGAAGTGTATGAGAGAATTGAAAACAAATACTGGCGGTGGGGGATTGCCGAATTCAGGCAGTGGAGCATGGGGTTTACGGAATTTCAGGGGGAGATGTATTTTGTAGAAAACGATCAACAAGCCATTGATGTGCGCTGGGTTTATACGTTATATTCAAAAAGCATACTCGCATACCCATTCCATTGGTTTTTTGGAAATGTATTCTGGAAAGGGCAAATGAGAATAGCCATCAAAAAAATGAAACATTATGCTGAATCGAATGCAGCGTTTTTGTATTCATAGCGGGAGTTGAAAATGATTATCGAAACCCGTATACCTCCTTTCCCCCTCAATCAGTTTATTGAGTACTTCGTTTATTATAAAGGTTACACCCCGGAGCATTCAGTAGACAGGTTTTTGCCTGATGCATACACTTATGTGGTTATTGACCTTACCGATCAGCCTAAATTTATCTATGATAACTATACTTTAAAAGAAATTCAATGCTGTAAAAACGTATGGTTTTCAGGAATTAGAGAAAAATTCATCACTATTCCATCGGGACGCGACAATGAAATGTTTATTATTTATTTCCAAAAAGGCAAAGCTTATCCTTTTGTTGATATGCCAATGAGTGAACTGACAGATTGTGTTGTAGATGGAGAACTGGTTATGTCAAACAATATCTTGAATATGCGCAATATTTTACGCGACTTGCCGACTACCCAGCAAAAATTCGAGTATGTAGAACAGTATTTGTCAACAGCTTATGCCAATAAACTAATTGCAAATCCATTTGTAGATTATGCCGTTAATTTAATGATGCAAAATCCACATCAATTGTCTATCCGTCTTCTTGCTGAAAAGGTTGGTTATTCTCAAAAGCACTTGATCTCCATTTTCAATGAACACGTTGGCTTGACGCCTAAAGCATTTTTAAAGATCATTCGTTTTCAGAAAGCCGTACAAGAAATTGAAGCTGGCTGTTTTATCGATTGGACACATATTGCCTTAGATAGCGGATATTATGATCAGGCTCATTTTATCAATGACTTTAAAGAATTTTCAGGGTTTACGCCAAAGCAATTTTTGAAAACGAAGCGCGAATTTACCAACTATATAGCCATTGAATGATGTAAAAATTTTCCAATACTACTGTGTCTTTTCATTCTAGTTTTGCAATTAAGAATTAAGGGCCGCGCACACTGGCCAATGCACTTATTTTAAGCCTGGATTAAAGATAACGACTGAAAGCACAATATTCTATTTTGCCCGATACCGGTTAATGGACTATTTGTCATTGTCACACATAATCCTTGCTCTATTTTTCGAGTCAACTGTTTTTTTCACAAACCAGACACATAAGCAATGAAAGATATTTTACTTGCAGCAATCATAAGCTTTTTGGTTTATTCCTGCGCAACGTCGCAAAGCCATTCAAAAAATAGAGAACACAATTACTCTATAGCTTACAATATTCATATTCCCGATACAACAAAAGACGATTGGGAAATAATTAAAATGGATTTTGACGGGTCGAATAAAAAAAATATTATTAACGATGATGATGTTGCCTGGACTTATTACGCGTATAAAAATAGTTTGTTTTTTATCAGCGATAGAGATACCTGTTATCGTTGTTTCTTTTTGTATAAAAGTGATTCTAATGGAAAAAAGGTCAAAAAAATTAGCAATTTACAACTGGAGGATAGCTGGATGAGCAGCCGAAAAAATGGTAAAGAAATAGTTGTTTCGGCAAGAGTCGGCAAAGCGTTACGATATCAATTGTTTATAGTAAACGCAAAAACAGGCGCGTATAAACAAATCACCAACGATACGGCAGCAATGTACAGAGATCCCTGTTTTTCGCCTGATGGAAAAAAAATTGTATTCAGCTACAAAAAGAACAGGCGGGACAAATCAACACATGAAGAACTCTATCTCATGGATGAATCCGGCGGTAACCCTGTACAGCTAACGTATTATCCAGAAGACAATCCCTCTGCAAAAGAATACGGATATCGAGCCGGTTCAGCACGTTGGCATCCAACAGAAAACTTTATTTCTTACGTTTCCCGTCAAAATGGAAGGCACAGTATTTTTGCCGTAACACCGGATGGTACAAAACAATGGAAGTTGATAGACAACCCTGAATCAGAAGGATGGCACGATTGGAGCTCCGACGGGAATTGGCTAGTGTTTAACAGCAGCGATAATGATGAACGGCAATATCACATTTCATTAATGAACTGGAAAACCAAAGAGAAAAAGCAACTGACGGATACTACCTACAAATCTCAATTGGGGCCGGTATTTATTGAGGAGTGAGGACTGGCCTCACAATGAAAAAACCATCGCTTCCCTGCGGCTGATACAGCGGCATGAGTATGAGCCCGTCGGCAATAGCCGTAATGGGGCCGTGGATGTCGTAGGCGAGCACCTCGCCCTTTTTAATAGGCTGAAAATTGACAAAGCCGGGGCGCATGCGGAATTGATCGCCAGGGTGTACCCTGTGGCTGGATACCAGCTCGGCTATTTTCGGAAGCCCCACACTGTAATGAATGAGCAATTGGTCGTAGCGATTTTCAACAGCGCCATCAGGCAAACAGCCGATTTGGTGCATGCAATTGATAATGCCGGCAATGGCGCGGTTAACTGACAGCGGATCGTCGTGCTGACCGGATTCAAAAGAAGCCCCAGTGGTGGGAATGCCGGTGTTTTCCGTAGTGAAATATTGAAGCGTTGTACCCTCAAGTCCCTTGAGTAGCCCCGTAATAACGGGCGCCCGCATGGCCAACCCCAGTTGAACGCTTTCAGAGGTATCGGCAGCCACGGTGAATATACCCCCACCGGCGCTGGTGGTGTGCAAATCTACAAGGAAGAGCTGTTCAGGTTGATAGGTAGTGATTCGCGCTTTTATGTGGTGCAGCAAATCGTATAGTTCCGCATCTTCGTCATGAAGCGATTCCCGGGGCGAGGATTGTAAGCGCTGTATGTGGGCAGGCGTCCAAAGGCGGTTAAGATCTGTGCGAATGAAACGAGTGCCGGCTATAGTAGCCTGGATATTGCCGTGTAGACCCAATATCGCACCCCTGAAAGTAAAACCAGGGTTGATCTCAGCCTCGCGCTCCAACAGGCGAATAACGGTTTTGATAGCCTTGACGCCTGCAATCTCATTGCCATGTATGCCGCCAAAGCAAATCAGCAAAGGGCCGCGGGCGGCGCCTTCAAAATGTCCTATTACGCGGGAAGGGCGCATGCAAAAGTCGCTGAAGTTGATGCGCCCCAAAAATAATAAAAGCAAGGGACATTAACCAATCGCTTCGATAATCTGACGGCTATGCGCGCCCGTATCAACTTTTGTGAAAATTTTAGAAATAGTACCCTGCTCATCAATGATAAAGGTAGTTCTGTATACGCCTTCATAAGTCCTGCCGTACATCTGTTTTGGGCCCCATACGCCGTAGGCTTTTAGCACTGTTTGCTCTGTGTCGGCCAACAGGGGAAAAGGCAGGTCGTATTTGGTCTTGAAATTTTGATGTTTTTTGGCATTATCGGGACTTACGCCCAGCAACTCGAAACCTTGCTTCCTCAGTTCAGCATAGTTATCGCGCAAATTGCAGGCCTCTGCCGTACATCCTGAAGTGTCGTCTTTGGGATAAAAAAACAGGATCAGCTTTTTACCCTGGAAATCGGCCAGCGAAACGGTTTCCCCTTTCTCATTCAGGCCGCTGAATGCCGGCGCCTTGTCGCCTTCTTTCAGATGTGTCATTGTACAAAAGTTGTTTTGCAAAAAAAACAGTTGGAAACGATGTTGGTTCAATTCGCATATTACGAAAGACAAACAACAGAAGACGGTATAATTTTCGTTAACATGCAACCAAGTTTTGAAAACCGACGTTCTTTATACAATGAAATAAACCCGCATAAAAAGATGAAGCGAATCCTGAAAGTGTCGGTCCTGCTGGCCGTATTAACCGGCGGTATGGCTTTTACCTACCACCACAATGGCGATAAGTATTTCGAAATTCTCAAAAACATTGAGATTTTTGCCAACTTATACAAAGAAGTCAATACCAATTACGTAGACGAAGTAGACCCCGGCAAGCTGATGCGCACAGGCATCGATGCTATGATGGGCTCGCTGGATCCTTTTACAAATTATATTTCTGAATCCGATATCGAAGGCTACCGGTTTATGTCGGAGGGCAAATACCACGGCGTAGGCGCGCTGAGCGAAAAAATCGGCGAATATGTAACTATAACCGAGTTGTACAAGGACCAGCCGGCCGACAAAGCCGGGCTGAAAGTGGGCGACCAACTTGTGGCTATCGATGGCAAGGACATAAAGGGCAAAAATCCCGACGATATCAACAATATTTTGCGCGGATTCCCCGGTACCCAAGTGGAACTCACGATTCGCCGTCCCGGCAAAACCGGCGACTTTAAGGTCAAGCTGGTGCGCGAAGAGGTAGAAGTGCCCAATGTACCCTATCAGGGATTGGTAAGTAACGATATCGGTTACATCTCGCTTTCTGTATTTACCCGCGAGGCAGGCGCCAACGTAGCAAGCGCACTCAAAGAACTTAAAACCAACAACCCCGGGCTGAAAGGGGTTATCCTCGATCTGCGCGGCAACGGCGGCGGTTTGCTCACTGAGGCCGTCAATGTTGTAAATGCTTTTGTTCCCAAAGGCGAACTGGTGGTGACTACCAAAGGCAAGGTGAAGGACTGGGACCGCAGCTTTAAAACGCTGGCGCCCCCTATCGATGAAGAAATACCGCTGGCAGTTTTGATTAACAAAAATTCAGCTTCCGCTTCTGAAATTGTTAGCGGCGTAATACAGGATTATGACCGCGGAATATTGATCGGTCAGCGTTCTTATGGCAAGGGACTGGTGCAAAATACGTATGATATCGGTTACAACTCGAAGGTGAAACTTACCACCGCAAAATATTATATCCCCAGCCAGCGCTGTATTCAAAGCGTAGAATACAAAAACGGCGAACCCGTAGATATCCCGGATGAAAAACGCGCGCAGTTTAAAACCCGCAATGGCCGCACCGTACTCGACGGCGGCGGCGTTAAACCGGATATCTACCTCGATGCCGAAACCGATATTCCAGTGGTAAAAGCATTATTGGAGCAACATATCCTGTTCGATTTCGTGACGCAATACTGCCTCAAAAACGAAACCATCGCGGCTGTTGAGGATTTCCGGTTTACAGCGTGGAATGATTTCATGTTGTTCTTAGGCCAACGCAATTTCGAATATGACCTCGAAAGCGAAAAGCTGTTGAAACAACTCAAAGCGAAAAGCAGTAAAGAAGGATTTTCGCTTGATGCGGAAATAAAAACAATGGAGGGCAAAATCAAAGCCTCCAAGCAAAACGAAATCGAAAAGCACAAGCAGGCCATTATCAATATACTGGAAAAAGAAATCGCAGGCCGTTATTATTACCAGCGGGGAAAAACACAGATGGGCCTGCGCAACGATCAGGAGATTTCCCAGGCCATAGAGGTGTTGCGCGATCCGGCTAAATATAATAAGTTGCTAGGCAATAAATAAATGATGCATTGATAGCTCGCGTCGTCTCATTCCAAACTGATAGGCGCGGGCTATCACGGCTAATCAATTGAAAACGTCCTCTCGCAGTATTTTCGCAAGCCTTTCAATCAAAAAATCGGCATCCTGAATCGAAAAACAAAGCGGAGGTTTTATTTTCAAAACATTGTTAAAGGGCCCGTCGGTACTCATCAGTATACCGTTTTCCCGCATTCGGTTCGCCAGATAAGCGGCCTCCCGGGTACAGGGGGCCAGGTTTCCGCCGCGCACCAGTTCAATACCCAGAAATAGCCCGGCGCCGCGAACATCGCCAATGATGGGGAATTGTGCTTGCAGGTTTTCCAATTGTTTTTTTAGGTAATGGCCTACGTGCCAGGCATTTTCGCGTAGTTCTTCTCTTTTTACGGTTTGGATAACCGCCCGGCCTACGGCGCACGACACCGGATTGCCGCCGAAAGTGTTGAAATACTCCATCCCATTTGCGAAAGCATCGGCTATGGCGGGTGTGCAGGCTACGGCGCCCAGGGGATGGCCGTTGCCCAGCGGTTTTCCAATGGTGACGATATCGGGCAAAACGCCGTGTAATTCAAATGCCCACCAGCTATCGCCCACGCGCCCCAACCCCGTTTGCACTTCGTCTGCAATGCAAATACCGCCTGCGGCCCTCACCTGGTTGTATAGGTTTTTGAAATAGCCCGGTGGAGGTACAATTTGTCCTCCGCAACTGATGATGCTTTCGCCTATAAATCCCGCAATCCCCTTTTGGGCTTTGTCAATAACCTTTTGAGCATAGGCAGCGTATTGGAGTGCCGAATTTTCACTATTGCCTCTATGGCGGCCGCGGTAGGGGTCGGGCATAGGCAACACATGGATATGTGGCGGCGTTCCCTGGCCGCCTTTTCCGTCAAATTTGTAACTGCTAACTTCAATACAACCACTGGTATTGCCGTGATAACCCATTTCCAGCACGAGCATATCGCGACGGCCAGTTGTGGTGCGGACCATTCGCAAGGCTAATTCATTGGCTTCGCTGCCCGAGTTGACGAAGTGTAATACACTCAGTTCCGCTGGTAAAATGCTGAGCAGTTCTTCTGCAAAAAGCAAAATTTCCTCGTGCAGATAACGAGTGTTGGTATTCAGTACTGACGCTTGCCTTTGCAGGGCGTCTACTACGGCAGGATGCTGGTGGCCTACGTGCGCCACGTTGTTGACCGTATCCAGATAACGGCGGGCATTGTGGTCGAAAAGGTATTGACGGCTACCCCTGACGATATGCAGCGGGTGCTCATAAGACAAACTCAAGCTCCGTCCCAGGTGAGTCTTCCGCCATTCAAGCATAATTTTGACTTCCGGCGATGTTGTATCTATTGTGGGCGCCCCGGCTAATAGCGATGGGTTGGGGCAGATGCTGAGCCACACCTCAGATAGCGAAGGGAACGCCACCCCCGGATAATCGCCCTCATAAGCAAGCATATCGAGTATAACCTGAAAATGCAAGTGCGGCGGCCAGTTGCCATTGTATGGCCTATCGCCGATGCGGGCAAAAGTCTGGCCTTTTGCAATAGCCATTCCTGCTTTGAGCCCTTGGAGCGAGGCGCCGTCGAGGTGACCGTAAAGCGTAAAAAACGGCGGCCCGTTTTCGGGCTGATGGGCAAGAATAATGGTAGGGCCGTAGTTGCGCTCGCCCGCGTTGTCAGAGAAACTGTGTATTGTGCCGTCATACGGGGCATATACCGGTGTGCCGGACGCTGCCCAGATGTCGAGGC
This sequence comes from Saprospiraceae bacterium, assembly GCA_036741235.1. Lineage (GTDB taxonomy): Bacteria > Bacteroidota > Bacteroidia > Chitinophagales > Saprospiraceae > JABWBR01. Next base: position 92,418 of record DAINSQ010000001.1, on the reverse strand, counting down.
CCAGATGCACGGTGCGCCATTGAGGGCCCTCATTGCCCATTACGGTGTAAGCGTCGGTGGTATAAAACGGACGCACTTCGCCATATCCGCCGATGCCTATTTTGGCGCCTGCATCGGCGAGCATGTCGTCTATTTTTTTACAAAACAATTCGATGTCTTCATAATAGCGATGGTGCCCCAAGTCGAGGCTTCCCACGCTAAGGTCAAGAGGAGCTGCAATATGGATTAATTGCATACCAAGAACCGGGAAAAAATGCCCGGATTGGCCCGCTGCCCAATGTTCAAAGGCAACTTGCCCGGGGCATGGCGTCCAACCGCATGCCCATCGAAACGCGTAGTGCGCTAGCGCAGAAGGAATACTTCGCCACTGCGCCAATAAAGCCCAGGCTTGTTCTTCGCTGACCAGTAGATAGGCATTGTCGGGCTCCGCTTCGCGATTCGCCGCTGAGTGGATTACGCTTATGACCAGACGGGTGGCTATAAGGCAGTATAAAGCGGCTATTTCCTCCTCCATCAGTGGAAAAGCGCTGTGAAAACCTTGCACAATAGGCACGGCGGCAGCCAGAGGATCGGGGTGATCAAAAATAGCGTAAGCAATGGCTATGGCCAATTCGTTGATAGTATGAGTATACACCGCATCGCCGAAATCGATAAAACCGCTTACCTTATATTTTCCAGGTTCACCTCCTACCAGTATATTATAGTCATTGGCATCGTTGTAGATCATGCCGCGGCGCAATTCCTGCAGTAGTGGGGCAACCTGTTTGTTGTGAAGTTGCAGAAAATATTCCAGGATGGCTTGCCGGTCTTGATCCCGTACTTTATGGCGTTGTTCTGCTACCCAATTGAGTTGAGCCAAATCCCATTTCATTCGGCGGTAGGCAGCTGGATGCTCAAAATTGCTCAATCCGCTGCACAATTGCCCCAATGCCTCGCCGAGGCTATAGCGGAGCTTGTCGTCCTGGGGTTTTACCTTGGCAAACAATCGCCCCGGCGCCCAGGTAAGCAGTCGCAGATATCGCTCCCTGCCCTGTTCGTCGTGCCACAACTGTACATACGTCCCATCAACTCCGGCGATAGGTTGCTGAAGGGATAGCGGCAACGATTGCTCGTCAAGGTAGCGCATAGCGCTCACCTGCATATCGAGCAGGGCAGGATCTTCGCCGGGGCGGCTGATTTTAAATACAAAATCGCTGCCGGTTGATGTTTTTAATAAAAAATTGAAATCAATTTCTCCGGGAAGCGGTTCGGCCTGGGCTTCAACGCCAAAAAAAGCGGCTGCCAGATCGGCGGCGAGCCCGGGGCTTATTGTCATATCTGGTGCAAACATAGCCGGGGATTTGCTGAGTCGCCAAAATACGCAAATCCATTTACCGGATAGTGTATCTTTGCATGACCAAATTAAAAGCAGGGATGGATTTTCAGGAATGGCCGAAAATAGAGCTACACGTACACCTCGATTGTTCGTTGGGTTTCGAAGTAGTTAATGAACTGGAATCAGGCATTACTGACGTCGAATTTCAAAGCCGTTTCATGGCGCCTGCTAAATGCCTCAATTTACCCGACTTTTTGGCCCGAGTTGAAGATAGTATTAATGTATTACAAACCGAGCGTGCATTGACAGCTGCTACGCTTGATCTGATGCAGCAATTCAAAGCCGATGGTGTCATCTACGCTGAAATTCGTTTTGCTCCTATATTGCATACTCGTCGCGGGCTTGCCGCTGATGAGGTGGTAGAGATCGTCGCTGACGCCCTGGGCCAAGGCATGGCTAAAACAGGTGTTGAAGCCGGCTTGTTGTTGTGTACGCTGCGGACCTACGACGCTCAGCAAAGTTTGGAAACTGCGATGTTAGCCAATCGTTTCAGGGGGCGTCGAGTGGTCGGCTTCGACATTGCCGGCGACGAACTGGCGCCAGACCCGCATATTCACGAAGCAGCGTACACATTTGCCCGGCAGCACGGCATTCCTGCTACTGCTCATGCCGGCGAGGCTCGCGGGCCCGAGAGTATGTGGCAAGTTTTGCGGCAATTCAAACCCCGGCGGATTGGCCACGGCGTGCGTTGCATAGAAGACCCTGCTTTGGTTGATTACCTTATAAAACATCGAATTCACCTGGAGGTCTGCCCCACCAGCAACGTCCAGACCAACGTTTTTAGCACCCTTGCTGATCATACTATCGACCGCTTATACAAGGCCGGCGTATCCGTGGGGATCAACACCGATGGCCGCACTACAGCCAATGTTACGCTCGCCGAAGAATACCGCCGCCTGCACAATTGTTTCGGCTGGGGGCCGGAACATTTCCTCAGATGTAACTTGGACGCGCTGGAGGCTGCGTTTGTCGGGGAGGAGCTCAGGAAGGAACTGGGGGCGAGGTTGAGGGGAGAGGGAGGGAGTGAGAGAGGGAGTGAGTGAGAGAGGCGAATTAGAAGAATTTATATTTTAACACAATTTGTTTTTATAAAAATATTACATTTGTTGTTGAAATAAAAAAATGCTAGCTAAATAGTGTCATGGCAAAGCGAGATAATGAGCAAATAGAAAACAATGGTCAAAATGGCAATGGGCAGGATGCCATTGTGACCTTGCAGGGAATGTACAAAGACTATTTCCTGGACTATGCCTCCTATGTTATCCTGGAAAGGGCCGTGCCTGCCATTGACGACGGATTAAAGCCCGTTCAGCGCCGCATTTTGCATGCTATGCGCGAAATGGATGATGGGCGCTTCCACAAGGTAGCCAACATCATCGGGCAAACGATGCAGTACCACCCACATGGCGATGCTGCCATAGGCGAAGCGCTGGTCAACCTGGGTCAAAAAGACCTTCTCATCGATTGCCAGGGCAACTGGGGTGATGTACGCACCGGCGACGGCGCGGCGGCGCCCCGTTATATTGAAGCTCGCCTTACCAAATTTGCCCTGGAAGTGGCTTTCAACCCGCAAACTACCAATTGGCAGCTTTCCTACGACGGGCGCAAGAAAGAACCCATTGCCCTGCCCATGAAATTCCCGCTGCTGCTGGCGCAAGGCGCTGATGGCATTGCTGTGGGACTTTCTACAAAAATTTTGCCCCACAACTTTATAGAGCTGATAAAGGCTTCCATCAAATTATTACAGGGCAAAAAAGTCAAGTTATACCCCGATTTTCAAACAGGGGGTATGGTTGATGTGACCGACTACAACGGCGGTCGCCGTGGCGGCCGCATCAAGGTACGGGCCAAAATCGAGCAATTTGACAAAAAAACGCTACTTGTTCGCGAATTGCCCTACGGCGTAACTACCGGCGCACTGATTGAAAGTATTATTAAAGCCAGCGACAAGGGCAAGATCAAGATTAAAAAAGTAACCGACAATACGGCCCAGGAAGTTGAAGTGGTCATCGAACTGGCCCCCGGCGTTTCTCCCGATGTCACCGTTGATGCCCTCTATGCCTTCACGATGTGTGAAGTCTCGATTTCACCCAACGCCTGTGTGATTATCAACGACAAACCCCACTTTATGAGTGTGGAGGAGATCCTGGAGATCTGCACCAACCATACCCGTGAATTGCTGCGTTTGGAGTTGGAAATCCTCAAACACGAGCTGGAGGAAAAACTGCATTTTGCCAGTCTTGAAAAAATATTCATCGAAAAGCGCATCTACCGCGATATCGAGGAATGCGAGACTTGGGAGGCTGTGATTGAAACCATCGATACGGGACTGCGCAAATACGTGATCGTTCCCGGTGAAAAAGCCAAGCCCAATGATACGCGTTTGCATTTGTTGCGCGATATTACCGAAGAAGATATCGTTCGCCTCACCGAGATCAAGATCAAGCGCATCTCCAAGTTCAATAGCTTCAAAGCCGATGAACTCATTGCCGACCTCAAAAACGAATTGGCGCAGGTAGATCACAATCTGGCCCATCTCACCGATTTTGCCATCGCTTATTTTGAGCGGCTGCTCGAAAAATACGGCAAAGGCCGCGATCGCAAAACGCTGATAGCGACTTTTGACGCGATTCAAGCCACCGAGGTGGTGGCCAACAACGCCAAGCTATACGTCAACCGCGAAGAAGGCTTTATCGGCTGGGGGCTCAAGAAAGACGAATTTGTCACCGACTGCTCCGACATTGACGATGTCATCGTTTTTCGGCGCGACGGCAAATTCCAGGTCTCCCGAATCGCCGAAAAAGTGTTTGTGGGCAAAGATATCATCCACGTGGCTGTGTGGAAAAAAGCCGACGAGCGTACTACCTACAACATGGCTTATCTCGACGGTAAAACGGGGAGAGCACTGGTCAAGCGCTTTAACGTGAGCGCCATCACCCGCGATAAAGAATACGACCTGACCCTGGGCACCAAAGGGTCTAAAGTACTCTACTTCAGCGCCAACCCCAATGGAGAGGCTGAAATTGTCACTATTCACCTCAGCCAAGGAAGTAAGGCCAAGATCAAGGTATTCGACTTTGGTTTTGAAGACCTGGCTATCAAAGGCCGTCAATCGCAGGGCAATATCCTGACTCGCTATCCAGTGCGCAAAATTGTGATGAAAGAAGCCGGGCGTTCTACGCTCGGTGCGATACAGGTCTGGATTGATGAAAGTATCGGCCGGCTTAATACCGATGGACGGGGTACGCTGCTCGGGGCTTTTAATACCGGCGACCAGCTGGTCGCCCTATACAAAGACGGCACATATGAAGTGGCCGACCTCGATCTGTCCAAGCGCTTTGACCCCGCAGAATTGGTTGAGCTGGGCAAATGGCACCCCGATACAGTGGTTACAGCCGTACATTATGAAGGCGCCAAAGGCTGGACAATGGTCAAGCGATTCCGTATTGAGACGTCTACTACCAATCAACGCTTTAACTATTTGTCGGAGCACAAAGACAGCAAGCTGGTATTTGCCTCTATTCAAACAGCGCCCTGCATTCGTTACGCAGTTAAAACAAAAACAGGCAAAACCGAATATGAACTCGAGCTAGCCGATTTTATCGATGTAAAAGGCTGGAAGGCATTGGGCAATAAATTGGTTGATCAAAAAATTACAGGAGTTAAACTTGTAGAAGCCGCTCCGGAAACGGAGCTGGAACAGGAAACAGCGACGCCCGAACACGAAGAACTCCCCGACAAGCTACATGCGGGCGATAGCATCGAATTTAATTTGGGTAAAAACGGGCAGACGGAGTTGTTTTAATGGCTACTGTTGCCGCGGCGTTGTTCCATCAGATAGGCGTAGCGCAGAAATACCCCCCAGGCCATGATGGCGCTTACCAGTAGCCCCCGCAGCCCGTCGAGATAGCCGCGCTGCCATACAAAATGCTTGAAAAAGCGAAAAGCGGGTTTGAGTAGCAGGTGATAAGCCGTAATTCTACCTGTTTTTGGGGCATGGTCTTTGGCAGACCAACGCGAATAGCGCTGCATTTTCTCCAGAAAATGATCGAGGTTTATGTAAGTATAGTGGTCAAGCTTGTATCGAAGCCGGCTTACCCTGATACCGGCTGTAATAATCTCTTCGTGGACCTGCTTGTCGTTATAGCGGCATACATCACGGCGTATCAATCGCACTACGGCGTCGTTTTGCCAGCCGCTGTAGTTGATTCTTTTGCCAAAGAAATAGTTCTGGCGATGCACCCAGAAGGCATCGAAGGGGATGTCGGATTGCGATAGCCAATGCTGGATTTCCTGAGCTAATGCTGGCGTCACCCGTTCGTCGGCATCAAGCAGGATTACCCACGGGTGAGCGGCCTGTGGTATCGCCCAGTTTTTTTGGTCGGCAGGGCCGGTATAGGCGCGTTGCCATACCTTGGCGCCGAGGCTTTCGGCAATGGCCTTTGTATCGTCGGTACTAAACGAATCGACAACAATGCGCTCGTCGGCCCAGCAAACCGATTCGAGTGCCGCAGCGATGTTGTGCGATTCATTGTGGGCGGGAATGATGACGCTTACCGGGAACTTCATAGCTGTACATTGAGCGGTACGTGGCCGTGCGCTCCTCCTACGGCAATAAAAGGGGGAAGTTTGAGCGCCGCTGTATTATAGACCAGGGGGGCGCCGGTATCAGACTGGAATAATTTTCCCCCGGCCTCTTCAAGTATGAGGTGCCCGGCGGCGATATCCCATTCGTGTATAGGACCCAGGCGGGGGTAAATATGCGCCTCGCCCTTTGCCAGGATAGATAACTTGAGGGCGCTGCCCACCGCTACCGTCTGTGGGTTATCAAACAGATTAATATACGTTTGCGTAGCAGCGTTGAGGTGCGATCTGCTGCACACGATGCGCAGGCCGGATTGCACTGGATCGAATTCGGCAACCTGAAGTCGCTGTTCTATGCCGTCGGCCACCGTGTAGCTTCCCCTCCCCCGAACAGCCCAGTACAATTGATTGATAGCCGGGGCATACATCACACTGAGTACCGGTTGCCGACCCTCCATCAGCGCGATATTCACGGTAAAGTCGCCGTGTCTATGGATAAATTCCTTCGTGCCGTCGAGTGGATCCACCAGCCACCAGAAGTGGTAGGCGCTGCGCGTATCATAGTCGGCCCAGGCGCTTTCCTCAGATATAACCGGCCAATCTGGCGTCAGTGTTGCAAGGCCTTGTTGAATAATGGCATTAGAGCGCAAATCGGCCTGGGTGAGCGGCGAGTCGTCGCTTTTCAAGGTCACTTGCCAGTCGGCTTCCCGGTTATAGATTTCCATAATAGCTTCACCGGCGCGTAAAGCGATGGCTTTGACCTCTTGAATAAAACCGGCATAAGGCATGTGTTGATGTTTTGTGTAGCAAAGGTAGGGCAAAAGTTGAAACAAAAAAAAGGCGCCATAGCGGCGCCTGAGGGGGTTATCGTGGTAAATTGCCATCATCTATCTAGCAATAGTCCCCATTCAGTAGTTTCATCATAGTCGTTTGAGGGCGGTTTTTTCCAAGGTCTCCACAAGGGGCTGCGACAGCCACAGAAAATAAAATTGGGGTTTAGGTGTGGTTTCCCATTTGTTTATCCGCCGCTTTGCATGCGATCGTTTTTCTTTGGGTTGATTATCGATCATTTGGCAACTCAAAGATGCCGACTAGATTTTGGCGCTATATTCCGCGCACATAATACTAATTAATTGTCTAAATTGCATTGATGTCTAATAATATATTTATAATCAATTGTTTAAATACTATTTATGTAAATTGAAATTCGATAGAAATTTTTTATCTTATCCCCTCATTAGACATCTGTTATTGATAATTCAAAGATAAACTGGTGTAATAGGTGTATTGAACCAAAAAATTAGAAGTATTAATTGCATTTGTATTGTTTTTTTATGTTTTAATATATTAAACTATTGAAAAAAAGCTAATTGTGTTATTTTTGAATTTCAATAATATTAATTGAAAATAGATGAATAATAAATATAAAGAGCTGGTCAGGCTCATCAATATGATGACGGAAGCCGAAAAAAGGGGATTCACCACAGCGCTAAAAGATCGCATAAGAGGAGAAGGCAAAAACTACCCTGTCGCTTTGATCATTTTCAATATTCTGGATCAGGGGGAGGAGTTCAGCGAGCAGCAGTTTCTAAAGAAACTGAAAAAAGCAATTCCCAACCCGGAGCAGCAAAAAAAAGTGATAGCCCGCTTGCCGGTAGAGCGCCGGCTACTGTATGAGCGGTTGATGCGCTTTTTGCGCAATGCCAATGGGAGGCACTACCCTTCCATCCACATCAAGGAACTGATTGCAGATGCCAAAATTTTGATGGAACGGGGGTTGTTTGATTTAGCGCAGCAGGAATTGGATCGCGCCCGCGCCAAAGCGCTGGAGATTGACAGTAGCCTGGCTATACTGGAGATCAACAGGGAAGAACGGACATTAGTTTATACGAATATTACTGATGGCGAAAAACGAAAAAAACGGATAGAATATCTAATAAAAGAAGCCGAAGAATACCGGGGCCGGTTTGAGCAGGAGTCGTATTACCAGGACTTGTACGAGCGGGCAAATACTAATTTAACGAAAGGCCCGCCTATGACGGCTTACCGAAAAAAATTAGTAGAAGAAATCATGCAGGAAGAACGGCATTTGGACCAACTCAACCAGCTCCCGGGGCTGAGCGGAAATCGGCTTGTAAACACTTTCGCTTGGTTAACAGTGTCGATGGACGAGACTAGACACCTTAGCCGTTATTACCAATTGCATTTTCAATGGTGGGAGGATCATCAAAAGCAGATGATTGAAAATCCCTACCGCTATATGCTCAGTATGGGGAATATTATGTCACAATGTGTTGATTTACAAGATAATGCAACTTTTGTCACTGTGCGAGACAGAATGAAGAAGGCGTTGATATTCCTTCCCCACAGGGAATTGGCAGAGTTCCGCTTTATCAATCGACGCTTGTTTTCATGGTATTTGAACAATAAAGAACTCGATAAAGCCCGGGAGTTGACCAAAGTAATGGAGGCAGGGATGAAAAAGTTTAGCACTGTGTTGCAGTTGGAAGTACTGATTGGGGTGGAAAGCAATATTCTGAGTTTAAATTTTATATGCGGCAATTTCCGGGATGCGCTTGTCGTCGTTAAACGGAGTAAACGTTTTCAGAATGAGCCGGTAATGCTGAATGTCCAGTACATGGCAGCGTTGTTGGGGCTGATTTGCGTATACGAAACGACAGCCAACGAGATTTCAACTGCACAGCAAGATAGCGACGATAGAGGCGATCCCCTAAAAAGCCACATCAGGCGAATCCATCGCTTTTTTCAGCAGCACGCGCTATCAGCCCAAAGCTTAGAAATGACTGTGTTAGAATTCCTGAAAAAAATCGTGTACGCCGATGTACAAGTAAGAACCGTTATATTGACGGAAATGAAAAATTACCTGACGCCATATACACAAAAAGCGTCTGGCAAAACTACATTCGGCGTACACGAATTAATGATGTGGCTGGAAAGCCAGCTTCAGCACAAGCCCATTCGCCAAGTGCAAATGGAAAGCGAGTATCCTTAGTTCTGGGTCAATACCAGGTTATTCCCGTCGTTTTTGACATACAAAGCCTGTCTGGTTAAATCGGTAGGGTGAACCCTGATGCCAAGACCAAATTCCATCTCACTAGTGCCAACGATGTAGGCCTGACTTTTTGCACTGTCGTATCCCGCTTGTGCATAATAATTGAGCGGAACCTGAGTAGTCGTACCATTGGGAACGGAAGTGACCTGTTCCGCAAAAACGTTGCCGCCGGTTTTGGTGATCTTGGCGGCGTTGCCATTCAGCAGATCGATATCGGTTTTCGTGCCATTGCTGTCGATATAAAACAGCGTGGACTTGTCGGTGGATAATGCGATTCCCGGAGTCATATTGTTTGGTTTATTAGTGGCTAATACAAATATTCCAATGACCGTCATGCATTGCACAACACGCAGTGAAATTCATTTTTGGGAAATAAAAAGGGCTTTGCGATAACTAGTAATGATGCTACTGAACTAATTGATATAACTGGCGATTCTAAAAGGATTAACGCAAGGGATTTGAGGTTAGTTCCTCGAAATCGGGAATTTTTATTTCTGCGACGTATATTCTTGTTAAATTTGGCCGATAAAGACCGAAAAATACCGCCGTGTTAAGACTATTTCGCACCAATCAGATGTTATTCGGCCTGTTGCTGGTGTTTTACGCCGCAGCGCTCCGGTCGCCTCTGTTTTTTGTCAAAATGCCCGATACCAGAGCGCATTTTGCTATTGCGGGCGATTTGTTTGGGCTGGGAGCATTAGCCGGGCATTCCTGGTTTCATTTGTTGACTATTCCAGTTTTGGTCATCCATGCCATTGCCATCAATGTGATGGTAGCTGAGCACCGCCTTGCGCGGGAAGTGAACTTATTTCCGGGCCTTGTTTACCTGCTCGTGTGCTCAAGTTTGCCTGAATTCATGACCTTTTCCGCGCCTTTGCTGGCCAATACACTGATTATCGTGGTATTGTGGATCTCCATGTCTATATACAAAGTGCCCACGTGCGCCGATCGAATTTTTAATATCGGTTTTTGGGTGGCCATCGCCAGTTGGGTGTATTTCTCGCATATTGTTTTTGTATTGCTTGGCACTATAGCTCTCAATATCATGCGGTCGTTCAATATTCGCGAGCGGCTTGTTTTATTTAGCGGATTATTGGTTCCCTACTTATTGTTGGGGGTGTACTATTTCTGGATGGGTGAGTTTGGTGAATTCATTCAGCGGCAGTTTATAGATCAATTTGATTTTCTATCCTTTGCTCCGCAGTACTATTGGAGCGCCTATATAGGATGGGGGGTAATGGGTATTTTACTGCTTATCGCTTTGCTCAATTCGGGTAATTACTTGTTAAAAACCCAAATCCAGGTACAGAAAAAAATCGGATTGCTTTTCTGGGCCATGTTGGTAGCTGCGCTTTCAATTTTGTTACAGCGCGGGGTTGATTTGACGCATTTGCTAATATTGGCCGTACCCGTCAGCATACTGATTTCATTTAACCTCACCATGCTTAAGCCCCGTATAGCCGAAGCCGTACATTTAGTGGCTGTGGCAGCTGTGCTGGTGTATCAATTCCGTGCGTTGATTTTTACCGAATAAGCCGTTCTGTTTCACTACCTTTGCGGCGCAATATGCGAAACGATATCACTTAATTATATGAAATTCGGCGTTGTAGTTTTTCCAGGTTCGAATTGTGACGATGACATGATGCATGTCATTGGCGAGGTTATGCAGCAGGAGGTTGTCAAACTGTGGCACAAAGAAAAGTCGCTCGACGGTTTTGACACCGGCGATTGCATCATTTTGCCGGGCGGCTTTTCGTATGGCGATTATCTGCGTGCCGGCGCCATTGCGCGTTTTTCGCCCATTATGCAAGCTGTTATTGACTTTGCCAACAATGGCGGTTATGTGTGGGGTATTTGCAACGGTTTTCAAATACTGTGCGAATCCGGATTATTGCCCGGCGTGTTGTTGCGCAATCAAAACCAGCAGTTTATTTGTAAAAATATACACCTGCGGGTAGAAACAACCCATTCGCCCATCACCTCCCGCAGCAATAAAGGCCAGGTGCTCAAAATACCCATCGCCCACGCCGAGGGTCGCTATCATGCTGATGAGGCTACGCTTCGTCACCTGATTGACAACGATCAGGTGTTGTTCCGCTATTGCACGGAAAGCGGCCTTATGACGGAAGCTGCAAACCCCAACGGCGCTATGGACGGAATCGCCGGCATCTGCAACGAAAAACGCAATGTATTTGGCATGATGCCCCACCCCGAACGCTGTTCCGAAACTGCATTGGGCAACACCGACGGCAGAATCCTGTTTGAATCGCTGGTAAGTACTTCGCCGGCATATGTTTAGATGTGTTAATCTTTTATTAATCGCCAGTCCTGTATAGCTCCCTTAAGGTGTATCGCCTTAACTTTGTGCGCCATTAGCGCAAAAAACAAACTGGTTATGAAATATCTGCTGATCGTTTTTTCTATGCTTATCGCCGGCGCATTACCCGCCCAAAAAGTAGAACCGGTTAAATGGAATTTTTCAGCTGTTAAAATCGCCGACAGAGAGTACGATATCGTGCTTACTGCCAATTTACAAAAAGGCTGGTACATCTACTCCCAATACCTCGAATCAGAAGACGGACCTGTAGCTACTTCCATTCAATGGACATCATCCGGTATCGAGCTCATCGGCAAAGCCACTGAAGACGGCCACAAAAAAGAAGGCCATGACCCCATATTCGACATGAACCTTGTGAAATTCAGCCAACAGGTGAAATTCACCCAGCGCGTCAAAGTTGCCGCAGGCAGCAAACAAATTGACGGGGAAGTGATGTTTATGACTTGTGACGACAATATGTGTCTGCCGCCAACAGCGGTAGCTTTTCAAATAGGCTTGGAATAACAGCGCCAGGATTACCCAAACTTACAGCGAAATGATCAAGCAAATCTCCGCCCTTGTTTTTACCCTCCTGTTGGCCGGCATCGCTCAGGCCCAAATTCTCAATCCTGTAAAATGGAACACCACCTATAAGCAGGTGAGCGATACCGAATTTGATCTGGTATTTACGGCCACCATGGAACCGGGCTGGACGATATACTCGCAGCTAACTTCACCCGACGGCCCTGTGCCGACGGCTTTTTACTTTGATAAGGGCGCCCATTACCAGCGCGTCGGCGATGTGAAAGAAAAAGGGTACAAAAAAGAAGGCCCCGACCCGCTTTTTGACGGCGTCAATGTAATCAAGTTTACCAAGAGTCCTGTTACGTTTACCCAGCGGGTGAAGGTCAGCGATTTATCACAACCGATTACCGGGTACCTTGAGTTTATGACCTGCGACGATGAGCGCTGCCTGCCCCCGGCAGAAGAGGCCTTTTCGTTTACGCTCAAAAGCACTAAGTCAAACGCCAAAGCAACAGAGGCAACACCAGCCAAAACAGAAACGGAACAACCCGCAGAATCGAATGCCGGCACAGGTATTAACAGCGACCTGAGTATTGCCCCTCCCGCTACGCCCAGCGGCATTAAAAATCCTGTACAGTGGCAAATTGCATTGAAAGACCAGGGCGCCGGCGTCTATGATATTGTTTTTACGGCGCTTATGGAAAAGGGCTGGGCGATTTATTCGCAGCATACTTCAGCCGACGGTCCCGAACCCACCGTGTTTACTTTTGAACTGGGATCACACTACAGCCGGGAAGGTGAAGTAAAAGAGGAAGGCAAGAAAAAACAGGGCCCGGACCCGCTTTTCGGTGGAGTAGAAGTAATCAAATTCATAGAAAGCCCGGTCGTATTCACCCAGCGTATCAAAGTTACCAACCCATCACAGCCTATTAGCGGCCAGGTGGTGTTCATGACTTGTGATGACAAGATGTGTCTTCCCTCTGCCGATGTGCCTTTTCGCGTGAATATCGCCCAAAACCAGGCGATAATTGGCGACGAAGCGGCTGCAGGCCTCGCCGGGCCGTCTATCGGCAATATAGACGAGCAATACGGTATCGCCAAACCCGACCTGTCAGCCCCTGCAGGCAAGTGCGGCGATGTGCCGACAGAAACAGCCGAGAAAAAAGGTTATTGGAATATCTTTATCCTGGGTTTCATCGGAGGCCTCATTGCGCTGCTTACGCCCTGTGTATTTCCAATGATTCCGCTTACGGTGAGCTTTTTCACCAAAAGCGCAGGCAACCGTCGCAAAGGGTTGATGAATGCATCGATGTATGGCTTTTTTATTTTTCTGGTGTATTTTTTGCTCAGTATTCCCTTCCATCTTATTGACACGATAAATCCCGATATACTCAATGATATATCCACCAATGTGTGGCTGAACCTGTCATTTTTTGCCATTTTTATTGTTTTTGCTTTTTCATTTTTCGGTTATTACGAGATTACATTGCCCGAAAGCTGGCAGAATAAGGCCAGCAATGCGGAAGGGGTTGGCGGTGTAGTAGGTGTTTTCTTCATGGCGCTTACCCTGGCGTTGGTGTCATTTTCTTGTACGGGCCCGATTTTAGGGTCGCTATTGGCCGGCGCGCTCAGCTCCGACGGCGGCGCATGGCAGCTCACCACGGGGATGTCAGGTTTCGGCCTGGCCCTTGCCCTGCCTTTTGCGCTGTTTGCGGCATTCCCGGGCTGGATGCAATCGCTGCCCCGCTCGGGTGGATGGTTGAATACAGTTAAGGTGGTACTTGGCTTTATCGAGATAGCCCTGGCGTTTAAGTTCCTCTCCAATGCCGACCTGGTAAAACACTGGGGGTTGCTCAAAATTGAGCCTTTCCTGGCGATCTGGATATTGACGGCGGTTGGACTTGCAGCGTACCTTTTTGGGCTCATTCGTTTTCCACACGACGACGAAGGCGTCAAAATCAGCTTGCCCCGCAAATTGCTAGGGGCTATTTCCGTGGCTTTTGCCCTCTACCTGGCTACCGGGTTTATTTATGATGAAAAAGTAGGTTCTTTCCGCCCCCTCAAATTGTTGAGCGGCCTGGCTCCTCCTGTGTGCTACAGCTGGCTCAAGCCCTGTGATTGCCCCCAAAACCTCAACTGCTTCAAGGATTTTGAAGAGGGGCTCGCATATGCCAAGGAGGTGAATAAACCCATTATGATCGATTTCACAGGCCACGCTTGTCAGAATTGCCGCAAAATGGAAGAACACGTATGGCCCGAACCAGGCGTTTACAAGCATTTGAAAAACGACTACGTGTTGATTTCGCTTTATGTAGATGAAAAAATTGAACTGCCGGCAGAAGAGCAAGTGGTAGTGCAAAAAGCATCGGGAGGTACGCGTAAATTGCGCAACTACGGCCATAAATGGGCGCATTTCCAAACAGAATTTTTCCAGACCAACTCGCAGCCCTACTACGTATTGCTATCGCCAGAAGGTCAATTGCTCAACACGCCGGTTGGTTATACCCCTGACGACAAAGCCTACGAGGCTTTTCTGCGTTGCGGCCTGGAAACGTTCAACCGGATTTCAGATAAGAAAGGCCGGCTGGAAGGCGGAAAACAAATAGGAGAGAACCGGTAGGTAACTATCACTGTTGCACCTCAAACCATAGTTTGGTCCGCTCGTCGTTCTCGTCGATATAACTGATGGTGATTTCTTCACCGGCTTGAATAGGCCGTATGCAATACACGCTGATCGTCTGGTTGTCGTAATCCATATAATATTCTGCATTGGGAACATGCGCGTGGTTATATAAAGAGCCGTATCCCAGGGCTATGGCGCATTGTTTATTATCCCAGAGAAAGTAATAATCGTGCAGATACGACTGATGTATAAGCGGCACATCTTTTTCAGGAATGACGATCACCGGGCAAATTTCAATGGTATCGTCGGGGTCGATGGCTGTGGAAGTAAAAACGCCCCTCCCTCCAAGCGGGCTGTGGGCAATATAAAGCGAGGGGATATGCATGCTCATGAGTAAGCCGTTTATTGCATCACAAGTCCTTCGCCTTCGCGAAACGCCTTATATCGGCCTTTGGTAAACTTCGAGCCGTTAAACTCGGTCACAGGGCGAAGTTTCAATCGTTCTTCTTCAGGCAAGCGCATAAAATCGCGGCATTTGGCGGAGCAGCAGCCGTCGTACTGTGCCCGGCAACGGTCGCATTGAATAAAAAGCAAATGGCAAGCCTCATTGGCGCAGTTGATATGCGTATCGCAGGGTTCGCCGCACTGGTGGCATTGAGCTACCACATCGGGGCTCACTCTTTCGCCCATGCGTTCGTCGAAGACAAAATTGACGCCAATAAATTTATTGGGTAAGCCTTCTTTTTGGCATTGCCGGGTATACTCGATAATACCGCCGTCTACCATAAACACATTTTTGAATCCTTTGTGCAGATAGTACGCGCTGGCTTTTTCACAACGGATACCGCCGGTGCAATACATCACGATGGGCGTTTCCTTCTTGTCTGCCAGCAATTCTTCCACCAGCGGCAGAGCCTCGCGGAAAGTATCCACTTGGGGGCGAATAGCGCCTTCAAAGAATCCTACTTCGCTTTCGTAGTGGTTTCGCATATCCACAACGATAGTATTAGGGTTGTCTGTTAGGGCATTGTACTCACGGGCGCTCAGGTGTTTGCCGCGTTTTGTTACGTCGAAGCTCTTATCATCGAGGCCGTCGGCAACAATTTTGGGGCGCACCTTGATTTTGAGTTTGTAGAAAGACTTGCCGTGGTCGTCGATGGCTATATTGAGGCGCGCGCCGTTGAGGAAAGGAATGGCGTACATGTCAGCCTTGAAAGCCTCGAACTGTGTTTCGGGAACTGAAATCTGGCCGTTGATACCTTCTGTAGCGATGTAAATGCGGCCGTATACCGACAGTTTATTCCAGCGCAGATATAACTCGTCGCGGAAGCTGTCTGGATTCTCAATATGATGGTATTTGTAGAAAGAAAGCGTAATGCGGGGTTCCCCGCTTTCCATCAAATGGCGCTTGAGCTCGTCGTTGTTGACGAGATTGAATAATCTGGGCATAAAAAAGCGGTACGTTAACTAATAATTGGCAAGTTGCAGACTTGCTGCTAACTGTACCTGGCCAAAAAAGCGGATTAGCCTTATTCGTCGATTTCCATGATAGCGGAAGTTTGGAGGTCAACGCCTTCCACTTCCGAAACCAGCTGGTCATCTACGAGGATACGGCCGCAGTGTTCGCAGGCAATAATCTTTTTGCGCTGGGCAATTTCGAGTTGCAACTGGGGCGTAATTTTATTAAAACAACCGCCGCAGGAGTTGCGCTCTATAGTCACCACTGCAAGGCCGTTGCGGTAAGAGTGGCGAATTTTGTCGTAACCTTTCACCAGTCGTTCCTCGATATTGGTGCATACTTTTTTAGACAGATCGCGGAGGCGTTGTTCTTCTTTTTCGGTTTTCTCGATGATTTTGTCGAGTTCAACCTTTTTGGCTTCCAGTTCTTTGAGCTTAACCGCCATGCGTTCTTCTGCAACCGACAGCGCTTCTTCGCGGGTTTGAATTTCCGTTTTGATGCTACGGATTTTCTTTTCCGACAATTGAATTTCGAGGCGCTGCATGTCCAATTCTTTGGTCAAAGCCTCGAATTCCCGGTTGTTTTTCACGTTATCGAGTTGGCGCTGGTAGCGCTGGATGAGATTTTCAGCCTCAGAAATATTAGCCTGGTGCTTAACGGCTTCCTGTTCCAGGTCCTTGATTTGGTTTTGCAGGCGTTTAACCCGGGTATCGAGGCCCTGGATTTCGTCTGACAGATCTTCGACTTCAACGGGTAACTCGCCTTTGAGGATTTCAATTTTATTAATTTGGGAGTCGATCAATTGAAGCTCGTAGAGCTGTTTGAGTTTTTCAGCTACGGTCAGTTCTGCAGCCATCAGCAATCAAATTTATTGTTAAAGTCTTGATTTTAAAGATATTGCACAGGATTTGTGATAGATTCCGCGCAATGGACTGCAAAGTTAGCAAATTTTTCTGAAATTAAGTCACTAAGCAAATGAATCGTAAACTGTTCACTTTCAAAGTGTCCGATATCAGCAATGACGATTTTTCCGTCGGCGTCAAAAAATTCGTGGTATTTCATATCGGCGGTCACGAAAACATCGGCGTGTTGCGCTATGGCGTCGTTGAGTAAGAAACTGCCCGAGCCGCCGCATACGGCAACGGTTTTGACATCTTTATTGCGCAGGGCGGTATACTTGACACAGCCGGTTTTCATTTTACGTTTTAGAAATTCAAGAAAAGCTTGTTCCGGCATGGGTTGCGGCAATAGCCCTATCATACCTGAACCTACTGCGGGGTTGCCGTCAGGTGTTTGAAGGGCCGTTGCTTTAGGGGCTAACAAGCGGGTATCGACAAGGCCAAGCACCTCTGCAATTTTGGCATTAACGCCGCGGTAGTACATATTATCGAGGTTGGTGTGGATGGCGTAGATGGCTACGTCATTTTTTACAGCCTTAAGTATTGTGCGCTCCACATAACTTTTCCCTGTGAGGCTTTTGAGTCCTTTGAATATGATGGGATGATGGGCCACCACCACATTGCAGGCTTTGGCGACAGCTTCTTCAATAATAGCCTCTGTGGAGTCAAGGCAAACCAGAACCCCGTTAACAGGCGTATTGGGGCTGCCCACCAGCAAGCCTACGTTGTCGTAGCTTTCCTGGTAGGCTGGGGGCGCTATTGAGTCGAGGTAAGTAGTAAGTTCGCGAATTGTGGTATCCGTCATGGTCAATTCGATTTTATTTTGCGTTCAATAGCAGTAGTGGAATAGCCGTCGATATAAGGAAGGCTTAGTACTTGACCTCCGCTGGCCAAGACGGCCGGTGCGCCAACAATCTGGTCGGGGGTCCAATCCCCCCCTTTTACGAGTACATCGGGCAGTAGGTATTCAATGAGAGACAGGGGAGTATCCTCTTCAAATACCACTACGGCGTCAACGCATTCGAGTGCGGCAAGCAGCAGCTGCCGGGTAGGCTGATCGTTGATAGGGCGTTGGGGGCCCTTGAGCCGCCGCACCGAATCGGTGGAATTGAGGCCGACCACGAGCCGGTTGCCCAGATCGCGGGCCTGGGCCAGGTAAAAGACATGGCCATAGTGCAGGATATCGAAACATCCATTAGTAAATACCACTCGTTCACCGGCGGTTTTCCAGGCGGTTACGTTGTGTTTTGCCTGTTCCCAATTCTGGATTTTGGCATGAATATGCCCGATTGCAGACATAAAAAAATCAGGTTGTAGTAGGCGCCGAAGCCGTATGCCTGTTAATAATTGGCAGCAGCAGGAATCCCAGCAAACCGCCGACGATATTACTGCCGATCTGGACTGAGAAAAACGAAATATTAGCCCAGGAAAAACCGTCATCGCCGCTGATACCGTAGATACTTAAGGCCAGTTGGGCCAGGAAATGATAGGTACCCATACCTCCTGGCGAAGGGATTACCACGCCCCAGGCGCCGAATACAAAAACGACTAGTACTGCCACTACAGGTAGCCCTGCGGTAGGTGGGAAAGCCCAGAAAAGCAGGTAAGTCATCGTAAAGAACATCAGCCAAACATTAATGCTGTGCAGAATAAACCACCAGGGTTTTTCGAGCTGACGGACGGTTTTGATACCTTCCCAAAATCCTTTGGCAATTTCGGCCAGTTTGATATACAGTGATGTGCGCATCAATTTATTGCGGAAAGCAAACAATAGCGAAGCAAAAGCGACAAACGCAATGCCGAGAGCGGTAAGTATGTTGGCCGCCCCGCCAAAGCGTTCGCTCAGCGATACTTGTTCATCTACAAAGTGCCAGATCGTTTCAAACTGAACCAGAAATGCAAGTGCCGTAATAACCACAATGCTGATCACATCCATTACCCTGTCTACCACAATAGTACCCATCACCTTTTCAATAGCCATGCGTTCGTAGCGGGCCATCACGCCGGCGCGAACCACCTCGCCCATCCGGGGAAGTCCGAGGTTGGCAAAATAACCGATAATAATGGTAATGAAGGCATTGGACAGTTTGGGCCGGTAGCCCAGTCCGCGTAGCAGCATATTCCAGCGGATAGCCCGGCTCAGGTTGCTAATCGAATAGACAACAAGAACGGCCAAAATCCACCAGTAATTGATTTCGCTAAAATCGTTGACAACTTTGTGGAGCAGGCTACATTCCTCGGCGGGGATATTTTTGATAATGCAATCCTCTCGGTAAGCGGCATCTTGTTTTTGGTAAACCAGATACAAAATGCCTACGCCGATGCCCAGAAAAAAGAGAAACTTGACAAAATTGAAAAAAACCTTTTTCAAAACGCTTCGATTTGTAGAGGAATCAACTAAGGTTTGATCATGCGGTTTTTCTCATCTAAAAACACCACGCTGGGTACAAATTGCCTGGCTTCTTCGATATCCATCCAGGCATAAGAAATGATAATCACCACATCGCCAACTTGTGCGCGTCGGGCAGCGGCGCCGTTCAGGCAGATGACGCCGGAATTGCGTTCGCCTTTTATGACGTATGTTTCCAGGCGTTCGCCATTGTTGTTATTGACTACCTGAACGCGCTCGCCCTCAATAAAATTGGCGGCTTCCATCAACGCTTCGTCGATAGTAATACTGCCTACATACTGGAGGTTGGCTTCGGTAATGGTAGCTCTGTGTATTTTCGATTTAAATCGTTGTATCATCATAGCGACTGCAAATATACACGCAGGCGGTTGCTCCGTTATACCACCGCCGGATTTTGTTTAAACAATAACCGTTTTTTGTGCTCAAATGACATCACAACATGAACAAAGCGACGCTGTATAAAGTTGTACGCCGTTTCATTCGTTGAGCGGCAGGTTGTCTATAAGCCTGACATCGCCCAGCCATGCGGCCACACAAGCTACTTTTTGACGCGTTGGCGCCAAGTCAGTCACAGGGTTGAGCGTTTCGGCATCGACGATATCGAAATATTCCGGTCGGAATCCGCCGGTTTCGAGTATTTGCAGGCATTGTGCGCTTATTTCCGAAGGGGGGGTGTGTGGCGCCAGCGCTTTGGCTTGCTGCAAGGTTTGATAGATCAGCGGGGCCTTTTGTCGTTGCCCAGGCGATAACCTGACATTGCGGGAGCTCATCGCCAGTCCGTCGGCTTCCCGGACGGTAGGGGCCATGATTAATTCAACGGGCAATTGGAGAGCGTTGATCAAATGGCGGACAACGGCCACCTGCTGGTAGTCTTTTTGCCCCATATATAATTTTGCCGGTTCCACAATATCGAGTAATCTTTTGACCACCTGGACCACCCCCGCAAAATGCCCTGGTCGGAAGCGGCCTTCCATAGTTGTCTCCAGGTGTCCCAGCGGTAAATCCAGGGTAGTAACCAGCCCCGGTCGATAAATTTCGGCGACTGGCGGCATAAAAAGGACATTGCAACCAACCCCGATCAGCATTTCGATGTCCTTAGCAGGAGTGCGGGGGTATTTTTCCAGATCCGATTCCTGGTTAAACTGAGTAGGATTGACAAAAATACTGCACACGGCCACATTGCCTTCGTTGAGGCATTGCTCCAACAAAGCCAGGTGTCCCTGATGCAAAGCCCCCATAGTGGGCACAAAACCGATGCTGCGTCCTTCGGACTTCCATTGGCGGAGTAGCCGCTGTATTTGATCAACCCGAGAAAAAAGGTACATACTTTCAGAGAGTAGGTAGCGGATTTGTTAATAAACTTACAAGTAAAGTTAGGCGTTTTAACTTTAATTAAACTTCAAACAGTGCAAAAGTAGTCCCTTTTAATGTCGTCCAGGGGGCCATCAAGGATAATGTAGGGCCAAAAAAACTAAAAGTCCTTGATTTTTACTATCTTTGCGTTTTTGTTCATTGAAGGTTAAGCGCCCTGCTTATTTGTAAAACAATGGGATATGAGTAAAAAGAAAGTGCTGATTGTAACCCAGGAGATGCTACCTTATACCGAGCAATCGCTGATTGCGGAGATTGCGCGGAAACTGCCACAATATATCCAGGAAAACGGGATGGAGATCCGTGTATTGATGCCCAGGTTTGGAGTGATCAACGAGCGGCGTCACCGCTTGCACGAAGTTGTCCGGCTTTCCGGCATGAATATTATTGTAGATGACGACGATTACCCGTTGATCATTAAGGTGGCCTCTTTGCCTGAGGCGAGGATGCAGGTTTATTTTCTTGACAACGACGATTTTTTCAAGCGCAAAGCTGTATTTCAGGATGAGGAAGGCCAGTCTTATGATGACAATGCCGACAGGATGGTCTTTTTCTGCAAAGGAGTAATCGAAACCGTAAAGAAATTCGGCTGGGCGCCTGACATAGTTCACTGTCATGGCTGGATGACCAGCCTCATTCCGCTTTATTTGAAAACAGCCTATAAAACGGAGCCTTTGTTTCAGGGCGCCAAGGTGGTATATTCGCTATACGACGGCGCTACTATTTATGATTTCGGCGATAATTTTGCCGCCAAGGCGTCTATTAACAATCTGACGCCTGAAGACCTCGGCAATTACCAGAACGGTAGTGGTATTGCATTACACCACGGCGCGGTTGCCTATGCCGATGCGCTTGTGATGGGTGTAGATAACCCGGATGAAAAACTGCAAGAATTACTTGCCAAAACAGATAAACCGGTGTTGTCGGCTAAAGGAGACGAACAGATGCCCGCATTCCTCGACTTTTATAATTCGCTACTGGAAGAGGAAGTGCAAAAACATTGATTCCAATCCTTGCACAACAGCACGCTTTCAACCCTTGTAAAATTCGAGCTCAAGCATGAAAAGCATTAGCGCTGCGGCATGCGCCGTCGCAACAGCCTTGTTGTTTAATTTCGCGGCATGTGTAGACCCTACCGACGTGGGATCAGAACTACTGGAAGGCGATCAGGTAGGCGTTGATTATACGGATACCCTTACGCTTCAAACATCCAGTTTTATTGGCGACACCCTTACTACTTATTCTCCGACTACACTATTGTCGAGTTATCTATTTGGTCAAATGGAAGACCCTGTTTTTGGCAAAACGAGGGCTTCGATATATACCCAGGCCAGGCTTCAGCGCACGTTGTCGGGGGCTTATCAAAGTTTTGACTTCTCCGGCGCTACGCTCGATTCCATCGTCCTGGTGTTGGTGTACGATTCTGCCGGCTATTATGGCAATGTAAGTCAAACATATGGCATGGATGTGTTGGAGCTGGATGAGTCGCTTGATAATGACGCATCATATAATTCTGACAAAGGATTTGCTACCAAGCCGGTTTTATTGGGCAGCCGTGAATTTGTACCCCGATATGACAGCCTGGAAGTAATCAACTATAGTAATGATGATGCCGACACGGTGAAGGTGGTGCCTCATTTGCGCATTCCGCTGAGTACAGAATTGGGATTGCGCCTGTTGCAATACGATACTACTGTTTATAAAAATGACAGTACCTTTCTGGAAGCTTTTAAAGGTTTACACCTCAAGCCGGGCACTACCACTAACGGCGTGTTAAGTTTTAATATCTTATCTGCATTCAGCGGTATCCACCTCTTTTACACCAAAAATGCCAAAAAAGAGCAATACGTTTTTGCTTTTAACAATTTTGGGGTAACTACTGCCCAATACGAACATGACTATACTGACGCGCCTGTTGAGCCCTACCTCAATGACGCTTCTCTTGGCGGTGAATATACTTTTGTGCAAGGTATGCGGGGTGTATATACCAAAATCACGCTTCCTCACGTTGAAGAACTCGAAAACATTATCATCAACAAAGCGGAATTGGTCGTGACCGTAGCATACCTCGGCAATGACAATGCGCAGGTTTTTACGCCTGCCGATCAATTGTTGCTCTTTACCCGCAATAGCAGCGGCAAGTTAAAAGAAATTGACGATGTAGCCCTCGGCTTGGCAGTCAGCGGCCTCAATGAAATTTTTGGCGGCGTATTGGAAAAAGGTACAAACGGGCAACCATCCCGTTACAAGATGAATCTAACTGCGCATTTTCAGCAAATGATCAAAGGCGAGGAAATCAATGAAATCTATCTGGTTGTGCGATTTGGCGCCCGGCGCGCCGACCGCGTGACGCTATGCGGAGCAGAACATCCCACTTATCCAATGCAGCTCAAACTGACATATACTAAATTATAATTCCCATTTAAATTTGTAACGACCATGTGTGGAATTGTGGCTTATATTGGCGAAAAACAAGCCTATCCTATTTTGATAAAAGGCCTTCAACGCCTGGAATACCGCGGGTATGACAGTGCTGGTGTAGCCCTGTTGAATGGAGAAACTCACATTTACAAGAAAAAAGGCAAAGTAGCAGAACTCGTCAATTTTGCAGCTCAATTGCCCAAAGACGGCAACATCGGCATTGGCCATACCCGATGGGCAACCCACGGCGCTCCCGATGATATCAATGCCCACCCCCATGTGTCCGGCAATCACAGGCTGACGATTGTCCACAACGGTATTATTGAAAATTATGCCCTGCTGAAAGCTGCTCTTGAAAAAGAAGGCCACATTTTCACAAGCGAAACCGACACAGAAGTACTGGTTCATCTTATTGAAGAAATCCAAAAACGCGACAATCTGCCCCTCGAAGAAGCGGTGAGGGTGGCACTCACCAGAGTAGTCGGCGCTTACGCTATTGTATTATTGGATAGCAACGACCCCGACAAACTGGTGGCAGCTCGAAAAGCCAGCCCTTTGGTTATCGGGATTGGAGAAGGCGAATATTTTATTGCCTCCGACGCCACGCCCATTGTTGAACACACCAAAAAAGTGGTGTATCTCAATGACGAAGAAATTGCAATGGTGCCCCGCCACGGCGACTTGCAAATCAAAACCATTGACAATGAAAAGCAAACGCCCTTTATTCATGAACTCGACCTCAAGATCGAGATGTTAGAGAAAGGCGGCTTTGACTACTTTATGCTTAAGGAAATCTACGAGCAGAGTACTACCATAGCTGATTGTATGCGCGGGCGCCTCAATGCCGACGAAGGCTGGGTGAGGCTTGGCGGACTTGAAGAGTACATCAACCGCATTGTTAATGCCAACCGGATTATTATTGCAGGCTGCGGCACCTCGTGGCATGCGGGCTTGATAGGCGAATATTTACTCGAAGACCTCGCCCGTATTCCCGTTGAAGTGGAATACGCTTCCGAATTGCGATATCGCAATCCTATTATTACAGAAAAAGATGTAGTGATCGCCTTGTCTCAATCGGGCGAAACCGCCGATACCCTGGCTGCGCTGGAATTGGCTAAAGAAAAAGGCGCGTTAATATATGGCATTGTCAATGTAGTAGGCTCTTCCATTGCCAGGTATACCGATGCAGGCTCCTATATCCATGCAGGCCCCGAAATCGGCGTGGCTTCTACCAAAGCTTTTACCGGCCAGGTAACGCTGCTCACGATGATGGCACTCTGCCTGGCTCACAAGCGCGGCACGATATCAAATTCATACTATCAGCAGTTGGTGCGTGAATTGGCCAATATTCCTGCCAAAGTGCAGAAAGTGCTCGAAAGCAACTCGATGGTAAAATACATTGCCGGCGAGATCAAAGATAGACCTAATGCATTATATTTGGGCCGCGGATATAACTTTCCGGTTGCCCTGGAGGGCGCTCTCAAGTTGAAGGAGATCTCCTATATCCATGCCGAAGGCTATCCGGCAGCAGAAATGAAACACGGTCCGATTGCCCTCATTGACGATCAGATGCCGGTAGTAGTGATTGCAACAAACCGCAGCGCCTACGACAAAATCGTTAGCAACATCCAGGAGGTAAAGGCGCGCAAAGGCGTAGTCATTGCAGTAGTAACGGAAGGCGACGAGGTAATCAGTAAGATTGCCGATTATACTATTGAAATTCCTGATACCGAAGAACCGCTAACCCCCCTATTGTCGGTGATCCCCTTGCAACTCCTTTCGTACCATATTGCAGTGATGCGCGGTTGCAACGTGGACCAGCCCCGCAATCTGGCCAAATCAGTAACTGTAGAATAATTTAAACTTATACGGCCCTATGGCAATTGACATGGAATACAATTCTTCGAAAGAAGAGCTCATTATCCCGGAATACGGCCGGAATGTGCAAAATTTAATCCAATACGCAAAAACTATTGAAGACGATCGTTTTCGGCAGGCTTTTGTGGAGAAGGTCGTGGATTTGATGATGCAAATGCACCCGCAAAACCGCAGCGCGGAAGATTTCAAGGAAAAGCTTTGGAAACACGTATTTGTCATTGCTGAATACGACCTTGACGTAACCCCGCCTTTTGGCCATAAGCCTACCCCTGACGATGCGCATAAAAAACCTGACGTCATTCCGTACCCACAATCGGAAACCAAATACCGCCACTATGGCACCAATGTGCAACGCCTCATTTCCAAAGCGCTGAGTATGCCTCCGGGCCGCAAACGCGACGCTTTCGTGGCCGTCATCGGAGCTTATATGAAACTGGCCTATAAAACCTGGAATCGAGAACTCTATGTTAGCGATGAGGTGATCAAAGCCGACCTGGCTGCATTATCAAACGGACTTATCACTATGCATGAAGACGCCTCTCTCGAGAATCTGGGGGGCGGCAGCGTTAATCGCGGCAAGCAACAACAACGCCCGAATAATATGAATAAATCGCGCGGCAATGCGCCTTATCCCAACCAGCGCAACAATCAGGGCGGCGATAATCGCAACAGAAACAACAACATGAATAAGGGCGGCGGTCGCCGGAAAAAATAACTCAAAACCGGGCCAAAAAACAGGACCATGATTTCCGATGCCTTTGAAGTCACAGGCGGCTTGCGCCTGAGTGGATCAATCACGCCTCAAGGCGCCAAAAATGAGGCGTTGCAGGTTATTTGCGCTACCCTGCTTACAGAAGAAAAAGTTACCATTTCCAATATTCCCGATATTCGCGATGTACGCTTGCTGATTGAACTTTTGCAAGGTCTTGGCGTGGAAGTGCAACAGATCAATGCTGATACGTTTTCTTTTCAGGCTAAAGATATAGATCTCGAATACGCCCAGTCGGACGACTACCAGAAAAATGCCAGTCGCATCAGGGGGTCAGTAACCCTCATTGGACCTATGTTGGGGCGTTTTGGCAAAGCTTTTCTGGCCAAACCCGGCGGCGATAAAATTGGTCGCCGTCGCCTGGATACTCACCTCTTGGGTTTCGAGCAACTCGGCGCGCGATTCGTCTACGACGAAAGCAACAACCGCTATTATCTTGATGCTCCTGAATTAAAGGGTAAGTACATGCTAATGGAGGAAATCTCCGTAACCGGTACGGCCAACGTGATTATGGCTGCCGTGTTGGCCAAGGGTACTACCCAAATTTATAACGCTGCCTGTGAACCCTATGTGCAGCAGTTGTGTCGAATGCTGGTGCGCATGGGCGCCCGCATTTCGGGTATTGGGTCTAACTTGCTCTCTATAGAGGGGGTGAGCCAACTTGGCGGCACTACCCACCGGCTGCTGCCCGATATGATCGAGGTAGGCAGCTTTATCGGTATGGCCGCCATGACACAATCGGCTATCACTATCAAAGATGCCCAAATCCAGGAGCTGGGTATAATTCCCCATGTATTTGAAAAACTGGGCATCGTCATGGAAATTCAGGGTGACGATATATACATCCCCAGCCAGGAAGAATATCAAATTCAAACGTTTATAGACGGTTCGATCCTAACCATTTACGATGCGCCCTGGCCCGGGTTCACCCCCGACCTCATGAGCATCGTGCTGGTAGTGGCTACGCAGGCCAACGGCAGCGTGCTCATTCACCAGAAGATGTTTGAAAGCCGTTTGTTTTTTGTCGATAAACTGATAGACATGGGCGCCCAGATCATCCTCTGCGACCCCCACCGTGCGACTGTCATCGGCCTCAACCGACGATTTCAGTTGCGAGGCATCGAAATGACTTCGCCCGATATTCGTGCGGGAGTTGCGTTGCTAATCGCCGCGATGTCGGCAAAGGGCAAAAGCATAATTCACAATATCCACCAGATCGATCGCGGGTATCAACGCATCGACGACCGCCTCAATGCGCTTGGCGCTCAAATAAAACGCATCTGACCTACGTTATGATACTTTACAATGTGACGGTGAAAATTGAAACAAAAACGCACGAGGAGTGGGTGAATTGGATGAAAAACACCCATATCCCTGATGTGTTGGCAACCGGATTATTTACCGGGTATAAATTTTATCGCATTTTAGGCGATGAAGACCAGGAAGGCGTTACCTATGCTATTCAGTATTTCACGCCCAGCCTTGATTCTTTTATTCGCTATCGCGATGAATATGCTCAGCGCCTCCAGGCAGAACACGCTCAGCGCTATGCCAATAAATATGTGGCTTTCCGAACGTTGATGGAGGAAGTATGAGCTAATTGAGAACAACCATGAACATTATCCGGGCATTACATCGATTCCGAAACAGTATTTTGGTCGCGCTGTTATGTTTTACGGTCAGTCAGTGTACTTTCATCAGAGAGGTAACTGCGCCTGCCAACGCGCCGGTTGAGAATTCCAGTGCGAGCGCAGAATCTAAATTGCGCGAGCGCATACTCGACTACGCCAAGCGACACCTTGGCGCCGGTTACCGCGAAGCGGGAAAAACGCCTTCGCAAGGATTTGATTGTTCAGGTTTCACTTCGTATGTTTTCAGGAAGTTCGACATAGACCTGGCAGCGAGTTCAAGAGGGCAAGCTTTACAAGGCAAGCCCGTTGATCCTGCCAGGGCTAAACCGGGCGATCTCATATTTTTCCGCCGTTCCAAAGGCCAGGAGATATTCCACGTTGCCATGGTGGTATCTGCCGGCGGCAAAAGCCTCAAGGTTATTCACAGCACCTCCCGCGGCGTAGTGATTGACGATATTTATGCCGATAAATACTGGCAGCCTAAAATCGACTCGGCCCGCGATGTTTTATCAAAAGGGAAATAAAGTAATATCAGCTTAATCTTTGCCAATTCACGTCATTTAGCGTAAATTCGCTAGGCGCGTCGAAATAGCCCGGTTCGTCGCTTGAACCGTCTTTGCTAATCCGGGTTTTACATATACCAAAACTACTCGTTATGATATTCGACCTAAGCGAAGAACACCTGGCAGTAAAAGAAGCTGCCAGAGATTTTGCACAAAGAGTGCTGAAACCCGGCATTATCGAACGAGATGCCAACATGACCTACCCCGCCGCCGAAGTGCGCCAGATGGCGGAATTGGGCTTTCTGGGTATGATGACTTCACCGGAGTATGGCGGCGGCGGAATGGATACGCTGTCTTATGTGCTGGCGATGGAGGAAATTTCGAAAGTTGACAGTTCCTGTTCGGTTATTATGTCTGTGAACAATTCACTGGTATGCTGGGGGCTTGAGACCTATGGCAATGCCGAACAAAAGCAAAAATATTTGCCCAAAATTGCAGGCGGAGAGTGGATCGGCGCGTTCTGCCTTTCAGAACCTGAGGCAGGCAGCGACGCCACCAGCCAGCGCACTACAGCAGTAGATATGGGCGATTATTACCTCCTCAATGGCACTAAAAACTGGATTACCAACGGAGGCACATCGAAGATACATCTCGTGATGGCGCAAACTCACCCCGAAAAAGGGCACCACGGCATCAATGCTTTCATAGTTGAAACCGATTGGCCCGGCGTGAGCGTAGGTAAAAAAGAAGACAAAATGGGGATTCGCGCCTCTGATACGCACACCATTATGTATACCGATGTAAAGGTGCCCAAGGCCAATCGAATCGGCGAGGATGGATTTGGTTTTAAATTTGCTATGAAAACGCTAGCCGGCGGTCGTATAGGCATTGCGGCGCAAGCTCTTGGAATTGCAGGCGGCGCCTATGAATTGGCAGTGGCCTATTCAAAAGAGCGCTCGGCTTTTGGCAAGCCCATTAGTCAGCATCAGGCTATAGCTTTTAAACTGGCTGATATGGCCACCGAAATCGAGGCTGCAAAACTCATGGTGTATCGAGCCGCCTGGCTCAAAGATCAGGGGATGGATTATGCCGCCGCCAGCGCTATGGCCAAATTATACGCTTCCGAAGTAGCTATGCGTCATACGGTCGAAGCGGTACAAATTCACGGGGGGTATGGTTTTGTAAAAGAATACCATGTAGAACGACTCATGCGCGACGCCAAAATCACCCAAATTTATGAAGGTACCTCTGAAATCCAGCGCATTGTAATCTCCAGGGGTATTCTCAATGGAGAATTGTACCTGCCTATTATGGGGGGAGGCGTGGTAAGTCACTAAATATATATGGGCGCTTCGTTAGAGGTTGTCAGACTATTTGGGATACCGGTGCGTTTACACTGGACATTCGCCCCGCTTTTTTTGTGGTTGGCGTCAACGCATTATTCATTCGATGGGGCCGTAAACTGGGTAGACCTGGGCTGGACGATGGCGGCCGTCACGGCTTTGTTTTTATGCGTATTATTACACGAACTGGGGCATGCGCTTTCTGCTCGCCGCTATGGCGTTAAGACGCAACGCATCCTGTTGATGCCTATTGGAGGGCTCGCTATATTGGATCGTTTGCCAGACAAGCCCCTGCACGAACTGATAGTTGCTGCCGCCGGACCGCTCACTAATCTGGCGCTTGCCCTGGTACTGCTGCCATTTGTCTTGTTACTTTCGGGAGATAATGTCGAAGCTATTATTGGATATTGGGTTTATCCCCAAGGTAATTATTTCGCCCATGATGCCTCCCGTCTTGACTACCTGCTGGTCGGGCTGGTTGCACTCAATATTCTTGTAGCGGTATTCAACCTAATACCCGCCTTCCCGATGGATGGAGGCCGTATCTTGCGGGCATTAATTGCCATGAGCCGGCCAAGGATTCAGGCCACAACCATCGCTGTTCGGATCGGGCAGGCTATCGCTGTTGTGCTGGTTTTTATTAGTATTCCCGCGTTTAATTGGTTGATGGCGCTAGCCGCTGCATTTATCTTTTTTAGCGCGGCTTTTGAATTAAAGCTTATGAGAGAAGACTATCTATTGCAACACCATTCGGTTGGCGATGCTGCGCGGTATTCATTTACGAAAGTATACTCAACTGATTATTTTGGGGAAATAGATGATGTCTTCAGATACAAAACCAAAGACGACTATCTCTTCGTATTTGATGAATGGCAAAACTTCGTTGGCATACTCGATGGAGACGTTATGTTAGCCGCCATTAGAGAAAACGGGGAGAGCTATTCTACACAAGTCAATAAGGCCAAGTTATTACATCCTCCAAGTCTGACCCTTGACGATAAGTTGCAAAATGCCGCGCAGATATTGTCCGATACAGACTGGAAGCTCCTGCCTGTATCGGACCGCAACGGAAAGCTTGTAGCTGTAATAAGCAAGGAAATATTAAACCGCTATTTGCGCAGTGCGAAATGGAAGCTGCTAGGCTAGTCTTTAGCAGGTTCTTCTTCTTTTATACCCAGCCTGGCTTTAAGCGCCGGCATCAGATCGTCGGATTCTTGCGCAAACAGTACCGAGTTAAAAATACTGGTATCAAAAATCATGACATAGCCGTTTTCTTTGGCTAAATCATCAATTGCTTTTTGCGCCTTATCTACAATCGGTTTAAGCAACTCATCGCGCTTAGACTGCGCCATCTGCTGCAAATCCTGCTCGTATTTTATAATATCCTGCTGCTCTTTCTGGAGTTCTTCCTGGCGTGTTTGCTGTTGTACGGGAGTTAGATTGCCTGATTGAACATCTTTGACAAACACTTCGTATTTTCCTTGAAATGCCTTGGCCATCTCTTCTCCTTTGGCGACAAGCTGCTTCTGGTAGTCAAGCAAAGCTTGATCGGCTGCTTTAGTTTCGGGTAATAAAGAAATCAGCGTGCCAAAATTCACATGCCCATACTTTTGGGCAATACCCGTAATGCCCGTCAGCATCAGTACAAAAAACATTAAAACAACTTTCTTCATTGTAAACCAATTTTTTGCAAAAGTAGAACGCATAGCGGTACTATGCCAACTTTTAGCCGGTATTGTTGGTGGGGAGAAGTAAAATTGTTTTTAATTAAACAAAAAGTTTAAATAATTTGATTATAAAAAACTTATTGTTTTACTTTGTGAAATAATAAAACATCTCGTATCATGAATCTGCCAATGATCCCGTACACTAACAGGCCGCTAGACGAGTTATTCAGGGAATTCAAGCGTAAAGCAAGGGGAAAAGTGCGCCAGAATTGGCCCAAAGTAGTATTGTTGGGAGTCGCTGCTATAGTAATCAGCCAACGGGATATCAGCATTGATTTTAACCTTAATACAGGAACGGCCTTTGTAGAAGAGCAAGAGCATGCTGATGTTATTGCAGCGCCTGTAGTTAACAAGCACGTTGAAGCGCGCCCCATGAATACTTCGCTTTTGCTAAATACGCCGGCTGAAAAACCGGCGTCATCCCCTAAAGCAGTCAAGAAGAAAACAGCTGATGACAATATCGCCAATACTTTTTCCAACATGAATTTCAGCGATTCTGGAAATAGCGACAGGGAGCTGAAACGGCAGAAGCAATTGGCTTATGTGGAGCGATTTCACAAAGTGGCGCAAACAGAGATGGACAAATATGGAATTCCCGCCAGTATCACCCTCGCACAGGGCTTGTTGGAAAGCAATGTGGGAGAAAGCCAGTTGGCCTCCAAAAACAACAATCATTTCGGTATCAAGTGTTTTTCGCGCAATTGCCCCAAGGGGCACTGCTCCAACTATACTGACGATTCCCACAAAGACTTTTTCCGCAAATACCAAAGCCCATGGGAGAGCTATCGTGCGCATAGCATCCTGTTGCAAAAAGACAGGTATAAGCCGTTATATAAATTGGGGCGGAAGGATTACAAAAACTGGGCTTACGGGCTAAAAAAAGCCGGTTACGCTACGGACACCCAATACGCCGAGAAACTGATCAATACTATCCAGGACTTGGGATTGCACCAATATGATTATTGATGGAGAAGGATTGTGTGAGAGGATTAAAGAAAAGCGCGGAAGTTGGTTAGTGTTTGGCCAGGTTGTTATACAAATTACTCATACGCTGCCAGAATACTTTGCCCTCGTTGGGTTTGATAATCAGGCCGTAAGCTATAGCCGTGAAAAAAGTAAACATGGCGTAAACAAGGGCGGGTTTCAGCATATCTTCATTGTTGAGCCATTTGCTGGCTATTAGAAAGGCCAGCGATGTATTTTGAATGCCAACTTCTACACCCAGTGTTAAGCGATCATTGGTGGGCAGGCCTAAAAAATAGGCCATAAAATAACCTGTCGCCAGGTTGAAAGCATTGCCGATAGCCAGATAAGGGAAAATAGTCAATATCTCCTTGAGCGTAATGCCTGTGCCTCCCTGTGCTTCGCCTGCAAACAACTTGATGAAAAAAACTACGGCCAGCAACATCACGGTGATCCATTTTAAAGGCACCTGAACTTGTGCTGCGAATACAGGATGGTAGCGTTTTATCAATACACCGATAAAAACGGGGATGATGATAATGGTGCTGATTTCTCGAATGGTTGACCAAAAAGAAAGAGAAATATCGGTATGGCCGCCCATAAAGGTTTCCAGGCCAAAATTGACGATGATGGGTACTGAAATTAAAGCGACAAAACTGTTGCCTACAGTAAGCAAAATAGACAGTGCCGCATTGGCATTGAGTAAATAGGTGATAAAATTTGATGTAGTTCCGCCGGGACAAGACGACAAGATCATGATGCCCACTTTAATAGCTGGGGGCAGGTTAGCAAGGGTGGCTATGGTATACGCCACCAAGGGCAATACCAGCAGTTGGAGCGCTAACCCGCCGAAGTAGCCCTTTGGCCTTGCAAAAACTACAACGAAATTTCTCCAATTGAGCGACAGGCCCACACTTAACATGATAAAGGCCAAAATGCCGCTGATAAGAAGATCGATGTAGCTCATTCAATAAGTTATTCCTGCGCCGTCAAATATACCTACACTTATCCGAAAATTAACGCCCCAAATGTACCAGCAGTACTGAAATATCGGCTGGTGTGACACCGCTGATTCGGCTTGCCTGGCCGATAGTGCGAGGTTTCATTCTCGACAGTTTTTCGCGAGCTTCTATTGACAATGAACTCACCTGTTGGTAGTCAAAATCTTCGCGTAATTTCACTTCTTCCAATCGGGTCATTTTATCCACCAATTCCTGCTCTTTCTGGATATAACCCTCGTATTTGAGGTTAATTTCAGCCAGTTCGATAAATTCATCGGGATAAATCCGAAGGAAATCGTCGACGGCAGGCAGTGCCAGCCGCAAATCGGCGGTATTGATATGTGGTCGGAGCAGGATAGTATTTAGTTTTACTTTTTGCCTGATCTCTGCAGAGTCTTTATCGCGCAGAAAGCTGTTGATATCATCGGGGCTGATGCTGGTGTCTTCGAAAAAGCGCTTGATGCGGTTGGCCGCATCGAGTTTGGCCCCCACGCGTTCCATGCGTTCTGCTGCACCGCGCATACCCAATTGATGAGCCAGGGGGGTGAGGCGCAGGTCGGCATTGTCTTGTCGAAGCAAAATGCGGTATTCTGCCCGCGATGTAAACATGCGGTAGGGTTCTTTAGTGCCTTTGTTGACCAGGTCGTCAATCAATACGCCGATGTATGCCTGTGAGCGGTTGAGAACAAAGGGCTCGCGCTCATAAACGGCCTGGTGGGCGTTGATACCAGCAATGAGCCCCTGGCAGGCCGCTTCTTCATAACCGGTAGTGCCGTTTATCTGTCCGGCAAAAAACAGGTTTTTCACCAGGTGCGTTTCCAGCGTTAACTGGAGTTGTGTAGGGGGGAAATAATCGTATTCGATAGCATAGCCGGGGCGGAACATTTTCACGTTTTCAAAGCCGGGCACTTGGCGTAAAGCCTTGTACTGAACATCCTCAGGCAACGACGATGAAAAGCCGTTGACGTATATTTCGCAGGTATCCCAGCCCTCGGGTTCAACAAAAAGCTGGTGGCGGTCTTTATCGGCAAAGCGATCAATTTTGTCTTCGATAGACGGGCAATAACGCGGCCCCAGGCCCTGTATTCTGCCGTTAAACATGGGCGAGTAATCAAAACCGGTGCGCAGAATGGCGTGTACTTCCTCGTTGGTATAAGTGATGTGGCAGGGTAGTTGTTGTTTTAGTTGGGGCGTATCGGTATACGAAAATTTACCCGGATTTTCGTCGCCAGGCTGCACTTCCATGCGGCTGTAGTCGAGCGAGCGACCGTCTACGCGCGGGGGCGTGCCGGTTTTCATACGCCCGGCCTCGAAGCCTATTTCCACGAGTTGCTCTGTGATACCCCTGGCGGCGCTTTCGCCGGCGCGTCCGCCGCCGAATTGTTTTTCACCTATGTGGATAATGCCATTGAGGAAGGTGCCGTTGGTGAGCACCACCGATTTGCCCGGTATTTCAAGCCCCATGCCTGTCCGAACGCCGCATACTACGCCGTTTTTCACCACCAGCCCGTTCACCATCTCCTGCCAAAAGTCGATATTGGGGTGGGCTTCCAGCATTTGCCGCCACTTGCGGGCAAAGAGCATACGGTCGCTTTGCGCGCGCGGGCTCCACATGGCGGGGCCTTTGGAGCGGTTGAGCATGCGAAACTGCACCATCGTGTGATCGGTCACAATGCCCGAATAGCCACCCAGGGCGTCAATTTCGCGCACAATTTGTCCTTTGGCCACACCGCCCATAGCGGGGTTGCAACTCATCTGGGCTATCGTCTGCATATTCATAGTAACCAGCAACACCCGGGAGCCCAGGTTGGCTGCGGCTACTGCCGCTTCGCATCCGGCATGGCCGGCGCCGACTACTATTACATCGTAATTTGGAAACATATACCCTTCAATTGGCCCGCGAAATTAGCAAAATATACATAGATTTAGCGATTTTGCATGATGTACAGGATGGTTTATTCCTGTTTACCTTGCTGATATTCACCTTTTAACATAAACGAACGGGCTGCAAAAGTGTTTGATAGTCATGATCGAACTCAATTACAAAACCTTTGGACAGGGTTATCCTGTCATTATTCTTCACGGGTTGTTTGGCGCCCTCGACAACTGGCAAACCATCGCCAGGCAGTTGGCTGACCACTTTACTGTGTATATACCTGATCAGCGCAACCACGGGCGCTCGCCCCACATCGACGAAATGAACTACATGGTATTGGCCGACGACCTGCGGCATTTCATGGAGTCGCACTGGATTTACAAAGCGCACATCATAGGCCATTCGATGGGTGGAAAAACCGCTATGCAATTTGCGCTCGACCATGGAGATATGGTTGATAAGCTCATTGTGGTAGATATAGCGCCCAAAGCATACCCCGGCGGCCATGAAGAGATCTTTGCCGCCCTCACCTCGCTCGATTTGCAGGCCATCGACAGTCGCCAGCAGGCTGAAGTGCTGCTCAAACGCCGAATCCCGGATCAGGGGACGCTTCAATTTTTGATGAAAAACCTCTCTCGCGATAAAGACGGGCGATTTGAATGGAAAATGAACCTCAAGGCGCTATACCGCCACTACCCCGAAATCTTGTCCGCCGTCAGCGGAACACATCCTTTCGAAGGGCCAACCCTGTTTATTCGCGGCGAACGCTCGCCTTATATTCAAGATGAAGACATGGCTGCGGCCAGGCAGTTGTTTCCGCAGGCCAGACTTTCAACCGTGACTGGCGCCGGGCACTGGGTGCATGCAGATCAGCCGAAGGTTTTGCTGGATTTGTTAAAATATGAACTAGTCTAAAACGTTCTTTATCCTGATAAAACAGATCGTGATGGAATTAAATGATAACTACCGGGGGAGCAGTTTTCGGGGCAATTTTGTTTGGGGTGGCGCTATGCATCTAGCCTGGAAAGAACTGAACGACAATATACTTCACGAAAAATTACAACTTAATACGGATGACAAAATAGCAATTGATCTGGTTGATCAATTCAATACTTCGCTTTTTTCAAAAAAAGATGTAGATGATCAATGTTATTATGTGCAATCCGGTTATGGGCAAAAGACCGTCAATATCATTAATAGTGAAATAAAAAGAAAATTTCCGGATGCGAGTTTTGGGGATTTGAACATGAGCATAGGATCCAAAGATGTTATTGCATGCGCCTTCTTTTTGAAAGCAGTACAATATGCTTTGGAGTTTAATAAAGGCAATGTTTTTTTTAATAAAAAACAAGTAGCCGGATTCAAAGCAATAAATGGAGATCAAAAAAAAATGATTGAAATAATTAAATACGATAATAATGACCAGTTTGTTATTAAATTAAAATTAAAAGACAATAGCGATGAATTGATATTGGGCAAGGGGTATGACATGAGTAACCCCAGGCCGCTTCTTTTAGAAATAATCAAACACAACAATAGCGATTTACCCACGCTTGGTCATTATGATCGCTTTGAAGCGCCCAAATTGCATCTTGATCATCAAAGGGTATACAAAGAATTGATAGGCAAATTATTGCTTAACAAGCAATTTAAGGATTATTTTATCGGCCAGATGTTTGAAAGCATTAAGTTTGACATGGATGAAAAAGGCGCAAGAGTGGAAAACAGGGCGGTTATTTCATTATCTAGGGGAGCTGTGTTTGTTGAACCTGCTGTAAAACCCAAAAACTTCATTTTAGACAAGCCATATTGGGTAGTGATGAAACGGACAAGTTCTATGAATCCTTATTTTATATTAGGGGTAAATAATACGAATATTATGGACATAAAGGGATTTCATTTTTAGGGTAATCACATTCAGTTTTCTATTTTCCTTGAATTATACTGACCGAGTTTTTTATTCAGTAATTTAACCTGCCTTTCTCGGGCC
Organism: Saprospiraceae bacterium; assembly: GCA_036741235.1. Lineage (GTDB taxonomy): Bacteria > Bacteroidota > Bacteroidia > Chitinophagales > Saprospiraceae > JABWBR01. The sequence continues at coordinate 55,680 of DAINSQ010000001.1, read as the reverse complement.
GTATCTTTTAGTCCAAATAACTCACTCAAGGTATTATAGCGAATAGCGGAAGGAAATGGCGCCTGAATCGGCTTCATATCCAGACCGGTGATGATCAGCGCTTCGGCTCGAGCGGAAGAGGATTGGTCTGTATAGCCTATTTGTGCAAGCAGGAATTGGTCGTTGGGCAATGACAAAGTGGGGTCGGGGCTCAGGTCATCTCGCAGGAAAATACCTCGACGGGCGCCGCCTGCCAATGTAGACAGCGATGTATCATACATAAAATAGACAGCGGAGAACTTATAAAATTCCCGAAAAAAGCGAATGATACGCTGGTTTTCCTCCCTTGTTTCCGCTTGAGTTTCCTCCATGAGTTTGGTGGCGCGACGAACGGCGGCGGGATCCTCATTTCGGGAAATAATATCCTCCAATGCTGCTATCTTTTTTGCGTTGGAAGGCAAGCGCATGATCAATGCGCCGTTTTTAAGGATATCAATGGCGTCATCGGCAGCAACAGGTTGGGCTTGTATGGCATTGAGCGTTAGTATAGACAAACCGAACAATAAGATAGTTTGTAATGCTTTTTTTTTCATCATTTTAAAATGCAATCGTTTTGCTTTTTGGCTTCAAAACAGCGCAAACGCAGATATTGAGCTATCTTTATTGGTGAATAAATCATACGGACTGCAAGATACGCGTTCATGTACAGAGTATTGTGGATTTACTCCAAAACAGTCTTCTAATTAACACAATCCCGCGATGTCAAAAGAAATTAGCTTCATTCAGAAATTACTGGATTCATTTGAAAAAGTGGCAGTAGAAAAGGTCGTGTCCAAAGGTGATTTTTTGATACGAGAAGGCGAAATTGAAAAAAATCTCTATTTCATCAAATCGGGAGCTGTAAGGCTGTTTTATTTATCTGAATACGAAGAACACACCATCAGGCTCGGCTACGACGGGTCGCTGATCAATTCTTTGTCATCGTTTGTCACTGCCCGGCCTTCCGAATTTTACATTCAAGCGCTGAGGAAGACTACCGTACAAGCCATATCAAAAGTCAGGCTTAACGAAATTGTATATGAAAACGAGGAGAGCCAGCGAAAGTATATCGCTTTACTTGAAAACCTGGTTGCGCAGCAAATCGACCGGGAAATAGACCTGCTAGTCACTTCGCCGACTGAGCGATTGCAAAGGGTATTGGAGAGAAGTCCTTACCTCTTTCAGCACATTCCCTTTAAATATATCGCTTCGTATCTGCGGATGAAACCCGAAACATTGAGCCGCATCCGAAATTCTTGACTTCGATCAATAATGCAAAAATAAACCCGCCTGATCTTTGCATAAAATTCAATGACCATGCAAATCAGACAAGATCAATTAATCAAAGAGCTGCTGACCATTACAGAGCAGGCTATGGCAACAGCGCAACAGTTCAAAACATTATCACGTGATCAATTGAACTTCAAAAAATCTTCAGCCGAATGGAGTATTTTGGAATGCCTGGAGCATCTCAACCTTTATGGCGATTTCTACCTGCCGGAAATTGAAAATCAGCTTTTAAAAAATACGATAAACAGGGAAAACCTTATTTTTAAAAGCGGTCTTATTGGCAATTATTTTGTCAATACAATACAAGTCAAAAATGGAAAAATAAAAAAGATGAATAGCCCTAAAGACAAAATACCTTCCAATTCTGATTTATCAATCATTACGATTGATCGATTTAGTAAACAGTTGGAAAAATTAAGATTACTCCTTCATCAATCTGCCACAGTTGATCTTACAAAATTAAAAACGGCAATTTCCTTAACTCCCCTCATCAAGTTGAGGCTTGGAGATACTTGTCGTTTTCTGGTTTATCATATTGAACGGCATATGCAGCAGGCGCAGCGGAATATAATCGAATAAACCGCCACCACGACCCAAATCAAGCTTCGTACATCAACTACAAGCCCCTTCCCTGCAAAAAAATCCCTCTCAACAAATAAAAATTGTTGAAATTTGCAACCCAATGATTAATGTTTTGGCGTTCAATAGCTTGAACGACCGTGTTTCAACCCGTACTGCTTATGCATGCAATAGACATAGAACTCCTCAATCAGCAGATTTACATCGATAGTGCGTTTGTGGAGCGCCTGAACCAGGAAACCGGCAAGGTGATTGTGGGCCAACAATATATGATCGACAGGCTGATGATCGGACTGCTCACCAAGGGGCATGTACTGCTGGAGGGGCTGCCTGGACTAGCCAAGACGTTGGCGATTAAAACGCTGGCCAAAGCTATCCACGCCAATTTCAGCCGCATCCAGTTTACTCCCGATCTGCTTCCGGCCGATATCATCGGCACAATGATCTTTAACCCTAGCAAAAACGAGTTTTCGGTCCGGAAAGGCCCGATTTTTGCCAATTTCATTCTGGCCGATGAAATCAACCGGGCGCCGGCAAAGGTACAGAGCGCGCTGCTGGAGGCTATGCAGGAACGGCAGGTGACGATCGGCAATGAGACATTCCTGTTGCAGGAGCCTTTCCTGGTGCTGGCTACCCAAAACCCGATCGAACAGGAAGGTACTTATCCGCTACCCGAGGCTCAGGTGGACCGCTTTATGCTGAAGGTCAAAATAGACTACCCCAGCAAAGATGAAGAGCGCGAAATCATTCGCCGTAACCTTTCCGGCGACGAATACGGCCAGGTATCCCCTGTAGTGCAACCCGCCGACATCATCAAGGCCCGCGAGTCGGTGCGCAAGGTGTATATGGACGAAAAGATCGAACGCTATATCATCGATATTGTGTTCGCTACCCGCAATCCGAAAGACTACCAGTTGGCCAATCTGCAGCCGCTGATCCAATACGGCGGATCGCCGCGCGCCAGCATCAACCTGGCGCTGGCAGCCAAAGCGCAGGCTTTTCTCAAACGTCGCGGGTATGTGATTCCCGAGGATGTGCGCCAGGTATGTCACGATGTGTTGCGCCATCGAATCGGATTAACCTATGAGGCCGAGGCAGAAAATGTAACCTGCGAGGATGTTATCGATCAGATTTTAAATGTGGTGGAAGTGCCCTAACGCGATTCAAAAGCGATGGAAACCAGCGAACTGCTCAAAAAGGTCAGAAAAATAGAGATCAAAACGCGCGGGCTGAGTAAACACCTGTTTTCAGGGGAGTACCACAGCGCGTTCAAAGGCAGGGGTATGTCGTTTAGCGAGGTGCGCAGCTACCAATACGGTGATGATGTGCGCAATATCGATTGGAACGTAACGGCCCGCACAGGAGAACCCTATGTAAAGATTTTCGAAGAAGAACGCGAGCTCACGGTAATGTTACTTGTAGATATGAGCCGTTCACTATCGTTTGGCGCAGTCAGCCAGGCCAAACAGGAAATCCTGGCAGAGATCTGCGCAGTTATCGCTTTTTCGGCTATCAACAACAACGACAAAGTCGGGGTGCTGTTTTTTTCCGACCGGATTGAAAAATTTATCCCGCCCAAAAAAGGGAAGCAGCATATTTTGCGAATTATCAGGGAGTTGATCGATTTTGAGCCGCAGGGGGCCGGCACCGATATTACCGTGGCGTTGGAGTATTTCAACAATGCCATCAAGAAGCGCAGTATTTGCTTTTTACTGTCGGATTTTATGGCCAAGCCCTATGAAGCGCCCCTGCGAATAGCCAGCCGGCGCCACGACCTTGTGGGCATTCAGCTCTCCGACCCACGCGAACGTGAGTTGCCCGATGTGGGACTTTTGTATGCCGAAGATGCAGAAACTGGCGAGTGGCGATGGATAGATACTTCATCGGCAAAGATTCGCAAGCAATACGCCCAGTACTATCAGGATCATAGCGCCTATTGCCGCACGGTTTTCCTCAAAACCGGCGCCGATTTGTTGCCCATCAGCACCCATGAGTCGTATGTCAATGCGCTGTTGAAATTTTTTCAGAAAAGAATACGGCCATGAATCGATATAACGTAGGGAGATATTGGGCTGTATGTTTGGGTGTGCTATCTATTGCAAGTTGGGCTGCCGCTCAGTCTGCCGCCACGTCAGAACTCGATAGCGCGACAATTCTCATTGGCGACCAGGTAACCCTCAAATTGCACGCTGGTTTCCCCGCGGCAAACCGTTCGTTGGGCTTCGACCTATCCGCGCTGGATAGCGTGGGCAAAATTGAAGTGATCAAAGTATCGCCGGCAGCAAGCGCGACAGCCGGGCAAATCAACCAGAAGGTATTAATCACGTCATTTGAGGAGGGGAAGCATACTATTCCCGCTTTATTGTTCACCAGTGAAAACAACGGCATCGTCGATTCAGCGTATACCGATAGCCTGTTGCTGGAAGTGAGAACGCTGCCCATCACCAGCGATACGGTGCAGTTGCAACCCATTAAACCCATTATTGCCGAACCGAAAAACCTGAGCGATTTTGCGCCGTTTTTAGCTCTTGGGACGGGATTGCTTGCATTGGTTTTGCTATTGTATTTTGTATTCAGAAAACCCAAAAAAGACCTTAAAGTATACCATCGAAGGGCGCCCCAAAAACCCCCGCATGAAATAGCGCTGGAACAACTTGATGCGCTGAAGGAGGAGGCATTATGGCAGAAGGGGGAGTTGAAGGCATATTATAGCCGGCTGACTCATATTTTGCGCCAATACCTGGAGGAACGTTTTGCGGTTAAAGCCCTGGAATCTACCAGTGATGAGATCATTGCGAACTTAAATACCCTGCCCATTGGCGAGGAAATAGAAGCGGCAGTGACGAAGCTGTTGTATGCGGCTGATTTGGTGAAATTTGCCAAGGCCGTTCCGGCTGAAGACACCCATGAACGGCACTGGGACAATGTTCGGAATTTGGTACTGTATACTCAGCCACCTACGACGCCCGAAGTGCCCGAAACGCCCAAAAAATGATGTTAATGTTTATCGATCATATTCGGTTTTTGCATCCGTATTTTCTGCTATTGTTGCTACTGTTGCCGCTATTGTACAGGTGGCATGTGCAACAGCGCAAGCGGCAGGAGGTGACTATACGGATGTCGAGCCTGCAGGCGGTCAACGGTCATGACACGCTGCGCAGCCGCCTGGCGCGCCGGTTGCCCCTGCTCAGAATAATGGCTTTTGCCCTGCTGGTCGTCGCATTGGCTCGCCCCCAGAAAACATTGAAACTGGAGCAGGTAAAAGCCGAAGGTATCGACATTATGTTGGTCATGGACTTGTCGAGCAGCATGCTGGCTCGTGATTTTGAGCCCAACAGGTTAGAGGTCAGCAAAGCTGTGGCTGTCGATTTTGTAGATAAAAGGCCCTACGATCGCATTGGGCTGGCTGTTTTTGCGGGGGAGGCATACACCCAATGTCCGCTTACTACTGATCACCGGGTAGTCAAAGAATACCTGGTCAATCTCGAATGCGGGCTGCTTGAAGACGGTACAGCGATCGGCATGGGACTGGCCACGGGTGTTAATCGCCTCAAAGACGAACGCACAAAAAGCAAAATTGCCATTCTGCTCACCGACGGCGTCAACAACGCCGGTTATCAGTCGCCCGAACTGGCTGCTCAAATTGCCCGCGAATTTGGGATCAAGGTATACACCATAGGCGTAGGCACTACAGGTGAAGCGCTGACTCCGGTGAGCAGGCGCAGCGACGGCGAGTATATGTACGGCGTGGCCAGGGTGGAAATTGACGAAGAATTATTGCGCCAGGTGGCCGACCTCACCGGCGGAAAGTATTACCGGGCGACAACCGCAGAAGACCTGGCAAAGATTTACGATGAAATTGACCGCTTGGAAAGGACAGAGATCGATGTGACAGCTTACCGGCGTTATAGCGAAGAATTTTATGTATTTGTGTTGGGCGCTTTTCTGTGCGTATTGCTGGAATTACTGTTGCGTTACGGCTGGTTAAAGCGTATTCCATAAATTGAAATAAAACAAAACGCTTGTTCAGATTCGAAGATACCGGTTATTTCTATTTGCTTGGCATTTTGCCAGTGCTGGTTATCCTGTTTTGGTGGGCTTTGCGCTGGAAACGCAGGGCAATACAGCGCTTTGGCGCCCCTGAATTGGTAGAAAAATTGATGCCCGGGCGCTCGCAGTGGCGGGCAGGCATAAAACTTATCTTGTCACTATTTGCCTTAGCAATGTTAATCATTGCGCTTGCCAATCCACAATGGGGCATAAAACGCGAAAAAGTCAAAAGAAAGGGCATCGATATTTTCCTGGCGCTTGACCTGTCGCGCAGCATGATGGCGCAAGATTTGCAGCCCAGCCGGTTGGCACGGGCGCAGCTTTTTGCCGGCGAATTGCTTGAAAGATTGAAAGGCGAACAAGTAGGAGTGATTGCCTTTGCTTGCAACGCCCAACTGCAAGTCCCCTTGACTACTGATTATTCCTTTGCAAGCCTTTTTCTCAATACTGCCAATATTGACATGGTAGCCTCGCAGGGCACTGCGTTGGCGGAGGCCATTCAGTTGGCGCAGCAGGCTTTTCCAGAGGACAACGAGCGCCACAAAGCCCTGATTATCCTGTCTGACGGTGAAGACCACGTAGGCGCTGCCTCTGACAAGGCAGCCCAGGCGCTGGAAGACGGCATCGTTGTTTTTACAATAGGTGTGGGTACGCCCGATGGCGAGTTTATTCCTATGGCAGGTGTGACCGGCGAAAACTATCTGCGTGATGCCACTGGCAATCCTGTGCGCAGCCGACTGGAAGCCGGCATATTAAAAGACGTGGCCAATGCGGGTGGGGGCGCTTATTTTGACTTGTCGGCGGGCACTGATGCCGTCATGGCTGCGCTGACCAGGCGCATTGACGGCATTGAGAAGCGAGAGTATGAAACCAGGGTTTTCAGCGAATACGAGAGCTATTTCCAATATTTTGCCGGGCTGGCTTTGCTGCTTCTTGTCGCAGAATTTTTTATCGGCTATCGCAAACGTTCGAGAATATTAAACGTGTAATCAAACTCGTTTTTGTCGTCGGCGCTATGAGTTTCTGAACTTAACAGCCGCCATTCATTGCTTTTTATTTCGGGAAATGATACGTCGCCTTCGGCAATTAACTCCACTTCTGTGAGATAGATTTTATCCCAATAAGGTATGCTCTGGCGGTAAATCTGCCCTCCGCCAATGATAAAGGCCTCGGTTTCGCCATTGCCCTGTGCAATGTCCAGCGCTTCTTTCATAGAATGAGCAACCATACAGCCTGTGGCTGCGAAATACGGATCGCGCGAAATCACGATATTGGTGCGTTGGGGCAGGGGCTTGCCGATCGACTCAAAGCAGTTGCGTCCCATAATTACGTGGTGGCCCAGCGTTGTGCGTTTAAAATACTTGAGGTCGGCGGGCAGATACCAGGGAATACGGTTGTTGTGGCCGATAATGCCGTTTTTGGCTACTGCAACGATAGCGGAGACGATCATAGCGAGGTAATTAAGCGATCAGGGCTTGCTAACCGGGATAAGGTTGGCATCCAGCATGCGCTTTTGAAGAAATTCTCTTTCGGGGCGAATGGCGCCGGTCAGGTATTTTTCGATCATCAGGCTGGCGATGGGCGCCGCGTAAGAACCGCCCCAACCGCTGTTTTCCACATAAACGGCGATGGCGATTTTGGGGTCGTCTTTGGGTGCAAAAGCAAAAAAAACAGAGTGGTCTTTGCCGCTACCCTGGTTATTTTCTGCGGTGCCGGTTTTTCCGCACACTGGAATTCCGGGAATGAATGCCGAGCGAGCCGTACCGGCTATAACTACCTTTTCCATGCCATTGATCACCGGCGTAAAAAAGCGATCATCGATACCTACTTCCCGTTTTTCTTTGAACTCGGCGATTTGTTCCACATTGCCGTTGATATCGCGAAGTCCTTTGACCAGGTGCGGGGTGTAGTAATACCCTCTATTGGCGATGATAGCAGCGAGGTTGGCAATTTGAAGATTAGTGACCAGGAGCTCGCCTTGTCCGATTCCCAATGAGCGTATCCAAATAGACTTCCAGCGGCCGTTTTCGCGTTTGTAGATGTCGTTGTAATATGTGGAGGTCGGAAAAGAGCCGTTTCGTTCTCCTGGCACGTCGACACCCAATGCGGCGCCCATGCCGAAGCGCGCCAGGTAATCGTTAAACACATCCAGTCCCTTTTGCGGGTTGGTATAGCCGTACCGGTCTACTAATTCCCGGAATACCGTCACAAAATAAGCGTTGCAGGAATACTGAATCGCGGCCTCTACATTATGGCAGCCGGGGTGGCCGTGGCAGCCGGTGAGTCGTTGGCCGTTAAAAACGTACGCCCCGCCGCACGAAACGCCCCGGTCAGGAGAAAGGGTGCCTTCCTGCATGCCTATGAGCGCCACAATAGACTTAAAAATAGACCCCGGCGGATATTGCGCCAGGATAGAGCGGTCGAGCATTGGCTTCAGCGGGTCGGTATTGAGCTGAGTAAACGACTTGCTTCGGTTTTGGTTGTCGATCGTCAGCAGGTTGGGATCGTAATAGGGGGCGCTCACCATAGCGAGAATCTCGCCCGTTTTGGGTTCGATAGCAACGATACTGCCGATTTTATTCACCATTAGCGTTTCGCCGTAGGCTTGCAGTTCGAGGTCAAGCGTACTGATCAGGTCTTTTCCGGCAATGGGCGGGGTATCCAGCTCGCCGTTTTTAAACGAGCCCACCTGGCGGCCGAGGTTATCCTTGAGTATTAGTTGTTCGCCTTTTTTGCCTTTGATATACGCCTCGTATTCTTTTTCGAGGCCGCTGGCGCCGATATAGTCGCCGGCTACATATTCGCCATTGGACTTTTCGATTTCGCGTTTGTTGACTTCGCGGATATAGCCCAGCACGTGTGCGCCGAATTGGTGAGGATAGCCCCTGGCGTTACGCAGTTGTACAAAAAAGCCGGGAAATTCGTAAAGGCTTTCCTCAAAACGGGCAAAATCATCGGCGGAGATTTTGCTTTTAAAAACAAAAGGCACCGACTTTGAAAAACGGCCGCTTTTCCAGTTTTTATCCAGCGCTTGTTCGAATTCCTCTTTGGTAATACCCACCAGCGAACAAAAACGAGCGGTATCCATATTGGGATTCAGCTGGTTATAAGTCACCATGAGATCGTACATCGGGTTGTTGTACACCAGCAGGTCGCCGTTTCGGTCGTAAATGGCGCCGCGGGCGGGGTACAGCGTATACCTTCCGATGGCCGCGTCGGCTGCTTTATCCTTGATTGAGCTGTCGAATAATTGCAAGTGCATAGCCTTGAATATCAAAGCAAGGGCAGCGGCGATAAAAACGCCCCTGATGACCATTTGTCGTTCCCTTATTTTGGCAGCTACGCTCATAAAAAATCAGTCTACAGGATTAAAAACAAAAACAACCATTAAAATAAAAGCAAACGAAGCTATAAAGCTGAAAACCGTTTTCAGCAAAATGTCGGCGATGAAAACGGGCGAAAATTCCAGCATAGAAAAATAGAAGCCCAGGTGCAATAATAACATAATTGCCGCATAACGCCAAAACCAACTAAAGCCTAATCGGGCTTTTGTCGGGCTGTGATTGACGTTGTATCCTTCGCGGGGTTCCAGTAGTTTCAATACGATGGGTCGGACAAAAGCGGCGAATACAGCCGCACTGGCGTGAAGGCCGGGAGAATCGTAGAAAGTATCGACTGCCAGCCCAAGCGCAAATGCCAGCAACATCACCACGGCGCGGGGGGTACGGATGGGCAACAGGAAGATGAACAGTGGATAAATCATGATGTGCAGATAAACGTTGCCCTGCCATCCCAGTGAAATACTTTTGAGGATGAAAACCTGAAAAAGCAGCAAGATGATCAATCTGACTGCCGAGATGAGTACGATACTACTGTTCATCCGATTGTTGTTCCAATTGTTCCCATTCTGCCTGCATTAGCCGGTCAATGACGTAAACCTGCTGTACGGTTGTTATATCATTGACCATTCTAACCTTAATGAAGTAATTATTATCGGTTTGTTTGTAAAATTCTTCAATAGCGCCGATCATAATGCCTCTGGGAAATTTGTGGGAATAGCCGCTGGTTTCGACGGTATCGCCTTTCTCAAATTCGGCGTGGGTAGGAACGGCCTCAAGCGATAAAAAGCGGGGGTCTTTGCCACGCCAAATCAGCGAGCCGTGTTGATTGGCGCCTTTAATAGCTGCACTGATGCGGGCATTACTGTGCAAAATAGACATCACCCTCGAAAAGTGGCGCGTAGTATCAACAACAATGCCAACTACTCCCTGCTCGGCGATAACGCCCTGCCCGGGCTTGACTCCGTGCATACCGCCCCTGTCGAGCGTTATTGAGTTGGTACTGCCTCCAAACAAGCTTTTATTGATTACATTGGCCGGAATGTAGCGGTATGCCGGAATGAGCGAATCGCCGGGGAAGGTATCCTTGCGCATACTGGACAGGTAGTACGTATCATCGAGTGAATCGCGCAACCGGGCATTTTCAGCGTGTAGCTTTTCAAGTTGGTCGCGAAGAGAAAAATAACTCACCGCTGTATTGTAGCGATCCAGGGCTGCGCCGATGATATAATCGGAAGTGCTGAGGTAGATTTGCTGTTGCTTTTGATTGTATTGGACAATAAGGTAGAAGCATATTCCTTCGAGTAGAAAGAATAACAAGATACCTCCGTATCGTATAAATAACTGAAGGAGTCCACCCATTGCCTTTTATTGGCGATCAGACGCTTTTTCTATCGATGAGGAAAGTATAGCGATCTGAATTTTTCAGCGCAATACCGGTACCTCTTACCACTGCGCGCAGTGGGTCTTCGGCCACCTGAACTTTTAATTTTGTTTTTTGTGCGATGCGTTTGTCCAGCCCGCGTAGCAAAGCGCCGCCGCCGGTAAGATAGAGGCCTGTTTCCTTGATATCGGAGGCCAGTTCGGGGGGCGTCATTTCCAGCGCTTTGAGAACGGCGTCTTCGACTTTAGAGATAGACTTATCAAGCGCGTGGGCCACTTCGGCGTACGACACCTTAATTTGCTTGGGGATACCCGTCATCAGGTCGCGGCCGTTCACTGCATAATCTTCCGGCGGGCTGTCGAGTTCATGGAGCGCCGAGCCCACATTGATCTTGATCTGCTCGGCGGTTCGTTCGCCGATCAGGATATTGTGCTGGCGCTTCATATAGCTGATGATATCGGTCGTAAATTCATCGCCGGCGATGCGGATAGACTGGTCGCAAACGATACCCGACAGTGCGATCACGGCGATTTCGGTTGTACCCCCGCCGATATCGATAATCATGTGGCCTACTGGTTCTTCCACATCAAGGCCGATACCGAGGGCGGCGGCCATAGGTTCGTGGATGAGGTAGGTCTCTTTGGAGTCCATATGATCAGCGGAGTCAAAAACGGCGCGTTTTTCCACTTCGGTAATACCGGATGGAATGCAGATCACCATCTTCATATGCGAGAAGAAGCGGCGGCGATTGCCCACCATCTTGATCATGCCCTCGATCATGCGCTCGGCGGCCTGGTAGTCGGCGATCACGCCGTCTTTTAGCGGCCTGATAGTCACTATGTTGTCGTGGGTTTTTTCATGCATTTGCATGGCTTTTTTGCCCACGGCAATAGTTTCGTTGGTACGGCGATCGATAGCAACGATGGAGGGTTCGTCAACAACGACTTTGTCGTCTTGTATGATAAGCGTATTGGCAGTTCCAAGATCTATCGCGAGTTCCTGCTTAAAAAGACTAAATAGTTTCATTCAATCTGGCCTCCGAATTTTTCAATTGTCTAACGCTAGGATAAGAACGATGTTGTAAAAGAACTTCTTGTTATCCTGGTTTCCTCTAAAAAGATGCCGCAAAAGAACGGAAAATTTGCGAGAAAAAGAAAATTAATTGCGGGATAAAACCAACTATATCAACAAGATTACCCCACTATGACTTCCCAAAGGTCGTCGGGTTGTAAATATCGGTTGGCTAATTCCTGCAATTGTTCAGCTGTGATACTTTCTACGGTAGCCACTAAGTCTTCAAAAAAGTGAAAAGGTGCGTCTTCAGCTACCATGGTTCGGACCACTTCTCCCACATTAAAAGGGCCGTCGAGCATAGTGAGCAGGCTGCCCATGAGGTAATTGCGCACCATTTCCATTTCATCGGCGTCGGCGGGTTGGGTTCGCATCAGTTCGATTTCTTTGTAAATTTGTTGGAGGGTGTCGGCTACAAACTCATTGCCCACTTCGGTGCCGATATAGAAGCAGCCGTCGTAGCGCATGGTGTCGAGCGTGGAATAGATATTGTAGGTATAGCCTTTTTCCTCGCGGATATTAGCCATGAGTCGCGATCCGAAATAGCCGCCGAGCATAGTATTGAGTACAAACATGCCGCAATAGTCGGGGTGGCTGCGCTGAAACAAACGTCTGCCGATACGTATGGCCGTTTGCACGCCGCTGGGTTTGGCCAGTCGTTGTTTTTCCGGTTTTGTATCAATAGGCGGGGGCACATAGGGCGGTACCTTGCCCCGGCGGTTCCAGGCGCCGATGCTGCGGTTGAGCGATGCGATGATAGCGGCGTCGATTTTCCCGCTGATAAAAATTTCGCAGTTGTCGCAAGTATACAACCGGTTGAAATGTTCTACCAGGTCATCGCGCTTAAGTTGCGTGTATGTTTCGGGCCAACTGTTGTATCCGTAGGGGTGGTTGGCGCCGAAGATGAGTTCCGTGATCTGCCGGTAAGCTACCACATCGGGTTTCGACAAATCTTCGGCCAGCAAGATCAGGTTGCGCTGAATAAAAGCGTCGAGTTCTTCTGCGGGGAAAACCGGGGTTTCAAGCATGGCAACGAGCAGGGGCAGCACCTTGTCCAGGTGATGAGAAAGGGAATACAACACCAGGTTGCCCGAATCCATGTTGAAAGGCGTGCTCAGCGAGCTGCCGTAGTAGTCGAGGATTTCAGCTATTTCTGCGGCGTTGTAGGGGCCGGCGCCTTCGCGCAGCAAGCCCAGCGTGGCCCTCGATACCAGCGGTTTGCGCTCTTGCGGTCTGCCGGCATAAAAAACAATTTCCAGGCGCACCACATCCTGGGTGCCCATGCTGGTTTCATACACCTGTACGCCGTTGTCAAGCGTATGGATTACCGGCCTGGGCAGGCGCAGATTTTGGATGGGGTGAACGGGCGGAGCTAGTTTTCTGTTCATTAAAATGGGTTTTCCACAAGATGTGAATTATTTACCGTGCAAAAATGTAACGCAAAATGTACTTTTGTAGCATAATTTTTGCGGGAACGCAAAAAAACAAATTTCCCTACCCTCATAAAAGAACAAATAGCTATGAAGTTTAGCGTTTCTTCTTCCGAGCTGCTCAAGCAATTGCAACTGGCCGTAGGCGCCATCGGCAGCAACCCCGTATTGCCTATCATGGAAGACTTTCTGTTTGCCATAAGCAATAATAAGCTGACCATCACCGCTTCCGACCTCGAAACCTCGATCGTTACCGAGATGGAAGTGATGGCCGACAGCGACGGCTCAGTGGCCGTGCCGGCCAAGATATTACTGGAAACGCTCAAAGCGCTGCCCCAGCAACCCATTACTTTTGTGGTAAACGAAGAAAATTTCGGCATCGAGATTACGTCGGCTTACGGCAAGTATAAACTGGCCGGCGAAAACGGACAGGATTTTCCCCACATCCCTGAGCCCGATAATGTTGATGTGGTGAGCCTGCCCGCCGGCTTGCTCAGCCAGGGCATCAGCAAAACGCTCTTTGCCACTAGTTCCGATGAACTACGCCCGGCAATGACCGGCGTGTATTTCCAGATTGATTTTTCCAAAATCATCCTGGTGGCCACCGACGCCCATAAGTTGGTGAAGTACACCTTTTCTGACGTAGCCAGCGAGGTATCTACTTCGTTTATTGTGCCGAAAAAAGCGCTGAACCTGCTCAAAGGCGCGCTGCCGACAGGCGAAGAGGTGAAGATGTCTTTCAACAAAGCCAATGCCTTTTTCTCTTTCGGCAATACCCAACTGGTGTGCCGACTGATCGATTCGAGGTACCCCGACTATAATGCGGTGATCCCGGTTGACAACGCCAACGTGATGACGGTGTCGCGCACCGATTTTCAGAATTCGCTCAAGCGCATCGCTATTTACGCCAACAAAACAACCAACCAGGTTAGCCTGAATATCAGCGAAGGCAGCTTGACAATTTCTGCGCAGGACCTTGATTTCTCTAACGAAGCCACCGAGCAGATGCCTTGCTCTTATGCCGGAAAGGCGGTCACGATTGGCTTTAACGCCAAATTTCTGGTGGAAATGCTGACGGTGCTGGAGTCGGATGAGGTGAAACTCGAATTGTCGGGCCCTACCCGTGCCGGAATCCTGCTGCCGGTGGAAGAAACGCCGGGCCAGGAGATATTGATGCTGGTGATGCCGGTGATGTTGGGAAGCTGATAGCGGACTGTTGGACTTTGGGACTATTGGACTTTGGGAATATTGAGTTAAGTTGAGGAACAACTAAAGTCCACAAAGTAGTCTATTACTGAATTTCACAATTCTTATGGTTAGAATAAGTTCGGTTTTGCTGTTGGTTTTGCTGTCGTTTGCTTGTCGCAATGAACAACCTGCCCAGGAACAGGCAGACGAAAAGTTGTTGACGCCGGAGGAAGTGGTGCGTCAATTTCAATCGCATTACGACAACAACCGGTTTGAAGAAGCCAAAGCGCTGAGTACCCCCCGCCACCAGGCCATACTGACCGGCATGGCTGATTTGATTGCTTCCGAACCCCAGGATTCTACGCTGCTTAACACCGAATTTCTGCAACTGAATTGCCGGGAAGTGAGTGACACCGCCTATTGCCTGTGCCTGCTCAAAGATGAATTCGAAGAATACGAAATGGAATTTGTGCTGATAAAAATCGGCGGCAAGTGGCTGGTTGACGCACCCGAGGAGGAGCCCATCGAAGAGGAATGGATGGAAGAATTGCCCGATTCGCTGCTCGAACAATAGCGCTATGAGCAAAAAAATCGGCCTGTTTTTTGGTTCTTACAACCCTGTGCACGTGGGGCACATGATCATCGCCAATTACATGGCTACCCAGACCGACGTGTCGGAGGTATGGCTGGTGGTATCCCCGCATAATCCGCTCAAGCCTAAACAAACCCTGGCGCGCGACCACGACCGCCTGCATCTGGTCAGGCTGGCCATAGGCGACAACCCCGCCCTGCGGGCTTCCGACATCGAATTTCACTTGCCCAAACCTTCCTATACGGTCGATACGCTGGCCTATTTGCGCGAAAAACATCCCGACAAGCAATTTGTGCTGATCATGGGCGGCGACAACCTGGCCACACTGCACAAGTGGAAAAACTATGAAGTGCTGCTGCGCGACTATGAGATTTATGTGTACGAACGGGCAGGGGTAGAAACCGGGCCGCTGATCGACCACCCCCATGTAAAGGTCTTCGACGCGCCGATGATGTATATTTCGGCCAGTTACATCCGCGAGTGCCTGCTCAATGGCAAATCGGTACAGTATTTGGTGCCGGATGCGGTGTATCAGTATTTACAACAGGGTAATTTATATCGGAAGTGAGACTCGCAACCCGCTAATCGGACTGTGAACGCATATAACCAACCTACGACCACCCCCCTTGACAATCTCCCGCAAATACCCTATCTTGCCTTTCATCTTGTAATACCCATTAAACGCCACATTGTGAACCACTTCTACCGGATTACCCCTCCCCCATGTTTGGTAATTGCAATGTTGTGTATTTTTAGCCATAACACACTTGCTCAATCCACGGTGAATAAGGCCTGGCAGACCGCCTTTGGCGAACCCTTCGCCTCGGTTGACTGGACGGCCTCCGCCGCCGATGCTGCCGGAAATGTCTACACCACCGGGAATACCCGGCTTTCCAACGGTAAAATCGCAGCCTTTACTACCAAACACGATTCTCTGGGTAACCTGGTCTGGGATCAGGAATTTGAGGCAACCGGTATCGACGCCACTTACGGCGTCGCCATCCAACTCGACGGCAGCAGTAATGTGTACGTCGCCGGAGCGGCCTATTCAGCCTCCAGTCTGCACTTTGATTTTTTGGTTATCAAATACGACAACAACGGCGACCAGGTGTGGTATGCCACGCGCAACGGTACGGGCAATGGCGACGACTATGCCTCGGCGCTGATCGTGGACGGCGCACAGAATGTGTACGTGACCGGTCCCAGCAAGGGAGTGGGCACCCAAATGGACTTCATGACCCTCAAGCTATACGCCAACGGCACAGCGCACTGGGCCAAGCGCTACGACTACGCTCAACTCGACGAAGCCCCTGTTGCCATTCGTTTTCTCAACGCTACCACCATTGAAGTCAGCGGGGTAGCGCCTCCAGCGACTCAACCTGGGATATCGCCGCAGTGCGCTACAAGCTACCCACCGGTCTGAGCGGCCCCAACTATCGCCGCGAAGCCTTCGATATCGACTTTGAACGTCCGCTGGGGCTGGCCAGAGACGAACAGGGCGATTTCTACGTATGCGGCAGCGCACCTTGTTGATTATGAGACGCAGCCTCCCGGCCAATACGAACAAACGTTGGGGCTTTATGGCCTGGCTCCTGGCCTGTATTTCTGCACATTAGTATCTGAGCAATTTTACCACACTACTAAATTGATCAAGCTATGAAACAAGGCTATCTTATTCTGGTATTTGCAGGTATATTGATCATTAGTGCCTGCCGCTGGGAATCTGAAGAGGATATTGTTAATCCATGCAATTCAACTATTACTTGGGCATCGGCACCTACAGACACTTGTTTTGATTTACCCATTAATGGATTAGGCTATGTTGATGCAGTGACTCATTGGCCATATATTTATGTGCCGTATTATTGTCCAGTTGACGCTCAAAGATTTATGTACTGGAAAGTGCATGAGGGAGAAAACGAAATCAATATTAATATTTCAAATCTTTGTACTGGTGACAATCACATAGTAACAGCAACTAATTATCTTAATTACCCTCAATGGGGAACTAGTGACTGGATAATATTTGGTAGTGGCTTTGGTCCCCTTTATAAAGTAAAAAGTAATGGAGATAGTTTGTCAACATTAACCCCCAATAATAGTGTCATTACAAATTATATGTGGATAAATGATGGCGATGAAATTTATACAAGTTGGAAAGATGGTGTACTGAATCACAACTATATATTAAATCTTAATGGCGAAATAGTAGATACGATTTTGTTATCAATTGCTTGGGGTTCATATAGGAATAGTCAAATAGCAGCAATCTCAGCATATCAAAATATTTTGTACATAGGTATCGCAAATACA
Organism: Saprospiraceae bacterium; assembly: GCA_036741235.1. Classification (GTDB taxonomy): domain Bacteria; phylum Bacteroidota; class Bacteroidia; order Chitinophagales; family Saprospiraceae; genus JABWBR01. The sequence goes on along the minus strand of DAINSQ010000001.1, from coordinate 38,427 downwards.
GTGGACTGGCAATTTACGCCTCTTATACCGCTAGATAGCGGCAATCTTATTTCTCCGCTAAACTGGTTAGATGAAAATACCTTAGTATGGAGTGACTACGATGGTATTCATACATTAAACATCTTAACCTCTCAAATATCAACTATCAAAACTACTCCATGTGAGAATATGCGTTACACTTCTGTTTCAGCTGCACCTGATAACAGTGGTAAAATATTAACTACCCGGCTTGAGTATATCTATGTAAAACCTGATTCATTGGTGGAATATCAACGGATCTCTCTGCTTGATACAAACACCGGTCAAGAATGGATACTGGGCTTGGAGTAGGGACCAATCCCCAACTCACCCCTTAAAAAAAGCTCCTCACCGCCGATTTTCCGCCTTCTGCGCCGATCGTGACATTAAAGCCGAATTGCAGGTTGATTTGGTGCTGGCTGCGTTTGTTTTCGCCGGCTTTGTTGCGGGCTACGAGGTCCATCATATCGTAAAAGCCCTGGCCGGTGATGAAAGCGCGGGTGTGTTTCACTACTCGTTTGCTAATGCGGGCCCCGGCTATAGGGCCGAAGTGGAAAGCGCGGCCGCCCACGTCTTCGGGCAGCAGGATGCGGCTGGTTTCCGCCAGGTCTTCGAGCATGATGAGTTCGGCGGCGGTGAAATCGTTTTCGTAGGCGATGCGCTTGAGTTCTTCGCTGAGGTGGGCAAAAAAGCCGGCTTCGCTTTCCGAGCGACTGAAACTCCAGTCGAAGCCCATGCGGGCGCCGCCGAAAATTTCGTAATCAAACGCCCTGTCGATGCTGCCGCCGCCTGCGCCATAGGGCGTGCGGGCTATATTGGTGCGAAAATCGAGGTGGATGTGGGTGCCTTTTTTGCCCTGCTTGAAAAAGCCGGGGCTCACGCCCAATTCAAAGAAGTGGCGCTGTAATTTGACGTCGGAGGATTCTCCAAAGCCGTAACGCGCAAAGAGCATGAGCACGGTTTTGTTGTAGCCGTTGCGGCCGAATTTTTTGTTCATGTCCACGTCGTTGAGCACGTCTTCGTCGCCGCGCAACAGCGTTTCGAGGGTGGCGCCCAGTCGCACCAGGTTCCACATGGCTTCAAAGTGGGGATTGGCCGAGAGGCTGGCGCGGTCGTCGAGCGCAAACATGGTGACCGTCTGCAGGCCTATGTCGAGTTGGGCGTCGTTGAGGTTGAGCAAAAAGCGGTCGGATTGGGCAGGCTTGTAGTAGTAAGGGGCTACCTGCGTTTGTTGTTGCGTTTGTTGTTGTGTCTGCTGGCCGAGTGCGATAACAGGTAAAAAAGCCAGGGTTGCCAAATACAGGATGGTAAAAACCTTTTCCATGAGTAAGGGAATTAAAAGGTTCAATAATCTATTTTCTTCTGCGATCTTTCCGGTCGCCGCCCACCACTTTCCAGCGCACGCCGGCATAGCCGTAGGCGCTGGTCATGGGGCGGGTTCCTTTGATCGAAGTATGTTTGTTGATGCTGAATTCGCCGCCGAGCAGCACTGAAAAATCGCCGCCGAAGTTGACGGGCGCTTCGCCCCTGACAAACCAGCCGAGCGAGGGTACTACGCGCGGGTCTCTGAATTTGCCGAAAACGACGTTCTGTATGGCCACGGCGATTTGGTCGGTCGTATTTTCAACGGGCGCCAAGAGTCCGCCTTCCATCAGGCTGTCGAGTTTCTGGCTGATGAATAGTACATTGCCCAGGTCGACTACCGGCGAGGGGTCGGCGGTGAAGCGAATACCCGAGCAGAGTGAAGCGTCGATGCTGCTATTGCGGTTGCGGCCCCACTCCAGCAGGGGCTGGTCGGGGTATAACATGCGTTTGAAGTCGATGTATACGTCAAGGTCGTAGCGGTTGTTGAAAAATGGCTTGGTGCGGGTTTCGTCGGCGACGGCCATGGCGGCCAGGTGCTCGGCTAGTTCTTCGGATTTGCCGGCCAGCGACAGGCGTACGGATTTGACCTGATTGCCCAGCTTGCGGGATTCCAGGGGAGTACTCAGCCGAGGGTCGGATACCGAAAAGCTGCCCCCCAGCCAGTCGTAACGCGCAAAAAAGCGAACGGTTTTTACGTTGCGGGTTTGCTTGCGCGAAACATCTCCGGCAACATCGATACGCAAACCGGGAAACAACTCGCGCAACCAGCGGGGCGCGCTGAGGTCGAAGCGGGCCAGGGCGGTGTCTACTTGTTCTTGCGTGATTTCTATTTCTGAAAAACCCACCATCCTGGCCAGGTCGCCGCGGAAAGCGGTATGCGCCCGGCCGTAGTTGGTGACCATGCCGGCCTCGAAACGCTGCGCAGCAAGCGGCAACCAAAAGACAAAGGCGAAAAGCGGCGCAAGGATTAAAATTCTCATAAATGTGGTTGGGTTTAGCGAATGAGCAGTACGTCGCCTTTCAGGTGGCGGATGGCGCCGTTGCCAAAGCGAATGACGCCGTGATACGTGTAAATACCGGGATTGGCGGGTTTGCCCCCGAACTGGCCGTCCCAGCCTTTTGATTCGTCGTTGAGCGCTATGTCGGTTGCTTCAAAAACCAGGTCGCCCCAGCGGTTGTAAATGCGCAGGGTAGTGATTATCTCGCCGGAGCCGTTGTCGCTGTAAAAGGTAAAGCGGTCGTTGATGCCGTCGCTGTTGGGCGAAAAGGCGTTGGGTGCGTAGGTGTCGCCGAGTACGATTTCCAGGTGGAAGCCGTCGGAGGCGCGGCAGCCCTTGTCATCTTCTACAATGATCCGCACGTCCATGCTGTTGGTGGCTACAAAATCGGTGGTTGCCGTGCCGGTATTGATAAAATCGGGCAGCCACTGGTAAACCTGGATTTGTCCCACAGTTTGAGCTTGCAGGCTAACCGGCGTATTGGGGCGCATTTCGAGGTAGTCTATGCCCAGCGATACGCCCATGGTATCGGGGGTTTCTATTATTACTTCAAATTGCTGCAAACAGCCCAGGTCGTCGAGTACGGCCACGTTATAGGCGCCGTACGATAGCTTGTCGAAGTGCGGCGACAGGCTGTAGGTCTGTCCGCCATCGATAGAGAAAATCATCGGACGGTCGGGGTTTTCGGCTACGATGGTGATTTCGCCGTAGTCGCCGGGGCAAAACGGTTGCTCTACTTCTAGTGAGATTTCAGGGCCTTCGGGCAGAGGGGCTTCGATTTGCAATACCGACGAGCAACCCAGGGGATCAGTCACGGTAACGGCGAAAGTGCCGCCGGTGGCCGTGGCAAAAACCGGGCCGCTGAGTCCGGTTTCCCACAAGTATTGATAATCGGGCGGATAAATGTAGATGCGCGAGCTGTCGCAGCTTTCTTCGACAATGTATTCCACTTCGGGCGGCTCGCTGCCGGTGATCATGACGTTTTGCTGAATGGCGCAGCCAAAAGCATCGGTGGCGGTAAGGGTGTACGTGCCGATTTGGCCGGATTGAAAATTGGGTATAAAGGTTTGTCCCAGTACAGTCCCCTGCGGGTCTTGCCATTTTAGGGTTACAAAAGCCGTATCGTTATTTACACCGAAAAATAAAGTATCGCCCAGGCAGGGAGTATTCACTGCTATGTCGGGCAGCGGGGGCGTGTGTACTTCAACAAGCAGCGTATCGGTATCCTCGCAGCCTTCTGCGTTGAAGGCGTGCAGAATGTACAGTCCGGCGTCGGTTTCCTGGGCTGCCGGTATCGTCACCAGTGAATCGTTGATAACCGCGCCGCCGGCTTTTTCCCAAAAATGCCCTGCGCCTCCGCTACCGGCCAGGGTCAAGGATTCCTGGTTACATACCGATACATCGGGGCCTGCTTCTGCAAAATCGGGGTTTTGGACCCAAACAGAGTCGCGCAACGTGCAGCAATCATCGCTGAAAGTAAGCTGGTACAAGCCCAGGTTGCCGGGTGTCAAAGGCAGGGCGGCGTTGGCGGTCGTGGCAGCCACGCCGCCCGCATTTGACCATTGCACCTGTGCCGGGCCCATCAGGCAGTTGGCCGGCACGTTGGCAGACAAATAAAGGCTATCATTTTGACAATCGATGTCAATACCAAAAGTAAGCGGACACAAGCTCTGTGTTTGTATGCACAAAATATGGGTGGCAAATTCTGTGGAAGAAGTATTGGGGTCGCTAAAAACGCTGTATTCTACCCGCCAGCCGATAGCGCAGAAGGGCAGTTTTCCACTGAGTCGGCCCACGCCGGTGAGGGTTTGCAGGTTGCCGGTAAGGGCAAAAGCCGGCTGATTGTAAGAAGCCAGCCACATATTCATCGTATTGATATCGCTGACGCCCTGCACGGCCAGGGTATTGTCGTCAACCAGCGCAAAGCCGTCGAGGCAGCCCACGCAATTGCCGAAGGCCATGCCGCCCATTAATTTGAGGCTGCTGTCGGGCATGATGGCGTACACCTTGGCCCGGTCGGCCTGCAAGCCGCCAAAGGCGTTGATATCGATAAAATAGCGGCGCAGCGCCTGCCCGTCGGTAAAATATTCCTGGTAAATCAGGGTGTCTTGCGAAGGCATTGTACCAGGATTGCCGTCCTGAGGATCAATGTAAGATATGCCGCAACTGGGAAGCACGATAGGGCCCTGGGCTAACAGAACCGGCGACCAGCCCAGTGATAGTAGCGATAAAAAAGAAGCTGTTTTGAAAACTTGTAATTCCATCAAAAAACGATTTCTGCAACCCATGGCACGTAATTCAACCTAAAACGCGTAGCGCGTTAATGTTACTCGATAAGCAGAAAGTCGTCTGAATTGATAGTCTCCCCCAAGAAAAAGTCTCGAAGGGCTTGCCGACAAAGCGGAGATTATGATTTGAGATCGACAAAAGTAACATTTTTTATATTTGAATTATCCATGATCTGTAGTGATTTTGACGAAAAAAGCCAATGGGAGTCACTATTGTGTACAAAAGTGATGCAGATTGACGTTAGTGGTCAGGAATTCATTAATTTTGAGCCGACTATCAAACACTCGCTGCAACCATCTCATAGGTATTCGACGACCTGGCCCTATTCTCGTCAATTGCAGAAGCCCGCTATAGCAACTCCTATTTTTTTAAAACTAATCAAGCACATGAAGAAACTGATGTCTTGTTTGTTTGTCCTGGCATTTCTGCCGGGTTTGCTGACCCTGCAAGCGCAAAATGATGTCTTGAAGGGATTTTTCGACAAAGAAGCGCCCGTTTTTCAGACGACGGTACTACCTACGGCTGACAGCGGCGTTGTTATGATGGTGTTTTATTTTACGCACAGCAAAGCTACGGCCCTCGAAGGGTCGGTTTGGATCAAAGATCAGGGCCCGACTTTTTCCACCGACGGATATCAGGTGATGGCGAAAGGTTTGCACGAAATTCGAAATCGACAGGAAGATACGGTATTGATTCGCGGACTTAAACCGCTGCATTTTTATACAATCGGCATCGACTATCGCACGCCGAAGGCGTTTTCTTCGAAATTTATCACAAAACCGCTCAAAGAAGGCTATCGCTACGAATGGAAAGGCGCGCCCAAGGCCAGGCAGCAGGCAGAAACACAACCTGAAAAGGAGACTGTTGTAGTTGCAAAAATGCCTTGCCAAAACCCCGATATCACAGTCCAGCTCGAACCATCGGGCTATTGCGGCGAAGATAACTATCCCGCCGTGCAGGTAATTTGCACCAATTGCAAAGGCCGTAATTGGGAGTTCAGCGTGGAGTACCGCCGCGATAATACCCCCTGGAAACCCCTTCGCGCCGACGGCCTCAACCAGCCGGCGCAGGGCAACGCTACTCGCACTGAGCCTCTGTGTTCGCTTGCCCCGGGCACTTACCAGATAAGGGTATCGGCCCGTGAGCAAAATTGTCCCAGCCCGGTGTACCACTATCTGGGTACGTCGGCGACGGTGGGCAATTCCGCATCAGTTGCTGAAAGCCCAACCCAGATAGCCGTTCAGCCGCCTAAGGCGACATACCCCGATACCTGTGCAACGCAGGGCAGGGCTATCCGCTATGGCAATACGATCAAAGGCGCCGTTGTTTTGTCCGACAATTCGCCTTGCAGCGCCTTCCAGCCCTTCGTACAAGTAAGTTATGTCCATCCCGGCTATCGCGATATCAATCCCGAGCCTATTCCCCTGATTGCGGGCGTACCTGCCAATTTCGACATTGTACTTGATGAAAAAGACCTGCAACGCGGTATTCACACCATTCAGGTGATAACCTACATCCGCCCCAAACCGGGCAGCGCCGGCACGCCGGTAGGCTCGTTCTGGCTGAAAGCCGAAAGTTCGGATATGCTGGCAGCGCGCGGCAATACCCAGTCTGAACCCCAAACCCGCCCCGCTGAGCCTTCAAAGGTATCCGCTTACGACCAGCCTCAACAAAAAGAGGGTTTGCAAGCCAAACCCATTGACCCGGAAGTCGACTTCGACGAGTCGCTGTTGCAGCAGGAAATCGAGTTGGTCAATGTAAGCGCCTCCGACCCCAACTGCAACCAGGTACAGGATTTGCAATTGGTATACCTGACCGCTGCCGCCGACAAGCCGGCGTATATTTCGTGGATGAACCCCCGCTGTTGCCAGGCTGACGGCTGCCCCTACACCGTTTGGGCCGGCAAATCGCCCAGCCAACTCCGCTTGCTGGTTGAAGGCAGCAAACGCGGGGTGACGGTAAAAGAATTACTTCAGGAACTCACCCCCGAAGATACCTATGTCGAGGTAGTCGTGAAATCGCCCAACGGCGCCCGCAAAGCCGGCTACGTAGTAGGCGAAGGCCCCCTCTACGGCTACGAGGCTATCATGGCCTATAGCGACAAACTGAAACCCGCCGTCCCCCAACAGCCGACCAATTATGAGGGGCTAAAAGGCGTAAAAGAAACGGTCATCCCCGGCAATAACAGCGCACTGAGCGGCACGCTGACGCCCGCTCCAAAAACGACCGGCGCAGATGCTATTCCGGTGTATCAGGCGCCGCTGTTGCCGGTGGCCAATTTCAACCCCTGCAAATACAAGCGGGAAACGACTATTGTGGGTGAACAACCGGTGTATACCGGCGATGAGATCACGATTAAATACGACTACTCCGATCCGGAATACCGCTATTCGCTCTATCTGCTACCCGAAGGTACCAATGAATGGGTACTTGCACCGGGCACAGAAGAACTGCAATTGGCGCCGCAATTCAAGCTCGATATAACCCGGGCTCATGCCGGCAAATACGTGATTTTGGTGTACAACAACGCCAAGAATTGGGGCTGTTTGTCTACGCCGCTGGCGCAATCACTGGAATTGAAAGTTTTGGAGTGATTAAGTTTTTTTTAACCGCAGAGTTAAACGGAGTGACACAGAGCGTGATATTTATGCTGAGCAAAGCTCTTAGCTCTGCGGTTAAAAAATCTCCAGTAATCTACAAATAATTAGCCATCCAATCCAACTTCTACATGCTTACCCGAATTTCAGGCATAGCCTGTTTGTTATCCTTTTTTACCCTGTCTCTTTTCAGCCAAACCATCGCCGTCAAGGGCCGGGTGTTATCCTCTGAAGACGGAAAACCGCTTAAAGGCGTCAATGTAGTGGTGAAGCGCACTGGCAACGGAGCGGCTACCAACGACAACGGCGACTACGAGGTGAGTGTGCAGCAAAACTATTTCACCACCTATGCCGGCGATACGCTTGTATTCTCCTATACCGGTTTTGAAACCATGGAGGTGGCTGTTAACGGCCTCACCCGGGTCAACGCGCTTTTGCACCCCATTGCGTTGCAGCTCGAAGAAGTGATTGTAGCCGGCACTGCCGCCGGTCGGTCGCAGAAGATCATGAGTTATTCGGTAGGGCACATCAACGAGGCACAACTGCAAACCGTGCCCAGTCCGGTGTTGGGTGAAGGGTTACAGGGCAAAATACCCGGCTTGCGCGTCAACCGCGTGGGTGGGCAACCGGGGCAAGGCGTCTTCTTCCAAATCCGGGCCGCCGACGCCATCGCCAATGGCCAACAGCCGTTGATCATCGTAGACGGCATTTTCCTCAATGGCGGTACCCTGGCCGATATCAACCCCGAAGACGTAGAACGTATAGAGGTGCTCAAAGGATCCGCAGGGGCTTCTTACTACGGCTCACAGGCAGCCAACGGGGTGATCCAGATTTATACCCGCCGCGGCAAAAATCTCAGCGTGGGCGATACCCGCGTTACCTATCGCAGCGAAGCCGGGTATTCGCAAGCCGTCAAACACTATCCTGTCAACGAATTTACCAACCGGGACATCCAGGATCCCAACGGACCGCAACCCGTGCTTGGCAATCCGGTTGCCGATGGATTATTCGATACGCCTTTGCCCAATTTGCAGGACTATCAGGAGGATATCCTCTTTCGGCGCGGCGCCTTCCAGTCGCACTACGTGGCCGTAGAGGGCAAATCGGGGCGCACCAATTTTCTGGCATCGGGGCAACGCCTCCGCGACGAGGGCATCATCCAGCAATACGACGGCTATACGCGCCACAATTTCAGGGTAAATGTAGACCACCAACTCAGTGATAAACTGGCCTTGCAGGTGAGCTCGATGTATGGCGCTTCGCAGCAAGACTGGCTGCCGCCTACCGCCAACGGCCCCGGCAACTACCTGGCTACGGTGCTGTTTATGACGCCTATGTTTGATTTGGATGCTTTTAACGAAGAAGACCGATCGCCCTATGACTGGGATATCGACAATACCGGTTTGGGAACTACCAACCCCTTGTACGACCGCGCCAACTCCCGTCAGCGGGTGAATCGCACCAGACTCTTGGGCAGCGTAGGCGTACAATATTTCCCGGCGTCGTGGTTGACGCTGTCTTACCAGGCAGCCCTTGACCGTTCGACCAACCATTACGAGCATTTTTTGGAAAAAGGATATCTGAGTTCCAACGTGCCCGGATTATTCGGCCCCTTGGCCACCTATGGCGTGCAAAACAGCGCCGGGGGCGGCATTCAGCGCAGCCAGCGCACGGCCAATTCGCTGATATCGCGCTTTAATGCCACTGTTCGTAAGTCATTCGGCGGATTTAATACCGCCATCAGCGGCATTTTGCTGTATGAAGACCTCAACGCCCAGTATAACGAAGGCATTGGCGAAAACCTGTCGGTTGCCGGTTTGCGCTCCCTCGACAATGCGCGCAGCAACGTATTTATCGCCTCGGAATCGCAGGAGGTGGTGGCCTACAGCGGGTTTGTTGTAGCCGATGTCGATTACAAACAAAAATACATCTTTAGCGGATTGTGGCGGCGGGAGGGCTCTTCGTTGTTCGGCCCCGAGCAACGCTGGGCCAATTATTACCGCGCCAGCGGCGCCTACCGGTTGTCGCAGGATATCAAAATCAAAGGCATTCAGGAACTGAAACTACGCGCGTCTACCGGCACTTCGGGCATACGGCCCGCCTTTGAGCAGCGGTTTGAAACCTTCGAACTGCTCAACGGTGTATTGGTGAAAAATACACTTGGTAATGACGTTTTGCGCCCCTCGCTTTCCAGGGAAATGGAGATAGGCGGGCATATTACTTTTTTAAGAGCCTTCGACCTTGATGTCAGTTATGTGCAAATTACTACCGAAGACCAAATTCTGCTCACGCCCCTCTCCGGCGCTGCGGGGTTCTCGGGGCAGTGGCGCAATGCCGGCACAGTAGAAGCCGAAGTATACGAAGCTGCCCTGACTACCGATTTCAAAAAACTGTTTCGCATAAAAATTCCCGATTTTCGCTGGGAGTTGACTGCCAATTTTGACCGCGTTAAGCAAACCATCACTCAACTCGACGTACCTTCCTATACAACCGGGCCCGGCGTCCAGCAATCTTCCCTCTTTCTGATCGAAGAAGGCGTTTCGCTGGGTACCATGGTGGGCGAAGTCTTTGCCACCCGCCTCGATCAGTTGGAAGGACAGGAAGGTATCGACCCCAATGACTACACCGTCAACTCCGCCGGGTATGTGGTGCGTAAAGATTTGCTGGGCACTCCCGACGAATTGCCCTACAAACTTCGAGACGCCAACGGCAATCCCATCGTGCAGCCGATTGGCGATATCAATCCCGACTTCCGGATGGGGTTTGCCCATGTCATCGGCTTCAAAGGATTGGAACTATACGCCTTGGTCGACTGGAAAAAAGGCGGCGATGTGTACAACATGACCAAACACTGGCTGTACCGCGACCAACGACACGCCGATGTGAGTAGTTTTCCCGATGTGGCCGGTGGATTTTTTGGCAGCAACGGCCTCTACAATGTGCTGGTACCCAACAATCATTTCGTGGAAGACGGTTCGTTCATTATGCTGCGCGAAGCCTCATTGTCGTATACCTTTCGCCAGGGCTTGTTCCGCAATTTTGTAAAAGGCATGCGCCTAAGTCTGACCGGCAGAAACCTCATGACCTGGACTGATTACTCCGGTTTCCACCCTGACGTAAGCGCCGCTCCTCGCGATGAAAATTTGCTGACCAATCGCTACCTGGACGAGCGGGGCAGCGATACGCTGACTCCTGGAGGCGACCCGAGCCTTTTTGCCGTTGACGCTTTTAATTATCCGTTGGCGCGGACTTACACCTTTAGTCTTCAACTTACTTTTTAAAAAAAAACTCCATGCGCAAAGCATATACCTATATCGCCGGCATAATCCTGCTTTTTGCTGTCGGATGTAAAGACCTCGAAACATTGAACGATAACAACCCCGACCGGGAGTTGGTATTGTCGAGCGGCGCTGACCTGATCTCCGTATTGGAGGGCGGTTATGTGACTTGGTGGCAGTCTACTCATGGTGAACACCCGGCCATTGCCTTGTCAGTGAGCGCCGACGCCTACGGCATGTCGTGGGGCAACTTCGGCGCCCAGCGCATGGGTGAAGAGCCGAGGGCCACCTACAACAACCGGGCTACAGAAGAAGCCGACTACCGGCAGGTGGTAGAAGCGCCGTGGTATGGCTGTTTATCGGCGGTATCGAGTGCCAACGACGTATTGGCGGCCCTTGATCGCGGGGTATCTGTTGACAACGGCGGCCCGCAGGATGAGGCCATTCGCGCTGCGGCGCACTTCCTTCGCGGAGTGAGCTGGGGGTACATGGGCTTACTTTTCGACAAGGCTATCCTGGCCGATTTTGATGCCGACCTATCGGTGCAACTGCCTTATTCCAATTACCAGGAAGTCATTGATGCCGCGGTTGCAGAATTGGAATCAGCTATTGAAATAGCGGATGTAGTGGGCGATAATTTCGTTCACAACTATTTCAACGGACTCATTTACGGCGACCAACAATTTATACAACTTTGCCACGCATACAGCGCGCGGTTTTTGGCTTCCTGGCCGCGCACCGAGGCTGAAAACGCGCAAGTCGACTGGTCGGCGGTGTTGACCCATGCTGAAAAAGGCATCAACTTCGACTTTGCGCCGGAAGCCGACGGCAAATTCTGGACCAGCTACCAACGCTTTGTTTTTGCCGAAACGGGGCAGGGGCCTTTCTGGGCCAGAGTTGATCAGCGCATTATAGCCGCTCTTGACCCCAGTCAGCCCACCCGCTACCCTGAAGTGCTGGCCTTGGGAGAAGCTCCCCTGTCAAATCCAATGGCTACTTCGGCAGATGCGCGACTACAAACAGATTTTGTATTTTTGCCAGGCAACAACTTCCCCGCCGAACGCGGCGAGTGGCATTATTCGCATTACAAACACAACCGCAACATAAGCGATCCCGGTTTTGCCGGCGACGGTTTTTCGGGCGGACCCATGCCTGCATTTCTTGCCGCTGACAATGCCTTATTGCGCGCCGAAGCGCTGCTGCGCCTCCAGCGCAATGCCGAGGCCGTAGCCGTTATAAATGCAGGCAGCCGTGTGGTGCGGGGGCAATTGTCGCCGCTAAACGCCGGCGCCAATGCAACAACGATAGCCAACGCTATCTTTTACGAGCGCGCTATCGAGTTGCTGGGCACGGCGCCGATGAGCCTGTGGCTTGACCGCCGCCGGGGAGGCCCGCGCCAGGATTTTCGGGATGTCACGGCATTGGGTGGCCTGCAGACCGGCACGCCGGCGCAATTGCCCGTGCCCGCAGCTGAATTGCGCATTCGCGGCGAAGCGCCTTACAACTACGGCGGCCCGCTTGACCCGGAAGGCATTGATCCTGTTTATTGAAAAAAATAATATATGACAACAAATTTACCCCTGACGCGTCATCTCACTGCTGGAATTTTGCTCGGCGTATTGGCACTAATTACATCTGCGAGGGCAAGCGCTGCAAATCCAGACCCGGTATTACCACCCAAAAACCAGGCCTTGCGCGGCGACAGCGTGCAGATGGTGCTTTGGCGATTAGCGCATACCAATCCAGGTAAGGTAGGTTACATCCAGGAAACGGGGCGCTACTTTCTCTTTGATCCCCGCGGCGAAGCTGTATCGGAAGAGCTGTTGACCAAACTACAAGACGCCTTCTACTACGATATTTCAGAAACATGTAAGTATTATGGGTACAAATACCTCGCCGACTGGCGCACGTTGGCGGCCAAGTCATCGCGGGAAACCTTCTGGGGTACCTCTTTTCTCTGCAATCGCGCCCACAATTATTTCGGCATCATCCGAAAAAACAAACCCTGGGCCTGCGAGTCGTTCCGTTTTTGCACCGATGTCATCAAAAACGACCCCGATCCTACCGAGTTTATGGCCTTCAACGATTTTGAGTCGTCGCTCTGGATGTTTATTCACACCATATATAGCCCACACTACCTGGAGCGCATGCCCGACGGCGGCGCCCGTGTGGCGGAGGCTATTGCATATGAACGGCGTTACGGCGTACACTACTGGCAGTCAGCCTATTACAGCTCTATTTTTTCTTATCAACTACCGGGGCCGTCTTATACTCATGAAGAGCTTATCTACACCTGGAGCGAACACGCCATCAACAACCTGTGTGTGAATTGCTCGCGCAAAACCGATAAGGAGTGGGTTAACAAGGTGTGGATGGCAGAGCAGAGGGCTAAGGGGTAGTTATTTGATGTTGGATGTTGGATTTTTGATGCGGGGAGTTTGGCATCACGGCAGTAGGAGGCGCCAGTTTTTGATTATCAATGCCCAACTGCTCAGTTTCAATAATAAAAAAGCACGGGACAAAGCGCGTGCTTGCGATTTGTCCCGTATATCAATAAGCAGGTAAGCCCCGTAGGGATATACTATTCGTCGGCGCCGGCGTCATCGTCTGCGCCGCCATCATCATCGAAGCGGAAGGCTGCTACAGGAGTAGTGCCGCTGGAAAGTTTCTCTTTAATCTTTTGTTCCATTTCGACGGCCAGCTCAGGATTATCCATGAGGAATTGCTTGGCTGCTTCGCGGCCCTGGGCGATTTTAGCGCCGTTGTAGCTATACCAGGCGCCGCTTTTCTGGATCACGTCGTGGTCGACGCCCATATCCACAATTTCGCCGGTTTTGGAAATACCCTCGCCGAAGACGATGTCAAACTCTGCTACGCGGAAAGGCGGCGCCAGTTTATTCTTCACCACCTTCACCTTCACGTGGTTGCCGACCATATTGCCGTCTTTGTCCTTAATGCCGGCGCCGGTCTTGCGGATATCGAGGCGTATTGAGGCGTAGAATTTCAGGGCATTACCGCCTGTTGTAGTTTCGGGGTTGCCGAACATCACGCCGATTTTTTCGCGAAGCTGGTTGATAAAAATACAGCAGCAGCCTGTGCGGCCGATAGTCGCTGTAAGTTTGCGCATTGCCTGCGACATCAGGCGGGCCTGGAGGCCCATCTTGGCGTCGCCCATTTCGCCTTCGATTTCACCGCGGGGCACCAGAGCGGCCACCGAGTCAATCACGATAATGTCGATAGCGCCGGAGCGGATCAGGTTTTCGGCGATTTCGAGCGCTTGTTCGCCGTTATCGGGTTGTGAGATCAGGAGGTTCTCCGTATCTACGCCCAATGCCTGGGCATACGAGCGGGCGAAGGCGTGTTCGGCGTCGATAAACGCGGCGATACCGCCTTGTTTTTGGCATTCGGCGATGGCGTGGATGGCCAGCGTAGTTTTACCCGAAGATTCGGGGCCGTAGATTTCGATCACGCGGCCTTTGGGCAGGCCGTTGATGCCGAGCGCTATATCGAGGCCGAGCGAGCCGGTGGGGATAGTTTCCACATCCAGCACTTGTTTGTCGCCGAGCCGCATAATAATTCCTTTGCCGAAAGTTTTCTCCAGTCGGTCTACCGTGGACTGTAGGGCCTTGAGTTTGGCGTCTTTGTCTTTATTAGACATGAGCTGTAAATTTTTATGAAAAACTTTTTGTTTTCAATTGAAATACAAAATTGAAAAATTTGTTTTAAACTTCCAATTCTATTGCGAAAATTATTTCAAAAAGATGCAAGGGGGCGGTTTTTGGGGCATATTTTTTTATAAAAAAAATACAAAACCCTTGCCGGATAGCCCGGCAAGGGTTTTGAGTGGAACATGGCGCCCTTAATTAAACGTGACTCTCCAGGGCGGTTGCCTTGCTATAATTGAGTACGCGGCGAATAGCGTTGTCGGAAGGGCGGAAAGTGACCTTCGGCAATTGTTGGAACGCGCGAAAGAGCGTTTTGAATTCGAAGCGCATTTCGAGATCTTCGGTCAACACAGCCCGAAGCGCAAGGGTTTCGGAGACGGAAGTCTCACGGTACACAAGGCGAACCAAGTCATTAGGTGTAAAGTTTTGCTGCATATAAGCATTTTTAGTGACAGAATGAAGTCCCAGAACATCTCTATAAACTAAAAAGGCTTTCGGCTTATTGCATTGGGTATGAACTTTTTGAGGCTATTTAACACGATACCAGGTTTGGGTGCGGTACAATCCCGACCAGTGTTTGCCTCTCACCTTTAATTCATCGTTTTTTCCGTTTTCGTACCACATACTGCAGCCGTAGGTACTGCCGTTGGCGGGATCGAGGATAGTGCCGTTTTTCCAGTAGTCTTTGTACTTTTCCAGGTGTTCAACGATGACCATACCTAGCACGAGTTTGTTCTTTTTGGGGCCTGTGCATTTGTCGCAAACGGTATCCGGGCTTTTTTGAAGTAGTTTGACGACTTTGCCGTAGAATTTGCCGCCTTGCTCGTAAATTTCTACGTGCGACTTGGCTTGTCCGGTTTCATCATCGATGGTTTTCCAGACCCCCACGGGCGAATTTTGGGCGGTCAGCGGTGCGATGGAACACAGTAGGATAGCCAGCAGGCTCAACAGGTGTTTTAACATAAGCGTTGAAAATTTTGGTTACAAAAAATGATTGAATTACTCGTCCAAATCGGTAGCGGGGCGCCAGAACAAACGCTTGAACTCCACTATTTTATTGTCAACAACTTCAATTCCTTCTTGTTCGAGCAACTGTTGCATCATAGTGGGGGTTGGAAAATGGATGCGCCCGCTAAGTTCGCCTTGCCGGTTGACGACGCGGTGGGCCGGTACGCCGTGTCCGCTGAAACTTTTGTTAAGTGCCCAACCAACCATGCGAGCTGAACCCAGGGCCAGAAAATCGGCGATAGCGCCGTAGGTTGTTACGCGGCCGCGAGGGATTTGCCTCACCACATCGTACACCAGATCGTAATAGGTGGGTTGCTCCATTTATTTTTAAGATTAGTTATGCCAATATACATATCTACTGCTATTTTGTGAAATCAACAATAAGAGCTGCCATATGAAAAAATTAATAGTAAAAGCGGCAAGTGTCACAACGCTCACTGACGCCCGTTATTTTGCGGCCCGGGGCGTCGATTGGCTGGGGTTGTCGCTTGATTCTTCACAGGATAGCAATCTGAGTTTTGCCGCCGCATTGGCCATCAAAGAGTGGGTAGAAGGCGTAAAAGTAATTGGCGAATTCGGCTGGGCCGACCTTGACGATATTGACGAAGCGCTTGGAATGATGGGGCTGGATGGCGTTCAGGTAGGGCAGTTTGCCGACGAGGCCACGCTAAACAAACTCAGCGAGCGTTGTGTTTTATTCAGGGAGGTGGTGGTAGAGCCTGGGATGAGTGTCGCCGACCTTGCAAACGCTATTGAGCAAGGCGCTACGCTGGTATACGCTACGGTGGTCAACCTGGCAAAAAATGGTATTAGCTGGTCTGACATTGCCCAGGGTAAGTCGCCCATCAGCGTAGAAGAACTGACCGAGTTGTGCAGGCAATATGCTTTGGTGTTGCGTTTGGACACAGAGCCTGCAGAGCTCGAAACGTGCCTGCGCACGCTGTCGCCTTGGGGCATAGAGGTGCGTGGAGGCGAAGAAGAAAAAGTGGGGTTCAAATCGTTTGACGAACTCGATGATTGGTTTGACGCCCTGGATGAAGTCATCTCATAAACGCTATATGTCTCGTCGCTTGTTTTTTGTCATATTCATTGCGCTCTTGCCTGTTTTTGCCTTTGGGCAATGGCAGTGGATGCAAACCTTTGGCGGCGCCGGTCTCGACAATAGTACCGGCGTGGTAGCCGCAGAGGGGCAGATATTTACAGCCGGCGTTTTCAGTGGGCAGAGTTGGATTGGAAGCAACTTGCTGTCATCTGCAGGGGAAGAGGATGTTTATGTAGCGGGGCTCGATGCAGGCGGAGCCGTATCATGGGTATTGAGCGGCGGCGGTACTCTTGACGACGAGGTGACCGCTGTCGGCACAGATGCGCAGGGCAACGTTCTCGTTGCCGGCGCGTACTGGCTCAACGCTGCCTTCGCAGGCGTCAATTTTACGGCGCAGCAGAGTTCTCGCTCATTATTCGTACTGCACATTTCGCCCGGCGGCGAGTTGAATTGGGCTAAAAATCTGCACGGCACAGCTATCAAAAAGATTAGCGCTATTGGCGCCGACGCATATGGAAATGTCTATCTGTCGGGATACTTTCAGGGGCAACTCTCACTCGATGAGTGGGTATTGACGGCCAACGGCGCCACCGATTTATTTGTGACCAAGCTTGATGCCTCCGGCGGTGTCACTTGGGCAGCACATGCCGGCCAATCGGGCGATACTCGCATCACGGGTATGGCTGTAAAACCCGGTGGCGGCGTAGTGGTGGGCGGTTATTTCAACGGCATTACACAGATTGGAGACTACCTGTTTACTGCCAATACATATGACCGCGATGTCTTCCTGGCAGACTACGATGCCGACGGCTTTCTTCAATGGGCGAGAAAAGCGGGGGGCGTGCACAATGACGAACTCACCGGCATTGCTATTGGCGAGGGAGGCACTGTTTTTGCCACCGGCTACCTGGTGGGCGTTATGAGTCTTGGTGAAGGAATTGCCATACAAAGCGCCAACGGCAATCCCGATTTTTATTTATTGAAATACAATAGCGACGGACTTCCGCTTCAAGCGCGCGCTATGGGCGGCGCGCTCCGCGACCAGAGTATGAGCATCGTTTCCAGCGAAGGAACCCTGGCAATTACCGGTTTTTTCCTGGACGCTATCAATATCGATGGGCAGCAGGTGATTAATGCCGGTCCTGCTGCCGGATTTATCCTGCGATTTGACACAACATTGACGCTGTTACAAGCAGAGGTTATTCGTTCGGGGGAAGGGCCTGTTTATCCTTCGCAGATTGCCGTAGACGCTGCCGGGAACTTTTTGGTTACAGGCAGCTTTGAGGGGGTCTTGCAATATGGCGGCGCAACAACTGCGGGGGCAGGCGGGGCCGATGCTTTTACCGGCAAATGGAAACCATTGAGTACCGCAACAGACGAGCCTTTTCCAGCGCAAGCGCATGATTTGGCAGTATATCCCAATCCTGCTTCCGGCGCATTTCAAATTTCAACCGCAGCCACCTTGCGCATGGTGCAAGTCTTCGATCAGCAAGGGAAAATGGTATTCACAGCATCATCTGATCAACGGCTCATTCCCGCGCAGCAATGGGCCGCGGGCGTGTACCGCGTATTGGTATACACTACTGAAGGACGGAGAATGGAGACTGCTTTGATAATTAGAAATTAGCGGTCGGGGCGTTTTCTATCCCTTGTAATAGATACGGTAGATCACATCGGCATAGTCGTCAGAGACCAGCATAGAGCCGTCGGGCAATAGCTCGATATCTACCGGGCGGCCCCAGACATCATCTTCCTCTTTCATAAGCCAGCCTTCGGCAAAAGGTTTGGCGCTCACCGCCTTGTTGTTTTCCAGCGTAACGAGGGTAATGACGTATCCCGATTTTTTGCTGCGGTTCCAGGAGCCGTGTTCAGCGATAAAAAGTTGTTTGCGATAGGCTTCCGGGAACTGGCTGCCGGTATAGAATTCAAGGCCTAGCGGGGCTACATGCGCTCCGAGGTTGACGGCCGGCGGGGTAAACTTCGAGCAGGGAAATTTACCGCCAAATTCGGGGTCGGGGGTATCGCCCTGGTGGCAATAGGGGTAGCCGAAGTGCATATTATCTTTAGGCGCGTGGTTGAGTTCGCAGGCGGGCATGTCGTCGCCCATCCAGTCGCGGCCGTTGTCAGTAAACCAGAGTTCCTTATTGTCGGGATGCCAGGTAAAGCCCACCGTATTGCGAATGCCTTTTTGAACAATTTCGAAACCGGCGCCGTCGGGGTTAATCCGGGTGAGGGCGGCGTAAATTTCATTTTTAGACTCACAGATATTACAAGGAGCGCCTACCGGCACGTAGAGTTTTCCATCGGGGCCGAAGGCGATGTATTTCCAGCCGTGATGGGTTTCGGTGGGGTACTTGTCGTAAATGACCACTGGCGCCGGCGGATTATCGAGACGAGACTCGATGTTTTCGTATTTGAGGATGCGGCTCACTTCGGCCACATAGAGATGACCATCGCGGAAAGCCACGCCATTCGGCATATTGAGGCCGGTGGCGAGCACAAACACCTGGTCGGCTGCGTAGTCGCCATCGGTATCTTTTACGGCGTAGACACTGCCCAGGTCGCGGGTGCCGACGAATAGCGTACCGTTGGGTGATAGATCCATAGAGCGGGCGTTTTTTATATCGCTCGCGAAGATTTGGATAGCGAAACCCGGGGGTAATTTTATTTTATCGAGCGGCAGGTTGGTATTGGACAGGGCAGGTTTTTCTTTGGATTTCGACGGCGGATTGATATTGCTACAAGCTGAAACGATCGTAGTGATAGCTGCAATCAGTAAAGTAAGTTTCATAAATCGGAGATTTATCAAATCAAACAAACGGGATCAAATTTTTTCACTCACCAACACAAAAGCGGGGGGCAGGTTGAGTGGTACAA
This sequence comes from Saprospiraceae bacterium, assembly GCA_036741235.1. Classification (GTDB taxonomy): domain Bacteria; phylum Bacteroidota; class Bacteroidia; order Chitinophagales; family Saprospiraceae; genus JABWBR01. The sequence goes on along the minus strand of DAINSQ010000001.1, from coordinate 19,290 downwards.
AACACACATCAACATTGCCAAAGATTCTTTTGTACAGCCTTTTTGTAAACAGCGAATAGTGCATTTGAACAAAAAGGCCGCCTTTTTTGAGGTGTTGGTAACACTGCCTCACAATGTTCACGCCAAGGGTTTTGGGCAACGAAGTAAAGGGGAGCGCGGAAATCACATAATCGATATGGTCGATGCGGAGTTGGGCAAGATAGTCGTCCAGTTTTTCGGCAGTATCGTCGATGAGCGTAAATCGGGGGTCTTTAATTTGGCGGAGCATCTGGCAAAATTTTTCATTTACCTCAAAAACAATCAGTCGGGAGTCGGCGGGCATTTTATTGAGCAATTGGCGGGTAATGACGCCGTTGCCGGCGCCAAGTTCCACAATAGTAATACCGCTTTCAAAGTCGATATGCCTGATCATGCTCTCGCACAAATGGCGGGAACTAGGAGTGAGCGTACCCACGGTTTTAATGTCGCGAAGGCTTTCTTTCAAAAACTCAAGTCGCTTAATTGGTTCTGTTTTCATGATGTAAAGTTACCAACCATTTAATCATCTAAACCGTTCAACAACGAAATAGTTAAGGCATTGGAGTTTATTGGCCCAAATAGTCCTGTAAATCGGGAAACATACTCACCGATCGTTTCACTTTGTTCTTATCAGCTCTGACACCATTAATATACGGCACGACAAAAGCGCCTGCAAATCCTTTAGCCAGTAATTGATTTTTAAATTGCACGGCGTCGGCGTGTCGTTCAAAAGCGCCCAGGGTATAGCGGTAATATTCGAAATTGGGCGTTTTTTCGACCATCATATCTGGCAGCGAAGCAGCCTGGGCGTTGGCGTATTCGCCCTTTGAAGAGGATATTTGAACTTTATAAAACAGGTCTTTATTGGTAGTGAAGCCGGGGGCTACCGAGTTATAGTAATTGCCTATTACGGGTACTTTTCCTTTTATCGGCAAATCGGAAACGCCCATAAAGGCGAATTCGATCACGCCCGATGCGATATTTGGCGAGGCTGATTTGCCGATGCCGCGCATATAGATCGTTTCAGCCGAAACGCCTTTGGAAAGCAAATAGGCCGAAGCTTTTTCAGCGAGTTGAACAGCTTGGTAGGCGCCTTTGCCGCCTGATACCCCGGGGGCGGGGTAAGCGGAAATCACAAGCGTTACAGAAGGATATAGCAGTAGCGCCTGTACGATACGATCGAGTATGTTTTTTTCTGAACTTGAAAAAACGTGATTGCCCCCCATATATATAGGTGCGAATTCTGATTGGGTTGTAGCTGGAGGAACTATTGCCGGGTTCGGTGTGGGCCTGGGCGCTATCGCAACGGGTGGAGGGTCCATTTCGGGCAGGTAACTGGGGAAATAGACCATATAGAGGTCGCGCCTGCCTAGACCGTCGCGGCGGGAAGACGAAAAAAAGCCGGTAAAGCCGTCTTTGGCTACGCGAAAAAAAGCGTCGTCACCCGCAGAATTGACAGGTAGTCCCAGATTAACGGGATCTGTCCAGGTTTTGCTTCTGTTATTGAACACCGACTTAAACACATCCAGCCCGCCGATACTTTTTTGGCTATCGTTGGAGCTAAAATACAGGGTGCGGCCATCGGCTGCTAAAAAAGGGGTTGTTTCATCAAAAGTCGTATTGATAGTGGGGCCCAAATTTTCGGGGTTACTCCAACGGCCTTTGCGGAAAATCGACTTATAGATATCGAGCCCGCCGTAGCCGCCCTGGCGACGACTGGCAAAGAGCAGGGTGGTATCGTTATAAAAAAACAACTGGTTATCGCCCGCCACTGGGTTCACCGGCGATTGAAAGGGGGTAGAGCTTAGCGTTCGTTCATCCAATCGTTTGAATGTATCGACGATCATCTCGCCGTTGGTGTAATCCCAGCCCTTAAAATAATATAGTACATTGCCGTCGGCATTAAAATCGAGCAGGACTTCATGCCTGGGGCTGTTGAGCAGGTAATGCAATTGTTCTACATTGCCCCAGGCGCCTTGAGCAAGCGTGCAGCCGAAAATATCGCTGAAATACTGGCCCAGTTTTTCGTCTGTAGCGCCAAAGCGGTTGCGCAATCCGCCCATATTGCCCTGGCGTGCCGAAGAAAAATAGAGCTTATCGCTGTGATTTGGGCTGGGGATGGGGGCGAATTCGTCGTATGCCGTGTTGACTTGTTTGCCAAGGTTTTCGACCACGATCTGGCTGGTTTGGAATTGCCATTCCAGTCCGTTGGCGCAGCGGCGGATTTCCTCGATCACCATTTTGCGGTGGGGGTGGTCTTTGCGAATGCGGCGCAAATATAATTTATAGTAATTTGAAGCTTCGGCAAACTGGTGCTGGCTATGGTATATTTTGGCCATGTACAGCAGGCATTCGGGCAAATCCGTTTTTTCATTGTCAACAAGCGGGCTCAATACCTCGGTAGCCTTGTCGAGTTCGTTCAATTGAAAATAGCAGATGGCCAATAGCAACTGGGCCTCTTTATCGTCGCGAATAGCCTGACGCGATGAGGTAAGAACGGCCAGCGCATCGTGGTACCTGTCGTTGAAAATATATTCTTTGGCCTGTTTTTTCTTTTCAGCAACATTGCCTTGAGCCAGCAGGCCTTGCAGCGTAAACGAAAACACAATCAATATCCAATATTTCATCATTCAGCGTGTCGTTATTGTCGGTTAATGGGGATACCGCCCGGTATGAAAATCTACAAACCGACCAGGTCTTGTTTGTAACTTTTCCGGCCTGCCGGCATTATGCCTTATACTACGGCTTGTTGGCAGCCATAACCAGGCGGCGCGAGGCATAAGAATTTTAACTTTATCTTTGTTTTATTGGAAAATAATCTATTGCTTTGCAAAGTATAAGAAAATTCCTGGCATTTCGTAATTTTGCCCTGGAAATTTGGCTGAAAGCACGCTACTGCTGGATATCATTAATTAATCAAATTTAAACGAATATGCGTCTGATCGTTAGACTATTGATCATCACTCTGGCTATAGGTTCGCTCCAATCTTGTGTGTCCAAGAAGAAGTATGACGAACTGGAAGCCGCCAAAATGGCTACTGACAAGGCTTTGGCAGAAACACAGGCATCGTTGAAAACGTTGCAAGACGAAAAAAACAAACTGGCTGCCGATTTTGAAGCTGAAAAAACCCGCCTCAACGGAGAACTCGACAAGGTAAGGGCTGACCTTAATGCTCAAAAAGGCCAGATCGCTCAGGTTCAGGAAAAACTGAACATGACGGAAGCCGAATTGAAGAAGCTGAAGGACGAAATCAACGGCATCTTTGCTACGTACAAAGACAGCGGCCTTTCTCTCGAAGAAAGAAACGGTCGTTTGTATGTACTGACCAACGAAGCCATGCAGTATAAGTCGGGCTCTGCTAAGCTTACCAAGTCGCAGCGCATGGCTATCGACGCCTTGGCTGAAACGCTGAAAAAGAACCCGAATGTGAAAATCCTGGTAGAAGGCCACACTGACGATCGTCAGTATCCCGCCGGCTCCGGCTATACCAACTGGGATCTGAGCATTGCCCGTGCAAAAGAAGTTGTCAAGCGCCTGGTTAAGAGAGGCGTTAACGAAGCCCAGCTTTCTGTTTCTGGCCGCGGCGAATTTTTGCCCGAAGGCGACAACAAGACTACGGAAGGTCGCAAGAAAAACCGCAGAACGGTTGTATTGCCAAATCCGGACCTGGGCGTTTTCAATAACAATTAATCGCTTACTGGTACTGATAAAGCCGGGGCAGCCGATGGCTGTGCCCGGCTTTTTTTATTGACAGGCCCGGGGGGGAGTGTGGGAGGGAGAGAGGGAGAGAGGGAGAGAGGGGATTTTGTAACTTACTGTGGGTTGTCTGTTGTCGGTTTGTGGGTTTATAGCAAAGTCCAATAGTCCAATAGTCCAAAAGAAGTCCTACCGTCCAATAGTCCTGGAGGCTTCCATCGCGGCTATTATGACCTGGCAGGCCTTTTCAATTTCTTCATTCGTGATGATCAGGGGAGGGGCGATGCGCAGCGAGCGGTTGTTGAACAAGAACCAGTCGATAATCAGCCCTTCCTGCAGGCAGTATTGAATGACCGCTTGCACCATTTCGAAGCCGCCGTTTAATTCTACGGCCATCATCAACCCGGCACTACGCACTTCTTTGATAGCGGGGTGTTGCAAACGGCTTCGAAACAAAGCTTCTTTTTCCGGCGCCTTTTCGATCAAATCACTGGATAACAAGGTTTCAAGCGTTGCCAGCGAAGCGGCGCAGCTCACGGGGTGGCCGCCGAAGGTGGTGATATGCCCCAGGATAGGGTTGTGGGACAGGGCGGACATAATTTTTTGGTCGGCGATAAAAGCGCCGATGGGCATGCCGCCGCCCATGCCTTTGGCCAGCAGGAGAATATCGGGTGCGATGCCGTATTGTTCGAACGCAAACAGCGAGCCGGTGCGCCCGAAGCCGGTTTGGATTTCGTCAAAAACGAGTAATGCGCCTGTTGCATCGCAGCGCCGCCGCAGCTCGGCCATAAATGAAGGTGTTCCCTTTCTAACGCCCCATTCCGCTTGTACGACTTCTACTACCACACAGGCTGTATATTCGGTGATTAGCTCCAGACTGTTTTCGTCATTAAAATCGAGGTGAATGATACCCGGCAACAGCGGTTGATAAGCCTGAGTAAAGTCTTTGGGCCACATCAGGCTGGCGGCGCCCTGTGTGCTGCCGTGGTAGGCGTATTTAAATGCGGCAATTTCAGGCCGTCCGGTATAGCGCTTGGCCAGTTTCATGGCGCCCTCTGTGGCTTCCGTTCCAGAATTGACAAAATACACTGAGTTAAGCGATGTCGGCAGGTTTTCCATCAGGCGTTTTGCCAGTGATACCTGTGGCTCAAGTACATATTCGCCGTACACCATTGTGTGCAGGTATTTATCGGTTTGCGATTTGATAGCCTCTACCACTGCTGGATGGCGATGCCCCAGGCAGCTTACCCCAATTCCGGCGATGAGATCGAGGTATGCTTTACCATTTTTATCATATAAATACATGCCATCTCCGCGCTCTATTTCGATCATAAGCGGAAAAGCGCTGGTTTGGGCCACGTGCTGCAAAAATAGTTGTCGTAAATGCATATTGCCTGGATGCGTATGGTGCAAAAATAGGGAAATACAGGATAAACAGAATGATAACTGGTTATCCTGACTCTGCAGCGGTGTTTTCCCTTTATGAAACAGAAATTACAACAACTCCAACGCAGGGGACAGATAATTGCGCAGGGGTTCGACGCTGGGGGCGCCGCTGACGGCGAGTAGTTCCAGGTAGCATTGGGCTACATCGTAGGTTACTTCAATTTGTCTGATCAATTGTTTTTGCCTGATGAGGCGCAGGCGTAGTACATCTACAGCTTCGAGGCTGGCAAGCGCGGCAGGGTTTCCGAGTACGCGTTGTACGGGGCTTTTTTCGTTATCGGCCAACAGGCTGCGCTGTTGCGCAATGAGGTTATTGAGTTTTAGCGCTTGTTGTTCAAGTGCCTGGCGCTGAGCGCTTGCCATCCATTTGCGTTCATTTTCTGACTGGTGCACGGCAAGGGCCTGTTCGCGTTGCTTTACGCGTCCGCTTCCTGGAATGGGCACATTGAGTCCGATCCGGGCGGAAAAGTCCCTTTGCAATAAAAAGGATTCTTCCGGGCGCCGGTAATCCACCTGAAAAAAATTCAGGATATCAAACTGCTTCACTTTCTCCAACCGCCACTGGGCTTGTTCCATTTGCACATCGAGGTCTTGAATGGCTAGTTCGGGATGGGGGGCGTTTGCGCCGGCGAGCAGGGAAGCGGCTACCTGCGCCATTTGATCTGGGTTGATAAACGCATCAAACCGGAGGTCGACTTCCTCGCGGGTATTCATCCAGCGATTGATCAGTTGACGGGCTACGGCCAAGTCGCCGCGCAATTCCATGAGTTTATCGTGGGTATCGTAGCCGTCTTCTTCCGCTTCAATAATATCTACCACATCCACTTTGGCGCCGGCGGCTAGCAAATAACTGTATGCCTGGCGGGTGGTGTCATACATCAGCGCCAGTTTTTCATGGGCGGTGATGAGTTGAGGCAGGAAATACAGATCGCAGAGGGCGTTATAGCGTTCTATCAGGCCTTCCTGGAGCATCGCCCTGCGTTCTGCCCTGGTAATGTCGAGTTCGAGGTGATGGATAGCCTTTTGGCGTTTTATTTGCCGCAGGCCGTTGGCAGAAAAGCGCAGGGCGATGCGTTGTTCAGCGAGGTAGAGGTCGTCGGGGCCGTAGCGCAATTCCAGTTCATCGAGCAATGGTAGATAGAGCCTGTTTTTTTCTAAAAAAGCCGTCTCGCTTTGTTTCAGCAGAATGCGCTCGTCTTGCAGCGCCGAGGCCAACACAGCGGAAGGCGGTACGACTACAGGGTCGGAAAGCTGGTGCACTGGGCGCCAGGCCAAAAGGCAACAAGCGAGCAATATGGTTTTGACCCTCATTGATCGACCTGTTTTTTCATCGTGATCATTACCTTTTCGCCGATGTAAAATGGAGCGGCTGGGGGCAACTGAATGTATATTTCACGGCCCCATGCCCTCACCTCGGGGTATTTGCGCAAGCGGGTGGGCAATTCCACCAATTGCGGGCTACTACTGATCAGCGCGCCATTCACAGCCGGCAGCTCGCGCACGGCGGAACTGAGCGAAACGGAATCACCGAGCATAAAAGCCAGGTTGACGGATTCATGGATAAAGCCCCTGACTTTGGCAGGGGCGAAGGAGTGCAGTTTGATGAGCGTTGTGAAACTTTTTACCATTTCGCCTTCATTAACAGGAAGGTCCGCTACAAAACCGGCAATGGGAGCAACAAGAACAAGAATGCCTTTTTCATTTTGCAACATCGAAATTTCCTGTTGAAGTTGGGCAATCTGGAGCCCGGCGCCGGCGTCTTCGCCCGATTGTTTCAATTCCAACTGGCGGATTTGTTTTTTGAGCGGTTCTTCCAATTGGCGGATAGACGCTTCGAGTACGGCGATTTCTTTTAATTGAATCTCGTTGTAGACGTTTTCTTTGATGGATTCATTCGGCAGCGGGTTGATAGCCTGCCGAAGTCGTGCCTGAACGTTTGCTTCTGTGCGCAAAACGTTGATTTCGGCCTCCAATTCGCTTTTTTCAGCTTCGTATTGGGCTTTGAGCAGGGCTATTTCGTTGCGGAGGGCGGTTGTGCCTGCCTGACGCCGGGCTTGCAACTGATTGATAGCATTTTGCTTTTCGACCATCTCTTTATCCAGATCAGGTTGGGCCAGCAGCATCAAGGTATCGCCTGCATTTAGTTTATCGCCGGTAGCCACAAACAGCCTGGCCACCTGTACGTCGTAGTCGACGCTCAATGAACGTTCGTCGGTTTCCGCTGTGCCGAAAAACACATTGACATTCTGGTGTTCAAAATTTTCTTTGATCCAGAAAATGCCAAACAGGGCGAGCAGTAAAAACAAATACAGGATATTGAATTTCATAACATTACATAAAAGGATTCATATCTACCTGCTTGCTGAAACGACGAGGAACGGCGGGAGTTTCATCCAGGTCTTTCATCAATGCTTGGCGATCTTGCTCGCGGCGCATGATCACTACATAATCGTACTCCCACAGTTTTTCCTGGGCGCCTTCACTTACCACTCTTATCGATTGCTGACTCCAGTAGCGGCAGTATATTTTCAGTAATCCTTCCACGGCGGCTACCGCTTCGGGGTCTTCGGGCAAACGCACGCGCAATTCCCAAATCACATTGCTGCCTATACTAAAAGGCGAAAATCGCAACACGACAGCTATCAGACAAAATCCAAAAGCGCCGATGATAGCGATATAAAAACCATAGACGCCGCAGGCGATGCCTGTGCCCAGGGCGGCAAACATAAACACGATATCGCGTGGATCGCGCAGGGTGGTGCGAAAGCGAATGATAGCCAGCGCGCCCAACATACCAAGGCCGGTAGCCACGCTGTCGCCAATAGCCTGCATGATGGTGGTAGCCACCAACGAACTGAGAATGAGCGCCTGTAAAAAATTGGGGTTGCGAATAGTGTGGGGCGACGTCTTTTCGTAGGTAATGGCGATGAGCGACGACAACAGAAACGCCAGGAGAAAGGTGAACAATACCATCTCCAGCGTTGGGTTTTCAATTTTTGAGTAAAGCGATAAAAATTCCTGCATCGCCGGTCGCAATGTTAATTGAGTATTAAGAAAGCAATTTTAGGAGGTTTTTTTTAGATTAAATCATCAAGTGCGGGTTTAATTGTAATTCAATAGTTTTTTGGGGGTTATCCGACAAAAACGAATTATCTTCTCCTGTATTTCGTGCCAAAAATCAGGCTGCGTTGGCCGCACTGGGTTTTGGCGATGCCGCCTACGCCGAAACTCATTTCGAGAGAAATACCAACGCGGAAAGGTCGCGTAGGTTTGTAAGTTTCGTAGGGCGCATAGTAAGTTGGGAAACCCGCAGTTTTTCCTTTGGCCGACACCAGGTCGGTAAGGCCGTAGGCGGCGCGAATGCCTATTTTGAGGGTCATGACATCATTGGCGGCCAGAAAACCGCCCACGCCGAAAATGCCGGAGATATAGTTGTTTTCGTATTCGCCGTCAATGGCCACGGGTTCGTTGTCGTACGTTTGCGATAATTCCCGGATATGTGAAAACTGGGGCCCCAATTCCACATAAGCGCCGTTGAAGGAATAAAAGCGATACAATACATTGATTTCCCGGGTATTCCATCTCAATTTGTTGATCACATTGCCGGCTGTGTCACCATAATAGGTGATTTGCTGGATGTTGTTGGCAAACATCCATTCCAGGTTGATACCGTGATAATCTCCTATGTTCAGCCCGGCAACAAGTCCGTATGACAAAGCCTGCTCCAGCCGGTAGTCGTGGTTGTCGTCGTTGGAAATATTGCTATTGAGATAGCCGTTGATATTGATGCCTGCGCGAGGGCCGATTTCAAACCACATTTGCGCGCCGGCAAAAAGCGTGTGTAGTAGCAAAGAAGTTGTAATGATTAAGCGGTACATAGCTGTTTAAGTTGGTTAGTTGTTAGTTTAGGAGTCGCCGCCCGGCAAAAACGCTGCCTAGCCGTCGGCGCCGGGTACGCGGACGGTAGCAAACAAGCGCCTGATGCTGAAACGTCCGCTGCCATTCACCAATACCATAATGAGCCCCCCGGTGATGGCAATGTTTTTCATGAATTCTATCGATTCCTGGCGTTGAAGTTCGATGGGATCGTTCCAAAAAGAATGGATGATAAATGTTGCCGGAACCCAATAGAGCAACAAAAGCGTGGCGCCAAAGCTTGAGCGATAACCGGTGAGGATGAGCAATCCTCCCAATATGAGCAGGAAGATAGCGCCGTACAGCAACATATCCTGCCGCCAGGTCAACCCATACGAGGTCATCGTCGCTTTGGTGTCGTTAAAAAATTTTATGGAGTCATACGCTTCAAAAAGGAAAATAAAGGACAAAAATATTCTGCCCACCAGGTCGAAAAAATGTTTCATTGCGAATTATCTGATTAGGAAGGTGAAGATACTACAATTTTGCGAAAAATGCGGAAGACGCCCACCCCGACAGCCGTGAGCCCCAGACCCGCCCAAGCCTGGCTGGGCTGTTCTACAAGCGTATTGACGACAAAAGCGGCGGAGATCAATACGAATATGGCCGGCACAATCGGATAAGCCCATACTCGGTAAGGTCGCTCGGCTTGCGGATATTTTCTGCGCAACACAAAAACGCCGGCCCCGGCCAGTCCCATGAAGGCAATGTCCATGAAGGTGACGTAAGTGATCAGGTTCTGAAAGGTGCCCCAGAACAGGAGCAGCACGATAGCCCAGGCAGCCTGAACCATCATGGCGTTGGCCGGGGTCTTGAAACGCGGATGAACACGGGCCAAACCTTTGAAAAAAACGCCGTCCTGGGCCATGGCAAAATAAATACGCGGCGCCGACATGGTGTAGATGCCGATGGTGCCGAAAATGGATACGGCAATGGCCGCCGCTACCAACTTGCCCCCAAAAGGCAGCAGCGTTTCTACCGCTTCGCCTGCTACGGTTTCCGATGCTGAAATGGCTTCGAGGGGCAATAAGCGCATGTAAGCAAAGTTGGTCAGTACGTAGGTAATGGTCACTATTAGCGCGCCAAGCATCATGGCCCTGGGCACGGTGCGGGGCGCATCTATGGCCTCGCCCGACAGGTATGAGGCGTGGTGCCACCCGCCTGCCGACCACAAAACGCCGATAAGCGCCAATAAAAGCGCCGATGATAAATTGTCGGGAGTATGGCTTCCCGGGGCAAATGTCATGGCCGATATGTCAACATTTCCTGAAAAGATTCCCGCTATAATGATTCCCGCAATAGCCAGCAATTTCAGGCCGGTAAACAGGTTGGCGAAGCGCTGGCTGCCCTGTATCCCCAGCATGTTGATAGCTGTGAGCCCGCCTACGACGACAATAGCGGCGACTACCCTGGCTGTTTCGCTCATGGGCAGGAAGTAGGTAAGGTATTTGGCCAAGCCGGCGCCCAATGCGGCAAGCGCGCCTGTATTGACTACCAGTAAAATCACCCAGCCGTACAGGAATCCCGCCAAATCGCCATAAGCTGCTTTCAGGTACACATACACCCCGCCCGATTTGGGATACATACCCCCCAATTCGGCCAGTGTGAGCGCGCCGGTCAGCGCAATCAATCCGCCAAGCGCCCAAACCAGCAGGATAAATCCATGATGCGGCAGCCTGCCGGCTATTTCACTGGGCGTGAGAAAAATCCCGGAGCCGATACAACTTCCCACGGCTATCATGGTGAGGCCGTAGAGGGTGAGCTTGCGTTGGAGTTGGGTCATAGATGTTCAAGTTATTTGTGATAAAGGTACAATAGCCCGACAGGTCTGCAAATGGCAGTCCGGAAAATAACATTCGAAAAGAAAAGGAAAACTTGTCAGCAAATTCGGGGCAATTGTTCGCCGGGCAGCATGCCCACCACACGACGCCCGCCGATGCGGCTGCGCTGCACTACCTGGCCGGGGTGCTCGGCAGAGACTTCTCCGATGATAGCTGCAAAACGCCCTTTTTCCAGGTTTTGGAGCAGGGCGAGCGCTTCGTCGGCAACTTCGGGAGCGACAAAGGCCAGAAAGATGCCCTCATTGGCAACATAGAGCGGGTCAAGGCCCAGCATTTCACAGGCGCTTTCCACCTGCTCCAGCACGGGTATCGCCGTTTGGCTAATCTCGACGCCCAGCTTGGTTTGGCGGGCAATTTCGTTGAGTACGGTAGCCACGCCTCCGCGCGTAGGATCGCGCAGGAAGCGCAATTGTTGCCCAAAGGAGTCGAGCAGACCCTTTACGAGATGATTGAGGTTGGTGGTATCGCTGGTGATGTCGGTTTCGAATTCCAAGCCCTGACGCACTGACATAATGGCGACGCCGTGGGTAGCCACATGGCCGCTGACGATAATTTTGTCGCCGGTTCGTATATGCGAATGGTGGATGGCCGCCTGTGGGTGTACCATGCCCAGCCCGGTAGTATTGATGAAAATTTTGTCGCCTTTGCCTTTTTCTACTACTTTGGTGTCGCCAGTAACTACCTGTACGCCGGCATCGGCGCAGGCCTGGCGGATGGCCAGTAATATTTCCCAGAGTTCATCCATGAGCAGGCCTTCTTCGAGGATAAAACCCAGTGAGAGATAACGAGGTATGGCGCCGCACATGGCTATATCGTTGACGGTGCCGTTGACGGCCAGGTCGCCGATGTTGCCGCCGGGGAAAAAGGCAGGCGATACGACAAAACTGTCGGTGGTGAAAGCCATCTGGCCGTTGAGGTGCAAAAAAGCGCCGTCGTGCTGATCACGCAGCCACTCATTGTCGAGGATTTTGAAGATGCCCTGGTCCAGCAGCTTGTGCGTCAGCATACCGCCGCTGCCATGACCCAGGATAATGCGGTCAAAATCGAGCTGCGGCAAGGGGCAATCGAGTTGTAAGCTGCGTTTCATGGGGCTGGTCAGTTGTCAGTTGTCGGTTCTAACTCGTCAAGTTCCCCTATTTGTTGGAGATAGGAGAAGGTTTTGAGAGCCTCTTCTTCGTCCACTATACTAATTGCAACTCCTACGTGAACCAGCACGTAATCGCCAACTTGCGCTTCGGGCAGCATGGCCAGATTCACTTCTTTGTGAATACCGCCGAACGATACTTTCGCAACTCGGAAGGTTTCGTCGAGCTGGGCCGTGATGGCCTCTATTTTACCGGGTATAGCCAGGCACATTATGATGTTTGGTTATTGATGTTTGATTTTTGATGTTTATGGGTTTATGACTGAAAGTCCAATAGTCCGATCGTCCAATAGTCCGATCGTCCTGAATGCAGGCATAGGCCAGCTGACCGAAAGATACGCATTCGTCGTTGGGAGAAAGTTGCTTGTGGAAAAAAAGTTGATATTTTTTACTTAATTCTTTAGTAATCAAATCAATCAATAATGCGTTCTGAAAAACGCCGCCACTAAACGCCAGGCGTTGCACGCCGAGATGTTCGGCTAAATCCAGCAGGCTTATTGCCAGGCTCCAGTGGAAGCGGGCAGCAATAAAATCTGCCGGTCGGCCCCGGCGCAAATCTTCAAGAATATCATCTACCAGGATTTGCAGGTCAAATTCGTGGCCCTTGTTGAAGCGATAGGGCGTTTTCATCAGTCCTTTTTGGCGATAATAATTGCCCGCCATTGCTTCGAGGCGCATAGCGGCTTCGCCTTCAAAAGACGAAACAAATTGCACCCCGATCAAGGCGGCCACTGCGTCGAACAACCTGCCTGCACTGGAAGTTAACAAGGCCGGTTCGCGCGCCAGCATTTTCAAATAAACATTCCATTCCTGTTCGTCAAAGACGGGCCGCAGGCGTTTGAGCGCTTCCGGATGATGCGATGCCAAAGCGAGTGCCGACAAGCGGGGTTCTTTCGCCATTTTATCGCCCAAAAAATGTGGAAAATAGCTTAGGTGAGCCACTCTTTTCATAGTGTGGCGGCTATACAGGAAAAATTCACCGCCCCAAATCTGGTTATCGCTGCCCCATCCTGTACCGTCCCAAATAACTCCCAGTACCGGCTCGGTGGTATTGATCAGGTCGTTTTCAGCCAACACCGCTGCAAAGTGAGCCTGGTGATGCTGAATACCCCTTGTCGGTATTGAGAGTTCCCCTGCGGTGGTTTCGCCCAGCTCAGTTGAATAATAACGGGGGTGCAAATCGGTCAAAACCTCCCGGGGCTGAGCCTGCAGTAAATCGATGAGGTGATGCATCGTATGCCGGAATTGGCGTTGGGTATCGAAATTATCGAGATCGCCCAGGTATTGACTCACATAAACATTGCCCTGATGCAACAGCGAAAAGGCGCTTTTCATATCGGCGCCCATGGCCAGCAAGGAATCGGAGCGACCATCGAGTGGCGAACCGATGAGGGTAGGCGCATAACCCCGCGATCGCCTTACCACGATGCGCCTGCCCGATTCCGGTGCGTAGCGCACTACGCTGTCGTCTTGCGGCGTAGTAATAACTCTGTCGTTGACGACAAAAAAATCGGCCAGCGGCGCCAGGCATGCCAGTGCCTCCTCGTCGTCGTAGTATATTGGCGATCCGCTGATATTGCCGCTGGTGGCAACAAGCGGTCGGTTAACCTCATTGGACAGCCACTCCAGCAGCGGCGTATAAGGTTGCATGGCGCCTATTTGATTGAGGTGCGGCGCTATTAAGTCGGCCTGTATGTCGCCGGCAGGTTCTTGCCTTAATGTGAGCAAAAGGATGGGGCTTTCTACGCTTGAGAAAGCCCCTTTTTCAAGGGGACTGAGGAATACGTCGCCGGCCAGCATATCCGCATTGGGGTAAAGCAATGCAAAAGGTTTGCTTGGCCGGTTTTTGCGTTCGCGCAGCGTTTGCATGGCCTCGCGGTTGGCGGCGTCGGCCATCAGCAGATAACCGCCGATGCCCTTGACCGCCAGTATGCGGCCTTCGAGCAGCAACGCTGCCGATCTACTGATAATATCTTCGGGATGATCACTGAGTATATTGCCCTGCTTGTCCAATAGTTGAAGGCTTACCGGACAAGCGGGGCAGCTATTGGTTTGCGAATAATAGCGCCTGTCGAGGGGATTATTGTATTCTTTCAGGCAATCGGGGCACATTTCAAAAGTTGCCATACTCGTCAGCTCGCGGTCGTAAGGCAAACGGCGTATGATAGAATAACGCGGCCCGCAATAGGTGCAGGTCGTAAAGGCGTAGTGAAACCGGCGGTTGCCGGCGTCGCTTAATTCGTGCCGGCAATTGTCGCATAGCCCCATATCGGGCGTGAGCAACAAGCTGGGGCGACCTGCGGGCAGACTGGTCTTGATAGAAAAATCGGGATATTGCTGCAGTGGGATGTCGGTAATGGTAAAATGTGTAATGACGGCGCAAGAGGGCGCTTCGTCAGCCAATCTGCGGCAAAAATCATCGAGCTGGGCTGCCCGGCCGCATGCTTCAACATGAACGCCGTCTACCCCATTGTTCACCCAACCTTGAATGCCCATCGCCATCGCCAGCCTGTAAACGAAAGGCCTGAAGCCTACGCCCTGCACCTGACCTTCGATATGGATATGGCGCGCAAGCATGTCAGTGAATATGCTGGTAATCGCGGAAGTGGGCAAATTGAGCTTTGAGCCAACCATACCATTCGTCCATGCCTTGTCCTGTAAGCGCCGACAATTCAAAAAACCGGAGGCGCGGATTTACCTGGAGGGCATAAGCTTTTGCCTTTTCCACATCGAAAGGCACATAAGGCAGCAGGTCAATTTTATTGATAACGCACACATTAGCCGAAAAAAACATATCGGGATATTTGATCGGCTTATCGTCTCCTTCGGTAACGCTGATAATCACCACGCGACCGCCTTCACCGAGGTCAAACAGAGCGGGGCAAACCAGGTTGCCCACATTTTCGATCATCAACAGCGAATCGTTGGGCGGATCGAGTTGGCGGACGGCCTTGCGCACCATGTCAGAGTCGAGGTGGCAGCCCTTGCCGGTATTGATCTGTACAACGGGCGCCCCTGTTTTGGCAATGCGGTCGGCGTCGTTGGTAGTTTGCTGATCGCCTTCGATAACGGCGATCGGCAGGTCGTTTTTCAGATCGCTTATGGTGCGTTCAAGCAGCGCCGTTTTGCCTGATCCGGGGGAGCTCACCAGGTTGAGCGCCAGGATGCGCTTGGCTTCGAAATAACCTCTGTTGCGCTGAGCCAGCAGATTATTTTTTTGCAAAATATCCTGCTCCAGTTCAATGGTCACCGGCTGGTGATGATGCCCGTTGTGATGATGGTGATGACCGTCACCGTGATGATGGTGGTGATGATGCGCATTAAACGGCGCATGTTGATGCGCGTGGTTGGGGCCCAGATCGAGGCGGAGCCCCTCGCCTACGCGGGTAATGGTCACCGCGTCGGCGGGTTGGTTACATCCGCAGGTGCTGCACATGATATAATGGCTTTTGTTTAGGAAACAGTGAGCGCCTTCACTTTCAACTCGCGCCCTTGTATAATCTCATTCAAAAAATTACCGCATTGGGGACAAGGATCGTACAACTGTCGCATGTCAAAAACCTCGCCGCAATCTGAGCAGCGGGCTCTGCCCGGTATGAATCGGATATCCCTTTGAGCTTGAGCCAGCACGGTATTTTTAACGGCGGCATCCCAAGCGAAAAGCAGCGCATCTGTTTCTATGCCTGATAATTCGCCTATTTCCAGTTCGATGACCTCCACCGTACTGGCATTGGCCTTCTTCACTGCGGTAGCGGCGATATCCACAATGCCCATTACGATAGATAACTCATGCATAATTCCGCCGCAGTACTTCAATTATTGTGATCAGCTTTCTTGTTCGCGCGCTTGGCGTACAACGTAGCCTTGATCAGCGTAATGCCCAGCAAAACGATAGCGACTACAGGCACAGCGTGTTCGGGCGAGAACACATAGTGGCGGATGTCGTTCCATGAGAATTGACCGTGGCCGGCGTGAGCGAATGCAAGCACAGGCGCTACGAGCAATAAGCCAATCAGCATGCCCTTGGTAATGCGGATCATATCGATTTTTTTATTGTGTTGAAAGATCGTGATATTAAAATGATTGAAGGTAAAGATAAAACGACTGAATGCGGCGATGCATGATAAAAATCACTTAGTACAAATGACAATTGTCTTGGGACTTGAGTTGATTTATATTTTTCTTGTGAAGAATTTGGACAAATTATTTTCACAATTTCGATCAAAACACCAACACATGGCTGCTCCGGAACAAAAACGCCCTACCTATTACGAGGAATTGCGGCAACGAGGTTACTCCCGCCGGGACTTCATGAAGTTCTGTACGATGATGGCCGCATACCTGGGCTTGGAAGCCACGGGCACGGCCCAAATCGCCAACACCCTATTAAAGACGCCTCGCGTACCCGTCATTTGGCTACACTTCCAGGAGTGCACTTGCTGTAGCGAATCTTTCATTCGCTCCTCGCACCCGATTGTAGCCGACATCCTGCTCGACAAATTGTCGCTTGACTATACTGAGACATTGATGGCAGCCTCGGGCCACGCCGCTGAAGCAGCCAAAGAAAAAACAATGAAAGACTACTTTGGCGAATATGTACTTTGCGTAGAGGGTTCTGTTCCTGTTGACAACGACGGCGTTTATTGCTGTATCGGAGGCAAGTCAGCCATTCAGGTGCTGGAAGAAGCTGCAGCCGGCGCCAAGGCAATCATCGCCTGGGGCAGTTGCGCCTGCAACGGCTGTGTACAGGCTGCTTATCCCAATCCTACAGGCGCTACGCCTATTCATAAATTAGTAAAAGGCAAACCTATAGTGAAAGTACCGGGCTGCCCGCCCATTGGCGAAGTGATGGCCGGCGTATTGGTACACATAATTACATTTGGACGCTTGCCCGAACTCGACAAAGTGGGCCGGCCCAAAGCTTTTTATTCCAAGCGCGTACACGACAGCTGCTACCGTCGGCCTTATTACGATGCAGGTTTGTTTGTTGAAAGTTTCGACGACGAAAACGCCAAAAAAGGCTATTGCCTCTACAAAGTAGGCTGCAAGGGCCCGATGACTTACAATTCTTGCGGGATCATCAAATGGAATGACGGCGTTAGCTACCCCATCCAATCCGGTCACGGTTGTATCGGTTGTAGTGAAGCCAATTTCTGGGACAACGGCCCGCTTTACCGCCAGATGGCCTCTTTCCCCGGCTTTGGCATTGAAAGCAGCGCCGACGAGGTTGGCATGGTGGCTGCCGGCGTAACGGCCGCAGGCATCGCCGCTCACGCCATAGCCACCAATGTCAGAAAGAAAAAACTGGTTGACGACCTGGTAGCCGAAGGCAAAGATTCCGAGAAGGAGTTGAAATCTTAATGGGAGAGGGTTTATAGGGTTTATAGGTTTATAAACGAATTAACTTATTAACCCATAAACCACAAAGTCAGACCAACAAAACAAAGAACAATGAGTCAGAGAATAGTAATAGACCCGATCACACGAATTGAGGGTCACCTTCGCGTTGAAGCGGAAATCAAGGATGGCAAGGTGGCGCAGGCCTATAGTTCCGGCACCATGGTACGCCTGCTGGAAGAAATCCTTAAAGGCCGCGATCCGCGCGATGCATGGGCTTTCGTAGGTCGCGTTTGCGGCGTATGCACTTCCGTGCACTCGCTGGCATCGGTGCGCTCTGTTGAGGACGCCCTGGGTATTGTTGTGCCCCCCAATGCTGAATTGGTGCGCAATATTATGTTCTGTACCCAGTATATGCACGACCACGTAGTGCATTTTTACCATTTGCATGCGCTTGACTGGGTTGACATTGTAAGCGCCCTGAGCGCAGATCCGAAAAAAACGTCGGAAATTGCACAAAGCATCTCTAATTATCCAAAGAGTTCGCCGGGTTATTTCAGCGACTTGATCAACAGGCTTAAAAAGTTTGTGGAGAGCGGTCAGTTGGGCATTTTTGCCAACGGCTATTGGGGGCACCCCGCTTACAAACTGCCGCCTGAAATCAACCTGATCGGAGTGGCACACTACCTCGAGGCCCTCGAATGGCAGAAAGAGGTAGTCAAAATCCATACTATCTTCGGCGGAAAAAACCCGCACCCCAACTTCCTGGTGGGCGGTATGGCATGCTCCATCGGGCTGGATGAGGCTAGTGCGATCAATGCTGAACGATTGGCCTATGTAAGCGATTTGCTTCACCAGGCAAAAGCTTTTATTGAGCAAGTATACATTCCGGATTTGTTGGCTATTGCGCCCTATTATCTGGATTGGGCCAGTATTGGCGGCGGCCTGGGCAATTACCTGGCTTACGGCGACCTGCCCACCAACGGTTACAATGATCCGTTGAGCTACAAGTTCCCCGCAGGCGCTATCCTTAACAAAGACATCAGCAAAGTTTATGATGTGGACTTGCGCAACGACGCCGAGGTACAAGAGTTCGTGACTCACTCTTGGTATGATTACGAAGAAGGCAATGATAAAGGACTGCATCCCTGGAAGGGCGAATCCAAAATAAACTATACCGGGCCCAAGCCGCCTTACGAATACCTCGATGTAGAGCAGAAGTACAGCTACCTCAAAACGCCGCGCTGGAAGGGCAACGCCATGGAAGTCGGCCCGCTGTCGAGAATGCTTGTAGGTTATGCTAAAGGTATTCCCGAATACAAAGACATCGTAGACAAAACATTGGCCAAGCTTGGAGCTCCCGTTACAGCTCTTTTCTCTACTTTAGGCAGAACTGCCGCCCGCGGCCTCGAAAGCGTATTAGTGGCCCAATGGGCGCTCGAATTCTACGACCAACTTATCGCCAATATCCGCAACGGAGATACGCGTATGGCCAATACCGAGAAATTTAACCCGGATCGCTGGGAAAAACAAGCGCAGGGGGTTGGCCATACCGAAGCCCCGCGCGGCGCCCTTGCACATTGGATAGTAATTGAAGATAAAAAAATCAAAAATTATCAACTGGTGGTCCCCACTACCTGGAACGCTTCTCCACGCGACTTTGAGGGTAAAACTTCGGCTTATGAGTCTTCTTTGATGGATAATACGCCGATTGCCGATCCCGATCAGCCAGTGGAGATTCTTCGTACTATTCACTCGTTTGACCCCTGCCTCGCATGCTCCGTACACCTTTATGACGAAGATGGCAAGCACCTGAGCAGGGTGAAGGTGTTGTAAAGGGTTATGAGGGGTTATGAGGGGTTATGAAGGGTTATGAGGGGTTATGAGGGGTT